>JBEKKH010000743.1:0-3898 GCA_050010815.1 Streptosporangiaceae bacterium | reverse complement strand
CATGCCCGACGGAGACGGCGACGCCTATATCAACCCCGAGTTCTTCCACGAGCAGTTCTGCGCCGACCTGCCGGATGCGCTGGCGGCCGTGATGGCCGTGAGCCAGCGGCCCGTGACGCTGGCGTGCCTGGGCACGCCATCAGGCCCGGCAGGCTGGAAGACGCTGCCGAGCTGGTACATGGTCGCCAGCAACGACAACGCGATCCCGCCGGTGGCGGAGCGGGCGATGGCGGCCCGGGCCGGCGCGCACACGGTCGAGGTCAGCAGCTCCCACGTGGCCTTCATCAGCCACCCGCAGGAGACCATCGATCTCATACTGACCGCCGTACAGGGCAGCTGACGCCACCATCTGGCCGGAACAGTCCTCTCCGTTGTCACCTGAGGTCCCCGCGCTGCGCCCTCATCGCAGCGTCAGACGCCGGTGAGCCATGCCTGCCCTGCCATGCGTATGGCCGGCCGCACACATATCACCCTGTTCGGCGCGGCAGAGGGCGGCAACTAGGTCGACCAGATCGCCGATCATATCAATTAGGCGGATCTCGCGCATCGGCCATAACCAGTGATCGTAACGCAGCGTTAGAGCCATCCCGGGGCGCGGCCGACCTGATCGCCGATATTTGCGACTCAACGACGAGTTGACGGCCGGGGTCCTGCGCTCATATCAACCGGTTAGAACGTTTTTGTTTCGAATGCAGCCGTTCGGCGGTGTCACTGCATATCTAGCAAGCGCTGGAGCGTCGCACGTACGTCTGAGAGATAGTCGGTGTAAGGCGTAGAGTCTTTTTCTCCCAGTTCTTGGTAGATCTTTATCGCTTCGGCCGCTGAGCTGGCCGCCTCGGCGACTTCTAGATTGCCAGCCTGTCGGACCCGCGCGTATCCCCACAGAGCCATGGCGAGATCAGGCAGGAAATCGCCCGAACCAGCCTCTACCAGCCGACGGAAGATCGTCACCGCCTCCTCCGTAGGGTCGAGTCCCTGCCGCTCGTCCCCTACTTCTGCAATGAAGACACCGAGGTTGTTTAGTGCCTGGGCAAGGCCAGGTAGGTAAGCGTCTGGATCGGCTTCTGCCAGCCGACGGCGAATCCTTACCGCTTCGCGGGTGAGGGCAAGTGCCTCCTGCTTGTCCCCGACTCCTGCTAGACGGACCCCCAGGTTTTTCAGTGCCTGGGCAAGGCCAGGCAGGTAAGCGTCCGGATCGGCCTTTGCCAGCCGACGATGGATCGCGACAGCCTCCAGCGTATAGGCAAGCGCTGCATGCTTGTCCCCGGTTTCCGCCAGGCGAATTCCGAGATTACTTAGTCGTTGTGCGCGTTGAACGGCAGGTGCATCCGCGGGCAAAGTATCGAGAAGATGCTGGGCCATGTCCCGGGCAGGGTGCAGCAATTCAGTGCTGAATCGCGGCAGTGCCGCATCGACAGCTTCGATCAGGTCACGGTCCCCATGCTCCATCACGGTGTAGATGACCGACGGTGGTGCGGCTCCGGCCAGCTCACTTCGGGCACGAAGGCGGTCGAACAAAACTGCGCGCACCGGTTTGTAACGAGAGGCGGCCGCCAGCATGCCCAGGCACTGACGAACTGCCGCGCGATCCTCTTTCTGGCCAGCGACGGTTATAAGTTCGCTGACCAGTTCCTGCCGCTCTGTCTGCGCCAGCTGAGCGCCAATGAAGTCTTCGGCGAGACGGTCAGGAGTCAGTGGGAGCAATAGCTCACCGTTCGCTAGGGGCGACGTCCCGCACCTTTCTGTGCTGCCTGACGCGCCCGGCAGAGGCGGATACAGTCGGCGATGAGCCTCCAACAGCCTGTTTGCTTCCGCCGCTCCATCAGCCAGCCGTGCCCGACTTATCCATTGACACGCCTCGCTCGTCCTATTGAAGGGGCCAAACAACGTCGCGATCAGGACCAGGGACTCGGCCGTACCTGCTGGAAGGTTCGAGCGTTCCCAGTAACGGCGTTCATGGTCCAGAAGGTAGGCACACAAATTACCGGCACCAGGGGGCGGGAGGCCCTCAGCGGCTGCGCAAACTGCCGCAAGTGCCCTCATGTGTAGTGACAGCGGATTCGCGGTCTGCGTTCCTGCCGGTGGCGCCAACGCATGCCGTGGTAGGCCAAGTTCCTCCTGGAACGCCTCGACCGCTCTCCTGTACGCATCAGTCGTATCGTCTGCGGTGGCGGCGAACTGCCCCATGCTGAGCGGGGCGGGCACGTCAGCACCGCTACGGCCCAACTCCGCCCGCATAGGCTCCCAAAACTCCGATTGCGGGCGGGCCAGCAACAACACGCGCACCACACGATCGGCAGCGTATTCGGCATTCAAGTCATCAACCAGTTGGGCCAAGACCGGTAGCGGCCACCGCTCGGCATAATCAATCAGCACCAGAACACCCTGGCCCGGCGTCAGTTCAGTGACGCCGGAGGCGGCGCGCAATGGCCCGAGTCTCTCGGCTGCACGCAGTACTGCCCACCCAGCACCGAAGGCGTCGGTGGCAAACTGGCCGGCTAGTCGGGTCTTCCCCTGTCCGCCAGGCCCGCTGACAAGCAATACCGAGACCGGCTCCTCATCAGCCAGCCACGCCGCCAAGATCTTCTCTTCGACACGGCTCCGGAATGGTACTACCTCGCGCTGCGCATCTAGCAAATGGCTGGGTGACCGCTGTGATCTGGGAATCCGACGTTGGAGTGTGGGCGACAGCACTTCCAACCTGTACCCTGTCCGGTCCAGGGCGACGGTGAGATCACCGCCGACCGAACCGACCTGAATATTTACCGCAGCACGGGCGTTTTCGAACCGGTTGACCACCACAGAGGGTCACCTCTGCCTGACCGTGACATCTCCGCCAATCACTCCGGCCTGAATATTCGCCCCACCGATTGTGCTGTTGCTCACTGTGTTGGACACGCCCTGCCCGACAGCGCCCACGGACGCGCGGGCTAGCATCTCCTGTACTTGCTGAGCAAGCACCTCATCACTGGCCAGTACCTTCCGCATCGCCGCCCTCAAGGCATCCTGTAGGTCCGCATCCGCGGGATCAGCGGCTAGAGAAACCAAAACTTCCGGTGACTCACCGGCACCGAAGACCCGCTGCAAGATCCGGCGCCCCCACGACACCGCCGCCTCAGCAGCCGATTCCTCGGACGCCTTCAGCACTGCCGCACCATATCCGCCGGCCGCTGCACTTACGAATGGCCATGCTTCGTTGACGAGATCAATGACTTCCCCTGCCACGGGCTCGCCCTCACCTCCGCATCCATCCCGATGAACTCGGTAGCTCAGATAATTCGACTGTAGAACGGCAGACAGCCCTCGGGCAGAAGAAACGAACAACTCAGCCATCGACTGCAATACCGCACCGAAAAACTGTTAGGCGCCGCTACAGCCGTGAGAGTCCGCGCCGGATGGCCGCCCATATCAATTAGGCGGGACTGTGCGCGGTTATCGAGAGCTCTTGACAGCCGCCTTGGCCGTATATTTATGCATCGCCGCGCTTGGAGCGCTTGCCGCTTCTGCCGCGTACCGTGTGCCTCAGGCTCAGGGGACAGATTCCCGCGTTGTGGTGAGGTCTGGGATGGCTGCCAGAGGGCAGCCGCGCTACGCTGTCTTGTAATCCTCCTCCAAGGGAGGTGCCGTTACGGCAGGGCCGGGAAAAGACAAGGCAGCTCCCGTCGGCTGCGGCCACCTGCGGGCATGGCTCGCCGACCGCGAGCAGATGATCGACGCGCTCAAAGCTGCGTTCGTTCAGGGTCGGCTGACCAAGGACGAATTTGACGAGCGAATCGGCCAGGCGCTCGCCGCACGTACTGACGCGGAACTGGCCGCAGCCACCGTCGGCATCCCCGTCGGCCCAGGCGCAGCCCGGCCGCTGCGCAGGCCGCCCCGGCGGCAGGTGAGCAACGCAGCC
>JBEKKH010000742.1:0-3900 GCA_050010815.1 Streptosporangiaceae bacterium | reverse complement strand
GCCGCAGCCGGTTCTCCGCGTAGGCGAGCACCGACCTGATCATCGACTCCGTCGTCGGATCCACACTGTGCATGGCCGCAACGATAATGTGCCATGATCGGCAGGCCGCCGGGAATGGAGGATCACGTGACCAACGTGCCGGCGCATCCGCTCGACCCGCTGACGGCGGGAGAGATCCGGCAGGCGGCGGCGATCCTGCGGCGGGAACGCGAGATCGGTGACAGCTGGCGGATCGCCTCGATCGAGCTCAGGGAGCCGGCCAAGGACGTGCTGGCCGCGCTGGCGGGCGGCCTGGCGGCCGGACGCGAGGCCCTCATCGTCTGCTGGGACCGCACCGACGGGCAGGCCTACCGGGCGGTGGTGTCGCTGACCGGGGACATGGTCACCAGCTGGGAGCACCTGCCAGGCCAGCAGCCGAACATGACCATCGACGAGTGGCACGAATGCGATCAGATGCTGCGGGGGCAGCCGGCCCTGATCGAGGCACTGGCCCGGCGCGGGATCAGCGACCTGTCCCTGGTGCTGACCGACATGTGGGCCTACGGGGGCGCGCTGGTGCCCGACCGCTACCGGGGCTTGCGGCTGGGCTGGTGCGATGTCTGGTGCCGGGACAGCCAGGACGGCAATCCGTACGCCCATCACCTCACCGGGCTGCACCCGGTCGTCGACCTCAACCGGATGACGCTGCTCGAGCTCGAGGACAGCGGCTCCGAAGGCAGCGCCGGCGCCGCGGACGTACGCGGCGAGTACCTGCCCAGGCTCATCGGCCGGCCGCCGCGGTCGGTCACGCCGCTTGAGGTCAGCCAGCCCGACGGGGTCGGCTTTCAGCTGGAGGGCCAGCTGCTGCGCTGGCAGGACTGGGAGCTGCGGCTGGGGTTCAACTACCGGGAGGGCCTGGTGCTGCACCAGGTCGGGTTCCGCGACGCGGGGCGGCTGCGGCCGGTGGCGCACCGGCTCTCGTTCGCCGAGATGGTCGTGCCATACCGGGATGCGAGCCCCGACCACTACCGCCGGACCGCGTTCGACATCGGCGAGTGGGGCCTGGGCTTCATGACCACCTCGCTGGAACTCGGCTGCGACTGCCTGGGCGAGATCAGCTACCTGGACGCGGTGGTGCACGACTCCCGCGGCCAACCGCGCACGATCGCCAACGCGATCTGCATCCACGAGGAGGACAGCGGCGTGCTGTGGAAGCACGTCGACGAGCGGGCCGGCGCGGAGGTGCGCCGGGCCCGGCGGCTTGTGGTCTCCTTCCACGTCACCGTGGCCAACTACGAGTACCTGGTGTACTGGCGGTTCTACCAGGACGGGAACATCGAATGCGAGGTGCGCGCCACCGGGATCCTGGTCACTTCGCACGTCGGCGCCGGGCTTTCCGCGGGCACGGTGCCGGGGAACGGCACGCTGGTCGACCACGACACGTACGCGCCGTTCCACCAGCACTTCATCGTGGCCCGGCTCGACCTTGACATCGACGGCGCCGACAACACGGTCTACGTCACCGACTCGGCGGCGGACGGGACGGACCCCTACGGGCTGGGGTTGAGGGTGACAAGCACCCCGCTGCGCACCGAGGCCGACGGCCAGCAGGACTACGACTGGGGCACCCAGCGCGCCTGGAAGATCGTCAACGACAACGTGCTGAACGGCCTGGGTACCCCGGTCGGGTACAAGCTGGTGCCATCGGCGACGTTCCCGGCGCTGATCGACAAATCCTCCCCGGCCTTCCAGCGGGCCGAGGTGATCGGGCACACGCTCTGGGTGACGCCCTACCACCCGGACGAGCGCTGGCCCTGCGGCGACTTCCCGAACCTGTCCTCCCGCGACGCGGGCCTGCCGGCCTGGACCGCGGCCGACCGGCCGATCGAGAACACCGACGTCGTGCTGTGGTACGTGTTCGGCCTGCATCACATCCCCCGGCCGGAAGACTGGCCGGTGATGCCGTGCGACGTCGTGTCGTTCTGGCTGAAGCCGTTCGGCTTCTTCGACCGCAATCCCGCCCTCGACGTGCCGCCCAGCCACCACGGCAGCTAGCTCCGGCTCCGGGCAGGGCTCCGGGACCGGGCAGGGCTCCGGCTCCGGGCAGGGCTCCGGGAAGTCGAAGTGCCATTGCTACCCCTCTTGGGGATGCGATGGCACTTCGAGTCCCTTGGCGATTTTCGTAAGCGAATTGGCCTCTCGGCGCCGGTTGCCGCCGGCACGATGGAAACGCGGGCCGGCTCTGGCCGGCTCAATCGTCCAGCGTGCCGGCGCCTCGGGCACGTCATGGATCATGCCGCGTCCTCTCCCGCAACATCCGCACCGCCCGCGCCGCTGGCACCGGGCACGCTCCGCGTCAGCGGGCCGGCCGGCCACGGCTCAGCTCAGCAGCCCGGCCGGCCGACCACGGCTCAGCTCATCTCAAGCTCGGTCGGTTAGAACTGCTTCTCCTGGGACTGGAGGAACGTCGCGCCCTCCAGCGCGCATCACCGTGGATCGTTACTACCCGTATAGCGGGGGTAGCGATCCACGATCATGGCGCGGACCGCTTTTCTGCTGTCCGGCAGCGGGCCGGCGAACTCGCCGGGGCGCGGGGCCGGCTCCGGGAGGCTGGCCGCAATAGATTTGGGGGATGGCAAGGAGATAATCCCATTGATGCTTCAGGCAGCAGTCAACGGTGACCTGTCCAAGGCCGATCGTCCGAGCGTACCGGTCACCCCGGACGAGCTGGTTCGCGATGTCCGGGAGTGCGTGGCCGCGGGCGCGCAGGAATTCCACATCCACGTCAGGGACGCCGACGGCCACCTCACCCTGGAACCCGGGTACGTCGACCGGGCCGCGTCGGCCGCCCGGGCGGCGGGCGCACATGCGGCCGGGGTCACCACCGTGGCCGACATCGAACCCGACCTCCCGCGCAGGCTGACCCTGATCGGCCAGTGGACCCAGCCCGCCTACTCCTCGGTCAACCTCTGCGAGGAGGGATCGGTCCAGGTGATGCGGACGCTGCTTGCGGCCGGGATCGGCATCGAGGCGGGCGTGTGGACGCCTGCCGACGCGGCGGCCCTCGTGGCCTGCGGCCTGGCCGACCGCGTCACCCGTGTCCTGGTCGAACCCGGAGAAGCCCAGGTGGGCCGGGCCGACGCGATATCCCTGGTGAGCGCGATCCACGAGATCCTCGACTGGGCCGATGTCAGGGCCCCCCGGCTCCAGCACGGCGATGGGAAGCTGACCTGGATCCTCATTGAGGACGCCGTTCGCCGGGGCCTGGACATCCGCGTCGGCCTGGAGGACACGTTTTACCTGCCCGACGGCAGCCGCGCCCGCGGCAACGCCGACCTCGTCAGCGCGGCCCGCGAGCTAGGCGCCGGAACCGACCCGCCCGGCTAGCCTCGCCGCGGTCTCGTGGACGGGCTGCTGGCCGCTAGCGTCCGGCCAGGCGGTAGGCGGCGCGGGCGAGCCAGACGGCGGTCAGGGCCTGGAGGACGCCGACGGCGAGGGTGACGGCGACGGCGACGGCGGCATGCGGCGGGAGGCCGGCCAGGGCCGCGATGACCCGGGCGGTGGCACCGGCCGGGGCGCCGGACCAGGCGGGCCAGCACAGCGCCGCCCCCCAGCCCACGGCCACGGCCAGCACCACCAGGGCCAGGGCCGAGCGCACCCGCCACGGCGGGGCAGCGGCGGCGAGTCCGGCCACGAACGGCAGCCACCACAGTCCGAGTGCGGCCCCGATACCGAGGATGACTGCGGTGGCAGCGCACCCGGCCAGCCCCCACAGGACCGGGCCGAGGCGGCGCGGCTCAGACATGGCCGGCCGGCCCTGCCTGCGGCGCCGTCAGCGTCCAGGTCAGCGAGCCTGCCGCCCGTCCGGGGGCGGGGACAGGCAGGTAGCGGCCGTCCCACCACAGCGGGATCTGGTCGGTG
>JBEKKH010000741.1:0-3900 GCA_050010815.1 Streptosporangiaceae bacterium | reverse complement strand
GCAGCGGCCAACACACAGCCGTAACACACGTCCGGCTCCGGGAGGGTCCAACACGCGAATAACACGGACGAAACGGCATTCCCCGGCACACGTCGGCACGCCTGCTAAAATGGCGTCACAAGCTCCTGACAGACCCATTGCTGGTAAAGCGGGCTGCGGAGCTGATCAGGCAGAAGCTCCCGGGCCGGTGACAGACCTTCTGTTAAGCGGAAGGTCGTTGCGTTGTGTGAAATGGTTTTCGCGTTTGCTGAATTGACGCGGCCGCTTTTGGCGGAATCGTGGTGCCGCCGTAGCTCAGGCGTTGGGGGGTTACCGGCACCTGTCGCCTGGCGAGATGAGATTGCGGGTCAGGCTCCGCGCCGGCCACGTGCCGGTCGGGCGGCTAACCCAGGGAACTCACCGAGGCTCATGGCGTGACCCGGTATCGTCACTGTCGCGGGGACGGGCAGGGTGCGAGCTGGCCTGGTCGAGAGCCGCGCGAAGCGCGGACAACCCATTTCCAGCCCAAACCAGGTACGAGCAGTCAGTTACTCCGCAGCCAGGCGAGCCGATGGCCCGGGCACCGGTTACGGCACCCGGTCACTGTCCCGCTATGCGTCGTACTTGTTCGGCCCAGGCGTTCCGGAAAGGCAGTAGAACACGATGAGCGTGATGGTGCCGATGATCGGGATCAAGCCGATGAGCCACCAGAACCCGCTCTTGCCGGAGTCGTGCAGCCGCCGGACCGACAGGCTGACGGTCCCGATGGCGACGAGCGCATAGATGATGTACTGGATGGCGACGGCATGGGCCGCTCTCCCGATGATGGCGCCTATCACGTCGATGATGATGGCGCCGAGGAAAAACCACCAGAACGCGGATCGTGAGGCGCGGCCGTTGAAGGTGACGATGTTCTTGAAACCTTCAGAGATCGCCTCGCCGAAGCCGGCGGGCCCGCCCTGCAGGTAGCCCCGCTGGCTGGAGTCCCAGCCGCCTTGCGGCGGCTGCCCGTAACCGCCTGACGGGTCCTGCGGGTACGGCTGGTAGGGGCTGCTCATGAATATCCTCCGTTTTATCCCCCTGGGCTTCCTGCTATGGCAACGTTGCCTATTCTCGCCCGGTTCGGGCCGCAGGAGAAGTATATATTGAGCATTTTCATGCACCATATGCGACGTGAATCTCCAGGGCGTGGATGGCTGTGGCGAGCTGGCCCGCGCGCCAGGGGCAGCAGCGGAGCTTGCGGAGGATCGGTCAGGCCTTGAGCTGGGCGTTCGCCCGCTCGCCGGAGGCGCGGAGTTTCGCGTGCGCCTTGTTCGCCTCTTACGTGCCTGACACAGCGTCAGGGCGACGCAGCGGAGACCGCCACCAAATTCGCGTGCCGGTTACAGTCCGGGTTGCAGTATCTGAGCGTCTGACGGTGTCTTCACCCGTCTACGCTGCCTGCAGCCTGCACGTATGGGCATTCATAGACGCGCATGGAACGGCCGGAGCGGACTTTTAATCCGCGGTCCTGGCCTTACCGACAAGGACCACCATCCGAGTTCCGCCCTTGCCACGCGCGCGATTCCGCCCGGTGAGGCCGAGGACGCGTGGCGGGCAGTCGGCCCAGGTGGTTGGGGAAGTGATCCTGGGCACTGCGGCGAGCGTGGCCGAGACCCTTGGGTACCCGGGCTGGCGGCTCGGCCTCAAGGCCGCGGAGTGCCTGATCGGCGTCACCCAATCGCAAGGTCGCGACCGAGGTTTTCGTGACTCGGCGGCGGGAGCACGGGCGCGGCCGCCGAAGTACGCGACCCCTGGCAAGTCGCTCGCGGGCTGGCCTTAGATTCCCTGAGCGTTACCATCTGGTCGCGTAATTGCGTCTGTGCGCCGACGCACGTCCTGCCGCGGCAGAACACGGCAGGCCGCCCATCCCGGGCCAGATTCGTGACAGAACGTAATTGGCCAGAGTTGATCCGACGCACCGGAACCGATCTGCTCGCTTCGGACGGGTCGCCATCTTCTTCTGCGACTAGCGCGTATCGAATGATCTGCAGCGTGCGGAGGACCGCCGGGACTCACGGTCATGACTGATCCCGAGGTCTTGCCCGGCTGGTCACTTGGCCGGAAGTGACTGCCGTCCAGGGAACGCCATCAACTGGCCGAGGCGTGAGGCTGTCGGAGCCGCGTGTACCGCTGGCGCCAGTGGCTGGCCGGGACCACGTCGCTGAGGGGTTATGAACGAAACGCCGAAGTCCCAGGCCGTTGACACCACCGCGAGGATGTCGTCATCGACGTGGCAAGGCTTCGCGAGCGCCTGGGCGAGGTCCCAGCCATGGTGAGGTGGTCTCAGGTCGCCGTCGTGCACACGACCCGCAGTGGCGTTTCCCCGAAGGGACCGGACGGCACCTCGCTATTGAGCCCTAGCCTGCGCCAGGCGCTGACCATCTCGGTCCTGGCGTTGGCGTACCTCAGCCGAGAGTCGTCCGACGGCTCGGACTGCTGCGCGAGATGATCGAGGAGCTCGCTCACCGTCCGCTCGGTACACGGAGTCGGAGCAGCAAGAAGCTCCATGCCGAAATCGGCGAGAAGGTTCTCGACGGCACTCGTTGTGCGGTCGGGCAAGCCGGTCACATCACTCATCGGGCTTCCCTCCATGCTGGTATCCGGGCACGGCGATCAGCCTGCGCCACGCTGCGAGGTGATCAGGCTGACTCGGGGCAGTACCTGAGGTAGACAGCACCGCTGGCGAACCGCTGCGTATCCAGTAGCTCCAGATCTGAGCGGACGCCGTCGGGAAGCGCTCGCTTGCCGCCTCCGAGGACAACAGGAACCAGGAACAGCCGCACCTCGTCGGCCAGCCCGGCCTTGACGGCCTGTCCGGCCAGGTCCGCGCCCGCTACCCTCACGTCATGCTCGGCGGCCGACTTCAGCTGCCGGACCAGGCCGGGCTCGAAGGCAGGTTCGACCCGTGTCCTGGCACTCGACACCGATGCGAGCGTCGTTGAGAACACGATCTTCTCGGCTGCCTGCCAGATGCCGGTGAATTCCTGGAACAGACGTGGCTGGCCCGTCGTGCGGGCCGTTTCCCAGTAGAGCATCGCCTCGTACATCCGGCGCCCGTACAGGTAGGTGCGGGCCGGCTGCTCAAGCTCGTTGATGAAACCGAGCAGCTCCTCGTCAGGCATCCCCCAGTCGATGCTGCCGTCGGGGTCTTCGATGTAGCCATCTGCTGAGGCGATCGCCGAGTAGATCAGCTTGGCCGTCATGGCCTCCGAGTTCCAAGATCCGGTGCCAGGGACGCTCTCAGCAGCGTGTCCAGCTTGGTGAACGAGCTTTCCCATCCGCTGCGCGTGTCCGCGCCGAGCTGCCCGGTGGCGAACGGGCCCTGCCTGAGTTCGAGCCTCGTCTTGCCGTTGCCCTCGTCGTGGAACTCGAGCCTCAGGTGCACGCGCAGCAGCCCGGCGACGCCGGGCACGCCAGCGGCCTGCAGCTCGCCCGCCAGCAGTTCGTTCTCCACCACCTCGGTGAACGTCGCGTCGACGGGGTTGCGCACGTCCGGCGCGGTCATCACGAACCGCAGGTGCCCGCCGACCCGCGCATCGATCTCGATGCTGTCGCGCGGGACTGAGCAGCCGACCGGCCCGAACCACTGCGCGAGCTGGCCGGGGTCGGTGAACGCCCGGTACACCAGCTCGCGCGGGGCGTCGAAGACCCGGGTGATCTCGATGTGCTGACTCACTGTTCTTCCCTTCCTTGCGTGGTCTGGCGGAGGTGCGCGTCGAGCCGGTCGAAGCTGGCGTCCCAGAACTGCCGGTACCGCTCCATCCACTCGGTTGCCTCCTGGAGCGAGGCGGGCCGCAGCGTGCTTGACAGGTGCTGGCCGGAGCGGCTCCGGGAGATCAGCCCGGCCCGCGGACTACATCTGCAAGACCTTCCAGACCG
>JBEKKH010000740.1:0-3900 GCA_050010815.1 Streptosporangiaceae bacterium | reverse complement strand
GCCTGCGGTAGCTTCTCAGGGTGGGAGAAGCGGCGTGGGGGTATGCGGTCGCCACGGTCGGGCGGGACGGCGATCCGCTCAGTTTCTGGTTTCCCGCTCCCAGCCTGGGGGCGCCTGCCGCCGCCGATGGCACCGAACGTTCCCTTCCGGCCGAGCAGGAGGATCCGGTGCGTGCGGTACGGATCCGCCGCCAGTTGTGCGTGGCCGCTGACCTGGACCTGCCGCCCGCTGATAGCGCCGATGCCTACCTGCGGCTGCACCTGCTTTCCCACCGTCTGGTGCGTCCTAACTCCATGAACCTGGACGGGATCTTCGGGGTCCTGCCCAACGTGTGCTGGACCTCCCTGGGGCCGGTGGCCGTGAGTGAGGCCGGCGCCGTCCGGCAGCGGGCGCTCGCCCGCGGCGTCCCGCTCGAGATCCGCTCCCTGGATAAGTTCCCGCCGATGCTGGACTATGTGGTGCCCAGCGGCGTGCGCGTGGCGGACGCCGCCCGGGTCCGCCTGGGCGCCTACCTGGCGGAGGGGACCACGGTCATGCACGAGGGCTTCGTCAACTTCAACGCCGGCACGCTCGGACCCTCGATGGTGGAGGGCCGCATCAGCCAGGGCGTGGTCGTCGGCGCCGGGACCGACATCGGCGGCGGGGCCTCCATCATGGGCACCTTGTCCGGCGGCGGCACCCAGGTCATCTCGGTGGGACGGCGGTGCCTGCTGGGTGCGAACTCGGGACTTGGCATCTCCCTGGCCGATGACTGCATCGTCGAAGCCGGCCTGTACCTGACCGCCGGGACGATCGTCACGCTGCCCGGCGGCCAGCAGGCCAAGGCACGCGACCTGAGCGGACAGCCCGGCCTGCTGTTCCGCCGTAACAGCGTCACCGGGTCCGTCGAGGCCCTCACCCGGCCGGGCACCTGGGGCGGCCTCAGCACCGACCTCCATGCCAGCCAGTAGCGACGCTCCGACCTGGATGCGGCGGTGGGACAGGATGTCCGCGATCCCTACCAGGAAACCGGCCTGTGACCGAGCACGGGCAGATCTGTGCGGCGGGGCGTGCTGCGGGGCGTGCTGCGGGGCGTGCTGCGAGGCGTGCTGCGGGGCGCCAGCCACGCAAGCGCGCCTCGGATCTCATGATCGCCGCTACCGGCCAGCAACGCGTCGCCGCTGTATACCGCTAATCCCGGCGACTTTCACGGCGCGGAGGCATTCGTCGAGCTAGTCGGAGTGCACGGGCGGCCCCAGGCCGCCCTCCGGTTCGCTGGCCCGGAACCGGTCTGGGGTGTGGGTGTGGCACCGTGCACCAAAGAATGTGTACGGTGCCACACCCATACCCATCGGCCAGGGCACGCAAGTGACGGGAACGCGCGCTGTGACGCCAGAGGCCGTCGAGCGCTTGCCTGCGGTGCAGGGCAGCCGGATCCCCGGGCCGGGGACGGATCCGGGTGATACCCGTGGTGGCTATGCGGCGCCCGTGCCGGTGGTGCAGCCTGCCCGGCAAGGATTGCGTGGATCCGGGCTCCCGGGCGGATCCGGTGCATCCCAGTGCCACGTGCCAAGTCCGGATCCAGCACGGAAACTGGCGGTCGGGCCGGGAACAGCCTCCTGGTGTGGCGGCTGGGTCGGATGGGATGCTTGGGAGCGGGGCGGGGTCGGGGGATGGGCTCTTACGGGCAGCGGTCAGAAGGCGTGGTGGCCGGGGGGTGTTGCGTCCTCGCCCAGGGCGACCGGCCTGGCCTGCAGATCGGGGTGGTGCGGGAACTTGCCCACGAGCTCGGCCGGGCCGCCGATACAGGTCCAGTCGTCGTCCCACAACGTAGAAGCCAGCCAGGAACGATCGGCGGGGAACATCACGTTGGGCAAGGCACCCCGCCAGAACGACCCGAGATCGGACTGCCGCCAGCTCGCGGCCTGTTCAGGGCCCGCCTCGACCAGCACGTAATGCCATCCCGCATACAGCGTCACCATCGGGGCCCGGGGGAAGACGATGTCATCGTTGCCGGTGTCGAGATAGCCGAGCCACCACGGCTGGCCCGCCGAGTGCTCGCTCAGCAGCGCGAGCACAGCCCGGTCGTGCCTGGCCCGCCCGTCACCTCTGTCCGGCAGCACGACTGTGGCGTAGGCCTCGAAGATCGGGGGGATGGCAGCGGTGATGGTCCGGCCTACCGACGTGCCCTCGGCGATCCATGCGGCCTCAGCAGCTGTCCCGATACGCCAGGTCTGGCCGTCCTTTTCCGCGCTGAGCATGCCATCAGCCTAGGCGGCGGGCCAGCAGGATGGCCGGGAGCCCGTTCAGGGGGCATCTTCCAGCCGGTAGATGACGCCGGCGGCGGTGCGGACCGGGTCGAGGAGGACGGCGCGGCCCTGGCGCCAGGACAACGTGGCGGCCTGGGCTAGGTCGAACGCGGCCAGGGCGTCGTGGCCGGTAACCCGGGGCGGTACGCCGTCGGCCACGCTGCGGGCGAAGCCCTCGAGCTCCTCGACGTAGGCCAGCGGGTAGCGCTGCTCGAAGTCGCGGACCAGGTCGTGCGACGCCTGGCCCGGCGTGCGCCATTCGTAGTGCCGGTACTGCGGGTTGTCGATGCGGACGGTGGCCCGGCGGCCCATCACCTCGGTCGAGCACTCGTAGCCGTAGCCGGCCGCGCGGCTGTCGTCGATCACGCCGAGCGCGCCGTTCTCGAAGCGGAGCACCACCACCGCGGTGTCGATGTCGCCGAGCTCGGCGAAGCCGGGATCGGACAGCGCCGTCCCGTACGCGCTCACCTGCACCACCTCGCCGACCATCCACCGGGCCACATCCAGGTCGTGGATGGTGACGTCGGTGAAAAAGCCGCCGGAGTGGGCCAGGAAGGCCGGTTGGGGCGGGGTCATGTCCCGCAGTGAGGTGCGGAACAGGTAGACGTCGCCCAGCTCGCCGGCCCGGATCCGAGCCGTGGCCGCGGCCCAGTCCGGGTCGAACCGGCGGTGGAAGCCCACCTGGAAGGTCACGCCGGCCCGGCCCACCAGGTCGATGACCTCGACCGTGGCCTGCCGGTCCAGCGAGATCGGCTTCTCGCAGAAGACGTGCTGGCCGGCCTGGGCGGCCCGGACGCTCAGCTCGGCGTGCGCCGCGGTCGGCGCGGCGATCGCCACGGCGTCGACGCGCCCGTCGGCCAGGATGTCGTCGTAAACGGCCGTCCACGGGACGTCGAACCGCTCGCCCACCCGGCGGGCCACGCCGGGATCGCGGTCGAAGACGCAGGCGAGCTCGGCCGACGGGCAGCGGCCGGCCAGGTTGGCGGCGTGGATCCGGCCCATCCGGCCCAGGCCCGCCAGGGCGATCCGCACCCGGCCGGTCACGCGAGCCTCGGACATAAAATCATGGGATCCGGACTTCCTCGATCCGGACCGGACGGTGCTCGCGCCGCGACAACGTGCAGGCCTCGGCCACCCAGCCGGTCTCGATCGCATCAAGCACCGTGCACGGTGACGCGCGTCGGCCGGCCACCACCTCGGTGAACGCCGTCAGCTCGGCGCGGAACGCCTCGGCCAGCCGGTCCATGAAGAACGTGAACGGCTCCCCGTCCGGGAACGACACGCCCGGCTCGGCCGACCGCAGCGGAAGCCCCGGTCCCAGCCCGGCCGCCAGGCTGTCCCTGGTCCCGTGCACCTCCAGTCGCACGTCGTGGCCGCGCGCGTTGTACCGGGTGTTGGAGACGACGGCGAGGGCGCCGCCATCCAGGGTCAGCACGGCCGAGGCGGTGTGCACGTCGCCGAACTCGCCGAACCATTCCGCGCCTTGGTTGGTGCCCACGGCGTACACCTCGGTTACCTCCTGGCCGGTCACCCACCGGACGGCGTCGTAGTCATGCACGGCGCAGTCACGGAAGATCCCGCCGGACGCGGCGAGGTAGGCGCGTGGCGGCGG
>JBEKKH010000739.1:0-3902 GCA_050010815.1 Streptosporangiaceae bacterium | reverse complement strand
GCGGTCGGTGTCCGCGGTCGGTGTCCGCGGTCGGTGTCCGCGGTCGGTGTCCGCGGTCGGTGTCCGCGGTCGGTGTCCGCGGTCGGTGTCCGCGGTCGGTGTCCGCGGTCGGTGTCCGCGGTTGGTGTCCGCGGTTGGCTCAGGCGCCGCTGAACCGAGGCGGCCGCTTGGCGGCGAACGCCGCGAGGCCCTCGGCGAAGTCGCCGGATTCGGCCATCTCCCGCTGGATCCCGGCCTCGAACTCGAGCTGGGCGTCCATCCGGTCATACATCCACTGGTTCAGCTGGCGCTTGATGCCCGCGTAGGACTTGGTGGCCCCGCCGGCCAGCCGGTCGAGCAACTCGCCGGTCCTGGCCGCGAACTCCGCGTCCGGCCAGACCTGGTTGATCAGCCCCCAGTCCACGGCCTTGCGGGCGTCGAGCCGTTCGCCCAGCATGGCCAGCTCCGCCGCCCGGGCGAACCCGACCCGGGCGGGCACGAACAGCGACGAGCCGCCGTCCGGGACCAGGCCAATGTTGACGAAGGCGAGGGAGAAGTAGGCCGACTCGGCGGCGACCACCAGGTCGCACGCCAGCGCGAGGGACAGGCCGATCCCGGCCGCCGGGCCGTTCACCGCGGCGATGACCGGCTTGGGCATCCGCCGGATTCCGGTGATCAGCGGGTGATATCGCTCCGTCAGGATCTTGTACACGTCGACCGGACCACCGCCGGCCTGCTCGGCCGCCTCTTTCAGGTCGGCGCCGCTGGAGAAGGCGCGCCCAGCCCCGGTGACGACGACCGCCCGGATCTCCGGGTTGCCGGTGACCTCCTCGATCGCCGCGAACAGGTCGGCGGAGAACTGCTGGCTCCACGCGTTCATCCGCTCGGGACGGTTCAGCTCAATCGTGGCACCCGGGCCGCGACGGTACAGGTTGACGGTCTCATACTGGCGGTACAGCTCATCGTCACTCACGCGGTCATGCTAGCGGCTGATCGTCCAGAGGAGAATACGTGCCATGGCAGGCAAGGACTCTGACCAAGCGACGCGGACGCTGCCCCGGAAGCTGTACGAGACCGAGCTGTACCGGCTGCAGGGCGAACTGGTGAAGATGCAGGAGTGGATGCGCACCGAGGGCGCCAGGATGGTGGTCGTCTTCGAGGGCCGGGACGCGGCCGGCAAGGGCAGCACGATCAAGCGGGTGACCGAGTACCTGAATCCCCGGGTGGCCAGGATCGCGGCGCTGCCCGCGCCGACCGAACGGGAACGGTCACAGTGGTACTTCCAGCGTTACTGCGACCGCCTGCCCGCCGCGGGTGAGCTCGTCTTGTTCGATCGCAGCTGGTACAACCGGGCCGGGGTGGAACACGTCATGGGGTTCTGCACCAAAGAGGAGTACAGCCGGTTCCTGCACCAGTGCCCGATCTTCGAGCGGCTGCTGGTCGAGGACGGCATCTTGCTGCGCAAATACTGGTTCTCGGTCAGCGACTCCGAACAGCAACGTCGTTTCAAGTCCCGGCTGCACGATCCCATGCGCAGCTGGAAGCTCTCGCCGATGGACCTGGAGTCGATCACCCGGTGGGAGGACTACTCACGGGCCAAGGACGAGATGTTCGTGCACACCGACATTCCCGAGGCGCCGTGGCACGTGGTGGAAAGCGACGACAAGCGGTCCGCCCGGATCAACATGATCGCCCACCTGCTCAGCACGATCCCCTATCGCAACGTGCAACCGCCGTCCCTGAAGCTCCCGCCGCGGCCGGCCGCCCGGGGGTACGTCCGTATTCCGAGGGACATGCAGGCCTACATCCCCGACCATGCGGCCGAACTGCTGGCGCAGGCCGGTCGTTAGCTCTGGTGGCCCTTAGGTATGCCGGATAGGCATAACGACCGATGCCAGCCGGGCCGCGGCAGGCCATGATGGCGTTTGCGGCGTGGCGGGCCAGCGACCGGATAGCGCGCCTCCCGCCGATTGGCGTACTCCTCGAGCCAGCGGGGATCCCGTCGATTGGCATACTCCTCGAGACAGCGGGGATCCGGCGGATACGGGGGGGACGTCCGATGCCAGGCGGGGGGGCAGGGCCGGTGTCGCTAGCCGACCTGCCGCTGGGCGGCCTCGTCGGCCGCACCACCGAGGCGGCCGCGATCAAGCGCATGCTCGACGACCACAGGCTCGTCACGGTGACTGGGCTGCCCGGTGTGGGCAAGACCGCGGTGAGCCTGGAAGCGGCCGCCGCGAATTTCGCCGACGGCGCCGTGCTCGTCAGGCTCGACGCACTGCGGGACGAGGCCCTGCTGCCGCATAGCATCCTGGCCGCTCTCCTGATTCCCGACCGGCTCACCAGCAGTCCCCTCCAGGTCCTGGTCGACCACCTGCGCGACCGGCACATGCTGCTCGTTTTCGACAACTGCGAGCATCTGCTCGGCGCCTGCGCCGCGGTCATCGCCTCGTTGCTCCAGTTGTGCGTCAAGGTCCAGGTCCTCGCCACCAGCCGGGAACCGCTCCGGGTGCCCGGCGAGTCCGTCCTGGCCGTCTCCCCGTTGTCCCTGCGCGACGCGGTGGAGCTGTTCAGCTGGCGGGCAGGTCTGGAGGTCACGGCGGAAAATCGCGCGACCGTGGCGTCCATCTGCGCCCAGCTGGACAAGCTGCCGCTGGCCATCGAACTGGCCGCCGGACAACCGGTCGCCGCGAAACCGGCCAGCCTGCTCTCCGCTATCGAAGCTGATTACGACGTGCTTCGTGACCCTGGCAACCCGGTCTTCAGGCACCGCAGCCTGCGCGCCGCGATCGGCTGGAGCTACGAGCTGTGCACCCCGACCGAGCGCCTGCTGTGGGCTAGGCTCTCGGTCTTCCCCGGACCGTTCCAGATGGGGGACGCTCAGGCCGTCTGCACCACCAGCCAGCTGTCCCACGAAGAGGTTGCGGTTGGCCTCATCCTGCTTACCGAACGTTCGGTCCTGCTTGCGGACTTCCAGGCCGACGGCGAGACCCGCGAAGCGCGGGGGGACCGCGAAGCGCGGGGGGACCGCGAAGCGCAGGAGGACCGCGAAGCGCAGGAGGACCGCGAAGCGCAGGAGGACCGCGAAGCGCAGGAGGACCGCGAAGCGCAGGAGGACCGCGAAGCGCAGGAGGACCGCGAAGCGCGGGGGGCTAGTTTCCTGCTGCCGATCACGCTTCGGGCGTACGGTCGCCAGATGCTGCGCAGGCTGGCGGAAGAAGCGGAGTTCCAGGACAGGTACCAGCGTTGGCACCACAGCCGGCGCGGTGACCGCGGCACCCCGAGCATCCTTTGATTCCGCATCTGGGGCCTACCTCCACGGATCATCTCAGTCCTCGGGCGACTCGGAGGACGAACGCTGGCAGGTGGCCAAGGGCTCACGTCCGCAGCGCACGTTTGGCGTATCGGAACAGCAGCGGAGCGGCACTGATCGAGGCCGGTCAGCGTCCCTAATTCAGGGATCGCGACCTCGAACAGGTAGCTAAAATATGCGGATGAAGATAGAAATTCGACTATGGATTCGATACAATAAGAAGGCGATGCTACCTGCTAGCTCCCACAGACGAAGGGTGGCTCATGACCAACGGACCGTTCCCTGGCCACGGGCGGGATGGCGAAGAGCCCGAGGGCTCTGGGCCGCTGCCTGCGGGCGGGAACGGGCCGCGCGACATCAGCCAGGGCCCCCGTGAGGAGAAGGTTCCCGGCCGCGACGGCAGTCGCGGTGGTCACAGCAATCCCCCGGAGGACGGTTTCGGGGAGGAATGGCCGCTGGAAGAGGGTTCTGAGCAGGGCTTGTTCTGGTGCGTGCCGGCCGGGGCGCCGGACCTGGCCGGGTTCGCCGGCGATGCCGGGGAACCCGTGATCGCGCCGGGCCCGCTGCTGGCCGGGCTGACCGCCGCGGTCGCCGGCGGCGACGGCGCGGGCCT
>JBEKKH010000738.1:0-3914 GCA_050010815.1 Streptosporangiaceae bacterium | reverse complement strand
CTGGCCCGCGGCACCGACCTGCCGGAGCGGATCGAGGGAACCTACTACGGGCTGGCCTGGTCGGCCGACTCGCGGTCGCTGCTCTACGTCGTCACCGACGCCCAGTACCGGCCGCACGAGGTGTGGCGGCACCTGCTGGGCACCGGCCCGCACCGGGACGCGCTGGTGTTCCGGGAGGAGGACCAGCGGTTCGAGGTCACCGTGCGGGCCACCCGCAGCGGCGGGTACGTGCTGATCGAGACGGCGTCCAGGGACAGCACGGAGACCCTCGTGCTCCCGGCGGCCAGGACCGATACCGAACCTGCCGTCATGGAGAGGCGAAGGCCCGGCATCGAGTATCGCGCCGAGCACGCCGAGGGACCGGGCCCAGGTGAGTTCTTCCTGGTCACCAACGCGGACGCGGCAGAGTTCCGGCTGGTCGCCGCGCCCGCGACAGTGCCCACCACTGGGCCCACCACTGGGCCCACCACTGGGCCCGGCCGGGCCCGGTGGAGCGAGGTCATCGCCGGGTCACCGGACACCCGCCTGGTCTCGGCTGACGTGTTCGGGCGGTACCTGGTCGTGCAGCAGCGGCATGCGGCCGGCACCCAGCTGCGCATCGTGGACCGCCAGTCGGGAGAGCGGCGGCTGGTCGAGGCCGGCGGCCCGCACATCTCGCTCGCCCTCGCGCCGAACGAGGACTACCACGCCGCGGCGGTGACCGTGCGCACCGAATCGCTCGTCGAGCCGCCGTCCTGGCACGACGTGGACCTGGCCACCGGTCGCTGGCGGGCGCGCAAGCGGCAGCAGGTACCCGGTTACGATCCGGCGCGCTACGCCACCGAACGCGTCACCGCGGTCGCACCGGACGGCACTTCCGTCCCGGTGACGATCGCCTACCGGGCCGGGTTGCGGCGCGACGGCAGTGCCCCATGCCTGCTTTATGGCTACGGCGCCTACGAGTCCTGCGAGTGGCCGGCCTTCAGCGTGGCGACCCCCAGCCTGCTGGACCGGGGCTTCGTCTATGCGGTAGCGCACGTACGCGGCGGCGGTGAGGGGGGCAGGAGCTGGTGGCTGGACGGCCGGCTGGGCCGCAAGCGCACCACCTTCACCGACTTCATCGCCGCGGCGGACATGCTGGCGGCCCGCGGCTGGGCCGCGCCCGGCCGGATCGTCTCCCGCGGGCTGTCGGCGGGCGGGCTGCTGCAGGGGGCGGTGTACTCGCTGGCGCCGCGGCGGTGGCGGGCGGTCGTGGCCGAGGTTCCGTTCGTGGACTGCGTGAGCACCATGCTGGATCCGGCCATCCCGCTCACCGTCAACGAGTGGGACGAGTGGGGCGATCCCCGGGACCCAGCCGCGCGAGCCTACCTGGCCTCCTACAGCCCCTACGACAACCCGCCCGCCGGGCCGCGGCCGGATCTACTGGTCACCGGCAGCCTGCACGATCCGCGGGTGCTGATCCACGAGCCGGCGAAGTGGGTGGCCAGGCTCCGGGCCACCGACACCGCGGGAAGCCGGGTGCTGTTCCGCCCCGAACTGGGCGCCGGGGCGCACACCGGCCCGGCCGGACGGTTCGGCCAACTGGGCTACGAGGCCGAGATCCTCGCCTTCATCGTGGCCGCGGCCGGCGACCGCTCGTGAGGAAAGAACCGGCAGCGAGCGCCGCGGCCGTGGCCGCGCCGATAAAATCCATAGCCACCCGTGAGGGGGTAATCACATACTGGTGACATGGGGACGGCGCGGTTGCTTGGCCGGTTGCGCCGTGCCCGGGCGGCGCGCGAGGTGCCGACCGACGAGATCACGGCGGAGCTGACCGCCAGCTACTGGCGCGCGTACGACGCCCGGATGGCCTCGGTCGGGTTCCGCGACGTGGCTAGGCGGTTTCCGGGGCTGGTGGGGCATGCGGTGCGGCTGGGCTGGTCGGCTAGCCGGCTTGACACGGCAGCGACGATCGCGCTGAACCTGGTGTCTGGGGTGTTCGCCGGGTACGCGCTGTACGCGACGACCGGGGTGCTGCAGGCGCTGTTCGCAGCGGGGCCCACGCCCCAGCGGGTGCGCGCGGCGCTGCCCGCGCTGATCCTGGTGGCCGCGGCGACAGCGGCGCGGTCCGGCATCTCGACCGCGGCGGGCTGGGCGCAGAGCCGGCTGGAGCCGCGCGTGGACCAGGCCGTCGAGGTACGGCTGTACGACCTGACCTCGC
Organism: Streptosporangiaceae bacterium; assembly: GCA_050010815.1. Classification (GTDB taxonomy): domain Bacteria; phylum Actinomycetota; class Actinomycetes; order Streptosporangiales; family Streptosporangiaceae; genus Palsa-504. Next base: position 1,735 of record JBEKKH010000738.1, on the reverse strand, counting down.
AGGTGGAGCTGACCGCGTTCGATGACCCGGACTTTCACGAACGGATGCAACGCGCACGGGACCGGGGAATGTTTTCGGCGGCGCAGGTCGTGAACAACGTGATCAACTGCATGACCGCGTTCGTCGGGATCGCCGCCGCGGCGACCGTGGTCGGCGTGCTGAATCCGATCCTGCTCGCCGTGCTGCTTGTCGCGCAGCTGCCTGGGGCGTGGGCGGCGGTCCGGTCGGCGCGGATCAGGTATGTCACCCGGTTCGCGCTGATCGACAGCTACCGCAGGAAGTACATCCTGGCCGAGCTGATAGCCGAGCGGCGGACCGCTGCCGAACTCCGCTCGTTCACGATGCGCGCCTTCCTGCTCGACCGGGTCTCGCGCCTGGCCGCGTACGCCAGGAACGCGGAGCTGGCCGCGGCTCGCCGTCAGGCGATCACCAAGGTTGTCGCCAGTGTCATGGGCGGGATCGCTACCGCTGGCGTCTACGCGGCGCTCGGCGGCCTGCTGGCGGCCGGCGCGCTGCCGTTGTCGGTCGCGGGGACCGCTGTGCTGGCCATCAGGTCAGCGCAGGCGGCGCTGCAGCAGCTGATGTACGCGGTCAACCAGTGTTACGAGGAAGGGCTGTACTTCTCTGACTACCTGGCGTTCTGTGACGACGCGCTGAGCAGGCTGCCGCCGCCGGCGCGGAAACCGGCGCCGGCCGGGTTCGAGCGGATCCTCGCATCGGGCGTGACCTTCAGCTATCCCGGCGCAGCCGGGCCCGCGCTGCGCGATGTCAGCGTCGAGATCCGGCGCGGCGAGGTGGTCGCCCTGGTGGGGGAGAACGGATCCGGCAAGACCACGCTGGCCAAGGTGCTCGCGGGGCTGTACCAGCCGGGCAGCGGCTCGATCCGCTGGGATTCGACGAGCATCTCTGACGTAGACGGCGAGTCGCTGCGGGAACGGATCGCGGTCATCGCGCAAGACCATGGCAACTGGCCGCTGACCGTCCGGCACAACATCACGATGGGGCGGTCGCTTGACGAGGAGTTGCTGGCGTCCGCGGCAGGAGCGTCGGGGGCGGACACGGTGATCTCCGGCTTGTCCCGCGGGTACGACACGCTGCTGGCCCGCCAGTTCAAGGACGGCGCCGAACTGTCAGGCGGGCAGTGGCAGCGGATAGCCGCCGCGCGCGGGTTCTACCGGGTGGCGCCGCTGCTGATCATGGACGAGCCCACCGCGGCGCTGGACGCGCGCGCCGAGTACGCGCTGTTCTCCTCGATCCGGACACTCGCCCTTGATCGCAGCGTGCTGATCATCACGCACCGGCTGGCGAGTGTCCGGCACGCCGACCGGATCTATGTGCTGGCGCACGGGCGGGTGATCGAGGCGGGAACGCACGGCGAATTGATGGACCTGGCCGGCCAGTACGCGGAGCTGTATACCTTGCAGGCGTCGCAGTACGACGGGTGACATCACCTCACTTCATCAGCAGACGACTGCCCGGAACCCGGACGGCTCAAAGAACCTCACGTTCAGTCGCGCCCGCCGAGATGGCCGCGCCCGGCCCGCTCCCACGCGACAGAAGCGGCTGACTGACGGCCCTATTCGGCCGAATAGGGCCGTCGCGAGGACCTATCGGAAGGCTCGGAAGGGTACGAGCGCATTGCTTGCCGGCGAATCGTGGCTCGCGGGCCGATCAGAACATGCCTTCATGGCGGCCTGCGGCCGCTGCCATCTGCCATACCGGCGCGTATCCGGCC
>JBEKKH010000737.1:0-3932 GCA_050010815.1 Streptosporangiaceae bacterium | reverse complement strand
TGCCCGCCTGACGGCGCCTGGAGATTCTCGCCGTCAGCCACGCTGATCAGAGCTGGATCGCCGCCTCGATGGTCAACCGCCGCACGGGGCGGATGTTTTCGCACTTGGCATGCGTTGCTGGGGCAACGACGATGGACCATCGGTGTCGTTCGAGAGCGGGGGCGCCCCGGCACGGGTGTGCCGGGCGAGGCGGGTGGTGCTCGCGGGATGCTGACCCTCCGTGGGGCGGTGGTGCCGGCCGTCGCGTGCCCGGGAAGGTCGAGGTCGCGTTCGATGTCTTGCAGGCTGCGGTTCTTGGTCTCGGGAACCTGCCGCTGGAAGTAAACCAGCGCCACGATGGACAGGCCGGCGAACAGGAAGAAGGTCCCGGCGTTGCCGATGGCACTGAGCAGGGTGAGGAAGGAGATGGTGACCACGAAGTTCGCCCCCCAGTTCGCCATGGTGGCCACGCTCATCGCCTGACCGCGGATCTTCACCGGGTAGATCTCGCTGATCAGCAGCCAGAACACCGGGCCGAGCCCGATAGCGAACGATCCGGTGTAGATCAGCAGGCCGGCGATCGCGATGTAGGCGGCTCCCCCATGCAGATGACTGCCGCCAATGGCGAAGGTAAGCGCGACCACGATCATCCCCGCCGCCATCCCCGTGGTGCCGCCCAGCAGCAGCGGGCGCCGGCCGGTGCGATCCAGGAGCCGGATCGCCACGATCGTCATCGCGACGTTGACGGCGCCGTTGACGACGTTGGCCAGCAGCGCAGCGGAGTTGCCGAGACCGGCAGATGAGAGCAGCGTCGGCGCGTAGTAAATGATGGTGTTGATGCCGGTGATCTGCTGGAACACGGCCAGCGCGACACCGATGACCATGACGTGGCGCATCGCCGGATTGAGGACCTCGCGGAAACTGGACCGGCGTGCGGACAGTTCGCGCACCTCGGCGATCTCGGCGTCGATGCCGGCCTCGTCCCGGACGCGGCGCAGGACCTCGCGGGCCTCATCCTCCCGCCCCTGCGCGATCAGCCAGTGCGGGCTCTCGTGCTGGAAGAGCATGCCGGTGAACATCAAGACCGCCGGGATCGCCGCCAGGCCGAACATCAGCCGCCAGTTCTGGCCGGCGGCCAGTCCGTAGTCGACGAGGTAGGAGACGAGAATGCCGGAGGTCAGGGCCAGCTGGTTAAAAGCTGACCAGGGCCCCACGGATCCGGGGCGGGACGACCTCGCCGATGTACAGGGGCACGACCATCGACGCCGAGCCGACCGCCAGCCCGATGACGACCCGGGCTCCGACCAGGACGCCGTAACTGGGGGAGAACGCGGCGAGCATCACCCCGGCGACGAAAAGAGCCGCCGTGCCCAGCACGGTGGGCCGGCGGCCCACCCGGTCGGCGATCCGGCCGGCCGCCAGCGCACCGATGAGCGCTCCGATCAGCAGGATGCTGGTCAGCAGTTCCTTGTCGAACGATGTCAGGCCGGGGAAGTCCTTGCCGATGAACAGCAGCGCCCCGGAGATGACCCCGGTGTCGTAGCCGAACAGCAGGCCGCCGAGCGCGGTGATCGCCGCGCCCACCAGGACATGCCGGCGGACGATACCCGGCGGCAGCGGCGCGACCATCATTGGCTCGTGGGGCCTGGGCGTTGTTCCTTTAACTAGCCCGCGAAGTTGCATTGCTCTCTCCCGCAGCGTTGTCGTTGAGCCCCACGATCGCCCATCAGCATTGGCTGCGTCTTCACCGCAGGCGGGCAATTCCATTACCGGCTAGCAGGAATTGGGCACTGAAGCCAGCATGGACCCTGATATAGGTAAGCCGGATTTCCCGCGAATTGCAGCTAGCCGGAATGTGCCGAGGCGTCACGCCCGGTGGATGCGGTGGCCCCAGATACGCACCGGAGCTATCTGGATGACATGCTCAGGTTCACCCTCGATCCACGGCTGGACCCCTGCGTTTATGAGCGACGTGCGCTCAGCCTCGGTTTCCACATGATGTGCCGCGCCCCGGACCAGCACAGTCCATCCCTCGCGAGCCGCCAGATCGATCTGGTCGACCTCCAGGGCGACGTCGTATTCGGCGTCCGCGATACCCGTACGAAGATCTTCGTCGGTGAAGGTGTCCTGGGTGGCGCGGAAAGCGACCGAACCTTCGTGCATCTTGTAGTCAACCGGTAGCGCCATGGGCCCGTACCGGCTGTTATAGACCAGGCGCCCGAGCCCTCCGGGGCCGAGCAACCGAAGGCATTCAGCCTCATCCAGGCGCTTGACCACCCGCCGGCGGACGCTCGCGGCCGGGCTGGGCGACGTGGAATCGCCACTCGAAACGAGATCGTCTGACATAACTTCACGCTAGCGACAGGGCCTGCGAAGCGCATTGCAGCTAGCCGGAATCTGGCTAGTTCGGCTAGCCGGGGCTCTGAATGGCAGCTGGCTGCGATGACAGCTGCATCGCTCATGCGCAATGGTTATGTGTATCAAAAACATTAAGCCGAGGGGCGAAAGAAAGCGGTGTCCCGGAGCAAGGAGAAAAGCGCATGGCGGACGTGGCCAGAGGCCAAGAGGATGACCCACGGCGCTTTCTCGCGATCAGCGATAAGGAGAACGACGATGACTACTTCTTTGCCGACTGCGCGGCTGGGCCGGACTGATATGTACCTGTCCCGGGTGGGGTTCGGGGCCTGGGCTATCGGCGGGGGCGGCTGGGCGTATGCCTGGGGCGGCCAGGACGATTCGGAGTCGATCGCGGCGATCCGCGCCGCGGTGGAGTCCGGGGTGAACTGGATCGACACCGCGGCGGTGTACGGGCTTGGGCATTCCGAAGAGGTGGTGGCGGCCGCGCTGGCCGGCCTGCCCGACACGGACCGGCCCTATGTGTTCACTAAGGGCGGCCTGGTCTGGGATCCGGCCGACCGGTCGGCGGCACCGCGGCGGGCGGGAGCTCCGGCCAGCATCAGGGCCGAGGTGGAGGCCTCGCTGCGCCGCCTGAAGGTGGAGCGGATCGACCTGTACCAGATGCACTGGCCCGCCGAAGACGGCACCGCCGTGGAGGACTACTGGCAGGTCTTCACCGACCTCAAGCGCGAGGGCAAGATCCGGGCCGCGGGGCTGTCCAACCACAGCATCGGCCAGCTCAAAGCCGCCGAGGAGATAGGGAACGTGGATGCCGTCCAGCCTCCGTTCAGCCTGATCCACCGGGACGCGGCCGATGACGTGCTGGTGTGGGCCCGCGAGCACGAGACGGGGGTGATCGTCTACAGCCCGATGGCCTCGGGCCTGCTCACCGGGGCGTTCACCGCCGACCGGGCGGCCCGCCTGGAGCCGGGTGACTGGCGGGCCGGACACCCGGACTTCACCGAGCCGGCCCTGTCGGCCAACCTGGCCCTGGCCGATGCGCTGCGCCCGGTGGCCGCCCGGCACGGCGTCACGCCCGCCTCGGTGGCCATCGCCTGGACCCTGTCCTTCCCGGGGGTGACCGGCGCGATCGTGGGAGCCCGCTCCCCCGGGCAGGTCCAGGGCTGGCTGCCCGCCGCGCACCTGGAACTCAAGGACGACGACCTAGCCGACATCGCCGCCGCCATCGCCGCCACCGGCGCCGGAACCGGACCCGCATCACCCCCCCAGGCCACGGCTGGCCAGTGAGCCGGATCAGCATCGCCCGGCGAGGTCCCGCCGCCGCTGTCGTGTCCGCGCTTCGGGCCGGGGACGGCGTCCGGCTGGAACCGGCGGGTCCGGTGGCCGGCCTGGTGCCAGGTGCCCGGGCGGCCGGGCCGCTGCTCGCGGTGGCCGTTACCGCGTTCGCGGCGGCCCAGTACGCGGCCGGCCGCCCGGTCGCTCCGGTGGCCTGGCTGGCGATCGCCCCGCTACTTGGCTCACTGGCGCTGCGCCCGCTGCGCACCGCGCTGCTGGCCGGCTGGACGGTCCTGCTCGGGCTCGGGCTTGCCCTTGAG
>JBEKKH010000736.1:0-3940 GCA_050010815.1 Streptosporangiaceae bacterium | reverse complement strand
CCCCTCATAAGCGGGGGGGGTCTGGGGGGGGTCGTCCCCCCCGGCCAATACCGCATAAGCGGGGATGACGATCTCGTCCTCGTCGTCGGGGCGGCCGTAGACCACCTCGACCGTCACGTCGTCCGGGGTGAGCTCGCCGAGCGCCACCGCGACCCGTACCACCAGCGACGAGCCCAGGCGCTGACCCGTCGACCCGGCGGGGTCGGACTCGACATGCTCGACCTGCACCTGGGGCCAGGCCTGGACCACGCGCTTCTTCCAGGCCGCCAGTTCCCTGGCCGGGGCGAACCCGTCGGCGTCCAGCGTCCGGGAGGCGGCCGCGGCCGGCACGTACAGCGCCGTCACGTACTCCCTGACCATCCGCTCGGCCTGGACCTTCGGCCCGAGCGAGCGCAGGGTATGCCTGATCCGCTCCACCCAGCCGAGCGGGATCCCGTCGCTGTCGCGCTCGTAGAACAGCGGCGATACCGACTTGGCCAGCAGCTCGTACAGGGCGGTGGCCTCGAGCTCGTCGCGCCGGGCCTGGTCGGCCACGCCGTCGGCGGACGGGATCTCCCAGCCGTTCGCGCCGTCGTACCACTCGTCCCACCAGCCGTCCCGGACCGAGACGTTCAGCCCGCCGTTCAGCGCGGCCTTCATGCCCGAGGTGCCGCAGGCCTCCAGCGGCCGCAGCGGGTTGTTCAGCCAGACGTCGCAGCCCTGCACGAGCGCGTGCGCCATCGCCATGTCGTAGTCGGGCAGGAACACGATCCGGCGGCGCACGGCCGCGGCGTCGGCGAACTGGACCAGCTGCTGGATCAGCGCCTTGCCGCCCTCGTCGGCGGGATGGGCCTTGCCCGCCACCACGATCTGCAGCGGCCGCTCCGGGTCGTTCAGCAGCTCGCTGAGCCGCGCGGGGTCGTTCAGCATGAGCGTGAGCCGCTTGTAGGAAGGCACCCGGCGGGCGAACCCGATCGTCAGCACGTTCTCGTCGAGCACGTCGTCGATCCAGGTCAGCTCGGCGTCCGAGGCGCCGCGCTGCTGCCAGGACGCGCGCAGCCGCCGCCTGGTCTCGGCCACCAGCCGGGCGCGCAGCACGTGCCTGGCCTCCCACAGCACCCCGGGCGGGGCGTCCGCGGCCTGGTCCCAGTCCCAGTAGGTGGCGTCGCCGGACGAGGTTCCGGTGAGGTTCAGTACTTCGGGCGCCACCCAGGTCGGGGTGTGCACGCCGTTGGTGACCGAGCCGATGGGCACCTCGCGGGTGTCGAACCCGGGCCACAGGCCGGCGAACATCTCCCGGCTGACCTGGCCGTGCAGCCGGGACACGCCGTTGACGCGCTGGGCCAGCCGCATGCCCATGACGGCCATGTTGAACACGTCGGGGTCGCCGCCCGGGTAGGTCTCCGCGCCCAGCGCGAGCAGCCGGCCGGCCGGCAGCAGCGGGTCGTCGGCGAAGTGCTCGGCGATCAGGCTGCGCTCGAACCGGTCGATGCCGGCCGGGACCGGCGTGTGGGTGGTGAACACGGTGCCCGCCCGGCAGACCTCAATCGCCTCGTCGAAGCTCAGTCCCTGCTCGGCGTACTCGCGGATCCGCTCCAGGCCGAGGAAGCCGGCGTGCCCCTCGTTGGTGTGGAAAACCTCGGGTGACGGGTGCCCGCGCAGCGCGCAGAACGCCCGGACCGCGCGCACCCCGCCGATGCCGAGCAGCAGCTCCTGGCGGAGCCTGTGCTCGCTGCCGCCGCCGTACAGCCGGTCGGTGACCTCGCGCAGGTCGGCCTCGTTCTCCTCGGTGTAGGAGTCGAGCAGCAGCAGCGGGACCCGGCCCACCTGCGCCACCCAGACCTGGGCGGACAGCAGCCGGCCCGCGGCCAGCCCGACCGCGATCCGCACCGGAGCCCCGGCGGAGTCATGGAGCAGCTCGAGCGGCAGCCCGTTCGGGTCGCCGGCCGGGTAACGCTCGGCCTGCCAGCCGTCGGCCGACAGCGACTGGGTGAAGTACCCGTGCCGGTACAGCAGTCCCACCGCGATCAGCGGGACGCCGAGGTCGCTGGCCGACTTCAGGTGATCACCGGCCAGGATGCCCAGGCCGCCTGAGTACTGCGGCAGCGCGGCGGTGATCCCGTACTCCGGCGAGAAGTAGGCGACCGCGGCCGGCCCCGTGACCCCTGACGGTCCCGCGGCGGCGTACCAGCGCGGCTCGGACAGGTACTGGCGCAGGTCCCGTTCGGCCTCGCTCAGCCGGCGCAGGAACTCCCCGTCGGCGGCGAGCGCGGCGATCCGGGCCCCCGGCAGGCCGCTGAGCATGGCGATCGGGTCACCACCGGAGGCCCGCCAGGCGGCCGGGTCGATCGATGCGAATAGGTCGGCTGTCGGGGTATGCCAGGACCACCGGAGGTTCAGCATCAGGCCGTGCAAGGGAGCCAGCGGCTCGGGCAGGCTGACGCGGACGGTGAATCGGCGAATCGCTCTCACGGGCAGACCATAGTGGGTCCGCGTACCCAACGCCGAACCGTGCCGGCATTACGGACCGCTGATACCACGGTTCGTTAGGGAAAAAAAATTCAATTTAGCCTAACGAAAAGTGGTTTTACCTCTAGGAAATGTGCTCCGCCCGACGCGCGGCGCGGCCCACTTGCGGCGGCATCCACCCGAGCTGGCATGAAGTGCCCCAACATCGGTAGCGTGACGGGGGTGATTGGACGAATCCCGATCCTTGACGTCGAGCCGGCCGTGGACTGCGGACGCCGGCCGGCCAAGGCGGTAGCAGGCGAAAGCTTCGAAGTCAGCGCCACGATCTTCCGCGAGGGGCACGGGCTGATCAGTGCCGGCGTGGCGCTGCGGGACCCGGACCGCAAGACGGGCCCGCTGATCCGCATGCACATGCTCGCCCCGGGCACCGACCGCTGGGGCGCGGAGGTGACCGTGACCTCCGAGGGTGACTGGCGCTTCCACGTGGAGTCCTGGGCCGACCCCATCGCGACCTGGCAGCACGACGCCGCGATCAAGATCCCGGCGGGCCAGGACGTGGAGCTCATGCTCACCGAGGGCGCGCTGCTTTACGAGCGGCTGGCCCGGCGGATCCCGCAGCCGCCCGGGGCCGGCCGCCCGGCCGCGGCCAGGACCGTGCTGCGCGCGCTGGTGGCCAGGCTGCGCGACCGCGGCCTTGAGCCCTGGGACCGGTTCGCGGCCACCGAGGACCCGCGGGTCGCCGCCATCCTGGCGCTCTGGCCGCTGCGCGAGCTCGTGACCAGGTCCCGGCCGCTGCTCGTCCAGGTCGACCGGGAGCGGGCCCTGTACGGCTCGTGGTACGAGTTCTTCCCGCGCTCCGAAGGGGTCCAGGTTGACCCAATGGGCCGCCGGGCGCCGGCCTCGGGCACGCTGCGCACCGCGGCCAAGCGGCTCGACGCCGTGGCCGGCATGGGCTTCGACGTGGTGTACCTGCCGCCGGTCCACCCGATCGGGACGACCTTCCGCAAGGGCAGGAACAACACGCTGACCCCGCACGAGGGCGACCCGGGCTCGCCGTGGGCGATCGGGTCGCCGGACGGCGGGCACGACGCGATCCACCCCGACCTGGGCACGTTCGACGACTTCGACGCGTTCGTGTCCCGGAGCCGCGAGCTCGGCCTGGAGATCGCGCTCGACCTGGCGCTGAACGCCTCGCCCGACCACCCGTGGGTCAAAGAGCACCCGGAGTGGTTCACCACCCGGGCCGACGGGACCATCGCCTACGCCGAGAACCCGCCCAAGAAGTACCAGGACATCTACAACTTCAACTTCGACAACGACCCCGAGGGCATCTTCGGTGCCTTCCTCGGGGTCGTCCGGCTGTGGATGGACCACGGGGTGCGGATCTTCCGCGTGGACAACCCGCACACCAAGCCGCTGCGGTTCTGGGAATGGCTGCTGGCCCAGGTCCGCGGCACCGACCCGGACGTGCTTTTCCTGGCCGAGGCGTTCA
>JBEKKH010000735.1:0-3948 GCA_050010815.1 Streptosporangiaceae bacterium | reverse complement strand
GGCCCGACGGCGCTCTCGCACCGGTCGGCCCGGCTGGCCTGGGAGCAGAGCGGGCTGCCGGTGGTGGCCCAGCAGGTCAACGCCGACGTCATTCACGTGCCGTACTACTCGATGCCGCTGCGTCCGGGTCGGCCGACCGTGGTGACCGTGCACGACGTCACCTTCTTCACCGAGCCCGACCTGTACAGCTCGGTCGGCGCCATGTTCTTCAAGTCGGCGATCCGGACCGCCGCGCGCCGCGCCGCGCGGATCATCGTGCCGTCCAAGGCGACGCGCGATGAGCTCGAGCGGGTGCTCGGCGCCGACCCGACCAAGATCGATGTCGCCTACCACGGCGTGGACCACCGGCTGTTCCACCGGCCCGACCCCCAGCAGGTCTCGCAGGTGTCGAACCGGCTGGGCCTGCACGGCAAGCCGTACGTGGCGTTCCTGGGCATGCTCGAGCCGCGCAAGAACGTCGCCGCGCTGATCACCGGCTGGGCCGGGGCCGTCGCGGACCTGGCAGAACCGCCCGCGCTGGTCCTGGGCGGCGGCGGGGGCTGGAGCGACGAGGTGGACGCCGCGGTGGCCTCGGTGCCGCCGCACCTGCGCCTGATCCGCCCCGGATACCTGCGCTTCTCCGACCTGCCCGGCTTCCTGGGCGGGGCGGTGGCGGTGGCCTTCCCGAGCCGGGGTGAGGGGTTCGGGCTGCCGGTGCTCGAGGCGATGGCGTGCGGCGCGCCCGTGCTGACCACCCACTGCACCTCGCTGCCCGAGGTGGGCGGCGAGGCCGTCGCCTACACCGAGCCCGACGCCGACTCCATCCGCGACTCGCTGCGCTCGCTGCTGGCGGACGCCGACCGGCGGGAACGGCTCGGATCCGCCGGGTACGACCGGTCCCAGGAGTTCACCTGGGCCGCGTCGGCCGAAGCCCACCTGGCGTCCTACCGGCGCGCTGCCGAACAGACCGCCGCCGATGTCAGCGCGGTGTAACCTCATCTGTCATGCCGCGTGAACCGCTTGAGGCGATCGTCCTCGTCGGGGGCCAGGGCAGCCGGCTGCGGCCGCTGACCCTGTCCGCCCCGAAACCCCTGCTGCCTACGGCGGGGGTCCCGTTCCTGGCCCACCTGCTGGCCCGGGCGGCCTCCTGCGGCGTCACCCACGTGGTCATGGCGACCTGCTACAAGTCGGACATGTTCGCGTCGGTGCTGGGTGACGGATCGGCGTTCGGCCTGTCCATCGACTACGTCACCGAGGACGTGCCGCTCGATACCGCCGGCGGGATCCGCAACGCCGCCAGCTCGCTGCGCGGTACCAGCGCGGGTGATCCGATCGTGGTGCTGAACTCCGACATCTTGTCCGGGCACGATCTGGGCGCGCAGGTCGACCTGCACCTGAAGAAGGACGCCGCGGCCACGCTGCACCTGGTGGAGGTGGCGGATCCGGCCCGGTTCGGCGTCGTGCCGACGGACGCCTCCGGCCGGGTGACGGCGTTCCTGGAGAAGACGCCGAACCCGGTGACCAACCGGATCAACGCCGGCTGCTACGTGTTCCGGCGTGAGGTCATCGACCAGATTCCTCACGGCCGCCGGGTCTCGGTCGAGCGGGAGACGTTCCCCGGCCTGATCGAGTCCGGCCAGCTCGTAATGGGCTACCACGAGTCGGCGTACTGGCTCGACGTCGGCACGCCGCAGACGTTCGTGCGTGGCTCCTGCGACCTCGTGCTCGGACGGCTGCCCGGCCCGGCGGTGCCGGATCACCGGGGGCCCTCGCTGCTGCTGGCCGGGGCCTCGGCGGCGCCGGACGCGACGGTATCCGGCGGCAGCGTCCTGGGTGCCGGGGCCCGGGTGGGCGCCGGCGCGACCGTGGACGGCAGCGTGCTGTTCGACGGCGCGATCGTCGGCGACGGCGCGGTGGTACGCGATTCCATCCTCGGCCGCGGCGCGGTCGTGGCCTCCGGCGCGGTGCTCGACGAAGCGGTGGTCGGGGACGGGGCGTTCATCGGTGCGGGCAACGAGCTGGCCCGCGGCATCCGGATCTGGCCGGAGGTTCGGCTGGAGCCGACCTCGGTCCGCTTCTCCGCCGATACGTAACGGCGCAGACACGTGACGGCCGCCCCGGAGACGCCAGCCGCGCCCGTCGCGCCCGGCTCCGCGCCGGCGGCCTCGCCCGGCTCCGCGCCGGCGGCCTCGCCCGGCCTGCTGACGTCCGTGACGGTGGCGCTGGCCCGGCAGTGGCAGCTGCCGTTCCGGGTCGATGTCCGCCTCGCCCTGTCCGTGCACCGTCGCGGCGGCGGTGATCCCGCGTATGCGGTGGACGCGGCCGGCGCCGTGTGGCGCACGTCGCTGACCCCCGACGGACCGGGCACGCTGCGCGTCCTGTCGCGCCCGGCGGAGTCCGGAGACCGCACGCTGGTGACCGGGCAGGCCTGGGGCCCGGGCGCACGCTGGCTGCTCGACCACGTGCCCGCCCAGCTCGGCGGCCAGGACGACCAGTCCTCCTTTACCGCCCGCGATCCGGTGGTCGGTGAGCTGATGCGCCGTCACCAGGACCTGCGCATCGGACGCAGCGACCGGGTCTTCGAGGCGCTGGTGCCCGCGGTACTCGAGCAGAAGGTGGTCAGCCGCGAGGCGCACCGCGCCTGGCGCTTCCTGCTGGTCAAGTTCGGGCAGGCGGCGCCGGGCCCCGCCCCGGCCGGCCTGCGGGTGTTCCCGCCGCCCCGGGTGTGGGCGCGAATTCCGTCATGGGACTGGCACCGGGCCGGGGTCGAGGGCGTCCGGTCCCGCACGATCATCACCGCCGCCGAGGTCGCCGCCCGGCTCGAGGAGATCGGCGGGCTGGCCGCGGCGGACGCGGACCGCCGCCTGCGCGCCCTGCCCGGCATCGGCCCGTGGACCTCCGCCGAGATCAGGCAGCGGGCCGTGGGCGATCCGGACGCGGTTTCCGTGGGCGACTACAACCTCCCCAAGGCGGTCGGCTGGACGCTGGCCGGCCGGATCACGGACGACGCCGGGATGCTCGAGCTGCTCGCCCCCTACGCCGGCCACCGCTACCGCGTGACCAGGCTCATAGAGCTCGGCGGCAGCCGACCCCCGCGCCACGGCCCCCGCATGTCCGTCCGCGACTACCGCGCCTTCTAGCTTGCTCCCGCCGCCCGCGCGAACCCACATGATCGTGGATCCCTGCTCCCCCTATACGGGCAGTAAGGATCCACGATCCGCGCCGGGGCGTCAGGGGTCTCTCTCAGCGAGGCTGGCGCGTGGCTTGAGGTAATGGAGTGACGTGTTTGCCGTGCACTGCGGCGAAGCAACGACTGCGACGACTGCGACGGCGGTGATGTGCCGCCGGCGGGCACTGGCCCTGGTGCGCTGGTCCGTGTGTGGCGCGACAGGGCCTGTGTTGCTGCCGCTGCGATGACCGGGCATCAGATTGTGGTGGATCCGGGCTGCGTGGTGGATCTGGTGCATCCCGTGAGCATTCCAAAGTACGGTTTGTTTCCGGCGTGCCGTCAGTTCCGGATGTGGTTCACTACCGTCCTGCTGAAGGGTGATCCGATCGCACATGTCCGGAATCAGCTCGGGTCCGGGGATGTGTCTACGGTTTCGGGTGCTATGACACCCGAAACCGTAGACATATCCGAACAGCGGACTCCTCCGGACCGGATCGGAGGAGCACGGGGAACAGGCCCTGGGGATAAACCGCAACAAACCAGGCAATCGCCGCTGTCATGAGTTCCGCTGATCCGACACGCCGCAAACGCAGGTTATCCCGGAACCCTCACCCGTGCACCGGATCCACCCCCAAGCCCGGATCCACCACGCAAAATTTCAAAGACGGGGCTGGGCGCTCCCTGGTGGGGCAGCCGGGACGGGTGCGGCGGGCGAAACGTCAGGGATCGCGGCCGCGACGTCAGGGATCGCGGCCAGGCGGAGCGGGACGCCGGGGATCGCGGCCAGGCGGAGCGGGACG
>JBEKKH010000734.1:0-3949 GCA_050010815.1 Streptosporangiaceae bacterium | reverse complement strand
CGCTGCACAACAGTCACGTACGTACTTTCACGCCCCACACGGACCAGGAACCAGTGGTATACCCGCCGTCGCGCTGCCGGCCATCCACCCGCTTGGCCGGCTTAGGGGGCCGAGGCAGCTTAAGGCGGGCGGGGGCCGGCCGGCTTGGGTAAGGGGCGGGCCGAAGAGGCTATCCACCCGGCGGGGCAGAATTGACCAGATGCGATACATCATCATCGGGGCCGGTGCGGTGGGCGGGACGATCGGGGGCCGGCTGTTCGACCGCGGGCACCAGGTTGTGCTGGTGGCCCGGGGCGCGCATCTGGACGCGCTGCGCGCGCACGGCCTGCGGCTCGAAACGCCGGACGGCACGGGCACGCGGCCTGTTTCCGCGGTCGGCCAGGCCGCCGACGTTGACCTTCGCGTCGGTGACGTCCTGCTCCTGACGGTCAAGACCCAAGATGCCGCGGCGGTGCTCACCGAGTGGGCCTGGCAGCCCGTCCGCGGTGGCACCGTGGCGGCCGAGTCGCTGCCCGTCGTCTGCGCGCAGAACGGAGTGGCGAGCGAACGGATGGCGCTGCGCTGCTTCCGCCACGTCTACGGGATGTGCGTCTGGCTGCCGGCCACGCACCTGGAGCCGGGAACGGTGCAGGCCCAGGGCGCTCCGCTGGCCGGGTTGCTGCACCTCGGCCGGTATCCGTCCGGGATCGATGCGACGGTGGCGCGGATCAGCGCGGACCTGGCCGCGAGCCGCTTCCTGGCGCCGGTTAGCGCGGACGTCATGCGGTGGAAGTACGGCAAGCTGCTGACCAACCTGAACAACGCGATCGAGGCGGTGTGCGGCCGTGGCGCCGGGGACGAGGTGGCCGACCTGCGCCGGCGCGTGCGGGCCGAGGGGACGGCGGTGCTCGACGCGGCCGGCCTGGCGTACGCGAGCCAGCAGGAGAGCGCGGACGTCCGCGGTGACCGGGTGAAGATCCAGCCGGTCAACGGCTCGGCGCGCAGCGGCGGGTCGTCCTGGCAGAGCCTGACCCGGGGCACCGGGTCGATCGAGGCCGACTTCCTCAACGGCGAGATCGTGCTGCTCGGCCGGGAACATGGCGTGCCGACGCCGGTGAACGAACTGCTGCAGCGGCTGGCGAACCAGGCCGCCCGGGGCGGCCGGGCCCCCGGGAGTGTCACCCCCGCCGAGGTCATGGCCCTGCTCCCGGCCTGATGGCGGGGACGATCTCGCTGGTCACGAGGCCACCTTCGCTGGTGAGCTCGTCGATGACGGAAAACGCCGCGCCGATGCGGTCCGGGGTGTCAATGACGATCGTGACGGCCGGGACGTGGCGGCCCAGCTGCAGCAGCCGGTCGCCATGCGGCGCCTGGTCGCCGTGGAAACCCCAGACGCCGCGCTGGGTGGTGGCCCCGCTGAGCCCGGCCGAACGGAGCCGCCTCACCACGGCCCGGTGCACCGGCTCCCCGTGGTGCAGGAGCGCTTCTGAGGTGTACACCATGAGCTTGTGCCACAGCGCCATGCCGTCGTCGGCGCCGGACAGCGCGGGGGGAGGGGCCAGCAGCCGGCCGTCCCGCTTGCAGACGCGGACGCGTTCGGCGGTGACCAGCGGGTGCCGCAGCAGCGGGCCGAGCTCGGGCAGCACGGCGCCGATCTGGCTCCCGGAGCCGACGGCGATGACCATCATCGGGACCTCGGCGTTCCGGCTGAAGAAGGCGGCTCGTTCGCGGCGGCCGTGCGCGGTGCCGTCGACGCCGAGCAGCGCGGTGGCGCCGTCGAGTCCGCGCCGGTGCAGCAGGTCACAGACCGCGATGAAGGCGGGTACCCGCCCGACGCGTTCCCGGCGGCCCAGGTAGATGGTCAGCTTGGTCGCCTCGGGCAGGGAAGCGGGCGACCAGCCGGCGCTGCTGAGGTCGGTCAGCAGCCGGGCCCGTTCCATGGTGACCAGCCCGGTCCGGTTGAGCGTGAGCACCTGCGGCAGGACCGCCTCGATGCGGGACCGGGTGTCGACCGCGACCGCGATCAGCGGCAGGTCCTCGGACAACGACAGCGAGCGGTCGGTGCGCAGGCGGTGCTTGAGCCCGAACCCCCCGGTGCCGCGCAGCAGGATGCTGGCCGCGATCTCGTGCCGTCCGTACAACCCGAGCAGGGCGTCGGCGGTGAGGGTGCCCCCGGTCCGGCCCGGTGCCGAGCAGCGGCCGCCGGTAGCTGGACAGCGGCAGGCGTTCGGTGAGCCGGGTGACGAAGTAGCCGAGAGCGAACGCAGCCACGACGTTGACCGCGAACGTGGGCCACGGCCAGGCCGTCGGCGACCGCGGGAACGCGTCGGCCAGCGCGGTCCGGGCCAGCGTGCCGAGCGTCCGCGGCGGCGAGCAGGCCGGGCCGGTGATACCACGGTCCGTTCGGCCCAAATATTCTGCCGAACGATCCTGGGCGCGTGTTCTGGTCCGACGATCGGGCTGCGGGCCCGTTGGCCGCCGGGCTCTGCGGATCGCGGTCAGGCCGGTTCGCGCGGCCACAGTCCGGCCAGCTGTGCGGGGCTGATGTTCCCCCCGCTGCACACAATGGCCACCACCCGGCCCGCGAACCGCTGGGGTGCAGCCAGCACCGCCGCCAGCGCGGCCGCGCCGGCCGGTTCCACCAGGTTGCGGGTCTTGGAGATCATCAGCCGGGTCGCCGCCTTCAGCGCATCCTCCGAGACCAAGACGAAGTCATCCAGCATCTCCCGCAAGATCCGCTGCGGCAGCTCGAACGCGGTCCTGGTCGCCAGCCCTTCCGCGAACGTGCTGGTGGAGTCCTCCAGGAGCGAACGGGCCTGCCACGAGCGGTATGCGGCCGGGGCCGCCTCGGACTGCACGCCGATCACCTCGATCGACGGGCGGACGGCCTTGGCCACCGCGCAGGCCCCCGCCGCCCCGCTGCCGCCGCCGACCGGGACCACGATCACCTCGATGTCCGGCCGGGCCTGGAGGATCTCCAGGGTGCCGGTGGCGACGCCGGCGATGAGCGCCGGCTCGTTACCTGAGTGGATGTACCGGTACCCGTGCTCAGCGGCCAGCGTCTCGCAGTACTCGCGCGCTTCGTCGAAATCACGGCCTGCGAGGACCACCTCGGCGCCGAGGGCCCGCGCCGACTCCACCTTCACCGGATTGGCCTGCTCAGGCATGCAAATCACGGCCCGCACACCAAACAGGTCCGCCGCGTAAGCGACTGACTGGCCATGATTGCCTGTCGAGGCGGCGATGACACCGCGGCGCCGCTCATCCGCGGTCAGCTGGCTGACCAGGTTCACCCCGCCGCGGACCTTGAAGGCGCCCACCGGCTGATGGTTCTCGTGCTTGACCCACGTGCAGGCCCCGGTCAGGGCATCCAGCGCTGGATACCGGTATAGCGGCGTCGGCTGCAGGTACGGCGCGATGCGCTGACGCGCAGCCAGAACGTCAGCCAGGTCCGGCACCCGGAAAGCGGCCATGCCACGTGTCTACCACGGCGAGCCCACAGTGATCCAGCGGACGCTGACCGGCCGCACGGTCACCGGGCTCGACGTCGGGCAGCTTGACTTGCGGCTTCGCGGGTTCGCGGTGCGAAAGACGGGCGGCCCCGCTCGGAGTGGGGCGGCCCGTTCAGGTGTCTGGATTGTCTAATTTACGGCCATTGTTTCCGGTTGTTTCCGGATGGTTTGGATTATGTTTAATACATTGCCTGCACCCGCCGGGACGGCAATAATCGGTCAGGTTAGTGTCGGGGCAAGGCAGGTTCTGTTCACCCGTGGCATCGGGAAAGGAGCAGGCTGGTATGTCACCTTTAAATCTGTTGGGTGACGGACCCTTGACGGACTCAGCGTTCGAGGCCAATCAGATCGCCTTGTGCCTGCAACGGGTGCGCGAACCGGTGCACATCGTCGGCACGCCCGATGGCGGCCCGCGCGGCCTGGCGCTTGGGAGCCAGGTAGCCGGCCACGGTGTTGCG
>JBEKKH010000733.1:0-3964 GCA_050010815.1 Streptosporangiaceae bacterium | reverse complement strand
GACCTCCTCCGGGCGTACCTGCCATCCCTTGAGCAGGACGAATCCCCGTCCGCCGGCCGGAGGTCATCGCGGTGTACCTGATCCCGTCGGGTGGTTCCAGCCTGCCGGTGCCGGCCAGCGTGGCCAGCTCCTGCAGCGCTTCATACTGCTCGACCGACACAAGCACCGCCCCCGCCCTCCGGTGAGCGCCGACGAAGACCGCGGCGTCCGGGGATCGCCGGACCTGGTCCAGCACGCCCGCGAGCCGGCGCGGAACTCGCGGAACGAGAAGACCTCCGGCGCTGAAACTGCTCGAGCGCACACCATTGCGTACTCACCATCCGGTGACACTCCGTGCCCATCTAACGGCTGATATGCATAAATATCCGATATGGTCGGCGTCGAGCCTGCCCGTGTCCGCCAGCGGCAGCATGCTGAACGAGTTGATCCGGCCGGCGTTATCGGGCGGCGGGGCCATGTCAGCTAGCAGCCGGCGAGTGTGCGCGCCTGCGCTCGGCCGGAGCGGCCTGCACGTTGTTTCGGGCGGGGGTGCCTGCCCTGGCGCGGGCTGCTGGGGCAGGAACAGGGTGGAGGCGGCGAGGAATGCCAGGATCTTCGACGCGATGTTCAGCGCGATTGGCAGCGGGGCCGACGGGTAGCCGAATCCGGCCAGGCCCAGGCTGCCCGCACGCCCAGCATCAGCGCGACGGAGAAGAACGTGGTCCGGGTCAGCCGCATCATCGGCGACGGCCAGGACGATCTGCGCTCAGCGACGCTGACGACCTTGGGCGCAGCGACGTGGACCTCCGGCACCGGGAGATCACCGTGCGGGGCAAGGGCGAGAGGGCTAGCCGCAATGGTACTCAGCCCATGTGCCGATCGGGTCTCTGACCTGCATGTTCGCAGCTAGTGGCGGACCAGGTCCGCTGCCGGGGGTGAGGTGTAGCTGTGCCGGTCAGAACGGCACGGCAGGCCACCCCAGCCACGAAGATCAACTCAGGCCAGGCGGCACCGAGCCTGGCGGTGGATCCGTGCCCGGGCAGGTGCCGTTTACCCAGGCGCGATCCCTGACGTCTCGTCCGCTGCACCCGTCCCGGCGGCCCCGCCGCCTACCGCACGCGGGGTACTCGATGTGCCGTCGGACCCCGTAGAAGGGGTGCAACGGCACATCGAGTACCTTCTCACGCCGCGTTCGCGTCCCCGCCCAGCGTGATTTCCGCGTTGGAACCGGGCTTCGGGGGGCCGGGTGGCCCTGGGCTTACTGGCCGATCAGGGTTCTGACCTGCATGTCCGCGGCTGATGGCGGACCAGGTCCGCTGCCGGGGTCGCTGTGCCGGTCAGAACGACGCGGCAGGCCACGCCAGCCACGAAGATCAACTTCGGTTAAGTGGCAGGGAGCGTCGGCACGGTCGGGCTTCTGAGTACTGCGCGTCCCATTCGCTTGGCCACTAGTTGGACGCGAGAACCGGATGTTCGGAATTCAGTCACGTCGTCCGGTCCCGCTGGCTGGCTGCTGCGGGCGGTCCCGCGCGCCCACTTGGGCGGTGGCGGCTCGGGCGACGCTGCGGACTTCGTCGGTGAAAAGGCCCGGTTGTTCCCATGCGGCGAAGTGGCCGCCGCGGTCGGGCTCGCTCCAGTACACGATGTTGGCGAACCGCCGCTGGGCCCAGCGGCGGGAGGGCCGCGGTACCTCCTTGGGGAAAATACTGCATCCGGCTGGGACAGTAACGATGTCGCTGGTGGCGGTGGTGAACCATTCGGTGACCTCGGTGATGCTCTCCCAGTACAGCCGGGCGGAGGAGGCGCCGCTGCCTGCCAGCCAGTACAAACAGATGTTGTCAAGCACCTGATCGGCGGTGAGGACCTGGCTGAGATTACCGGGGTGATCGGTCCAGGCCCACAGTTTTTCCACGATCCAGGCGCATAGCCCGGCCGGTGAATCGGTCAGCGAGTAGCCGATGGTCTGCGGCCGGGTGCTGTGCTCGGCTGAGTAGCCCGAGCCGGTCCGGCTGCGTTCGTCGAGATCGGTCAGCGCTGCGCGTTCGCCATCGGTCAGGTCGGCGGCGTTGCGGTCGGGCGGTGCCAGCGGCGGGATGAGATGTATGCCTAGCAGCCGGCCGGGCTGGTGCAGCGCCAGGCTAGTGGACACGCTGGTACCCCAGTCGCTGCCAACGGCCAGGAACCGCTCGTAGCCCAGCCGTGCCATCAGCTCGGCCCAGGCACGGGCGATGCGGTGGATATCCCAGCCCGTGGCGGCCGGCTTGCCGCTGAACCCGTAACCGGGAAGCGACGGCACCACCACATCGAACGCGTCGGCAACGTCACCGCCGTGCGCGGGCGGGTCGGACAGCGGGCCGAGAACCCTCTCGAACTCAAAGAACGATCCCGGCCATCCATGTGTCATGATCAGCGGTATCGCGTCCGGGTGCGGGGAGCGCAGGTGCAGGAAATGCAGCTGCAGGCCGTCGATCCTGGTCATGAACTGCGGGATCTGGTTGATCCGCGCTTCGGTTGCCCGCCAGTCGTAACGGCTGACCCAGTAGTCGCATAGATCCTGCAGGTAGGCCAGCGGGACGCCCTGCGACCAGTCGCCCACCGTCTCCCGCTCCGGCCACCGCGTCCGCTGCAGCCGGTCACGCAGGTCATCGAGCGCCGCGCCGTCTACGCCGATCGTGAATGGCTCGATCCGGTCCGCCATGCCCGCCATGCCCGCAATCATCGCAGCGACATTGACCTGTGTGCCACGCCCCGCGCCAGAACTGGCCACTCGGTACTGCCCGACGTCGGCATACTCGCAATCTACCGACAGCACCTACTCGGCGCTGTGCGCGAGTTTTGAGCCGCGGTACAGTCGTTGCTGGCGCCGACCTTCCCTTAAGGTCTGCGGCGCGGCGCGGCAGTCGCGAGCCCTACCTGCGGACCTCCCCGGACCCACCGGATGCCGGGTCCGAACCCTGACTCCATGTATCGCCCCTCAGGCGTGACGCATATGAGCGCAAGAGACGGACGGGTGGAACGATCGCTGCCAGCCCGGGCACCCAGGCCACCTGTTCGCTTATTTGTAGTCTCACATTTGCTTTGTATCGTCACCCGCGCCACCATTTTATGGCTTAAAAGCCACAGTTTACTGTCGTATCTTGGCGATACTTGAAGGGAACTGAGGGTTCGTGGTGGACTAGGGATGCCGACCTCAAGACCCCTGGTAAGCGGCGCAATCACCTGGTCGACTATGCAGGCGCCGGACGGCGGAGCGCCGTTTCGAAAGATCACCGGATTATTTTCCGCCGCGTAACTGAATCCCGTAACTGAATCCAAGACAAGTGTTATATATGCGTGCCTGGGCGGTGCCGCATGCCGCCAGGCGATCGGAAGCTGCCGTCGAACAGGACTTGCCCGTATTGCCCAATCCCGAGGTGCCTGTGAAGGAGACACGGATGTCACGATCTGCCCTTTCAAAGCTTAGCCCGCGCCGCCGTCTTGCGGTCCTGGGCTCGGTCGGTGTGCTGGCCGCCGGCGGCGCTCTGGCGCTAGCAGGAACCGCTAGTGCGTCCAGCACCGCCGCACCGTCTTTCTCCTCGTGCAGCGATGCGACGCTGAACGGCACCTATACCTACGGCTACGAAGGCTGGTCTGTCTCCGGAGGCGCCAAGTCGCCGACCTCCACGGCCGGCTTCGACCACTTCAATGGCGCGGGCAGCAGCACCGGCGTAACCACCTTTGTCGACAACGGTGTAGTCGAGAACAACAACACCGCCGATACCTCGACCTACACGCTCCACGCCGACTGCAGCGGCACGATCGTATTCAACATTGGCGGCAGCCTCGCCCATTTCAATGTTTACGTCAGCCCGTCCGGACAATCATTCAGCATCATCGAAACTGACCCAGGCAGCGTCCAGAGCGGTACCGAGGCCCGCGTGAGCTAGTTCGCATGACCATGGCGCGCCGGACCCAGCCGATGCTGAGTTGCCGATCCTCGAACCCC
>JBEKKH010000732.1:0-3973 GCA_050010815.1 Streptosporangiaceae bacterium | reverse complement strand
CGCCGACACCGTAGAACTGCTTGTCTCCGAGATCACTACCAACGCGGTACGCGCATCAACCCATGTCGCCCATCAGCAGCGCGAGGCCGGGCGGGCACCGCCCGCGCTACCGATGCGACTCTGGCTCACCTCGAACCGGGATAGCGTCCTGATCCAGGTATGGGACGACGGTCATCACCATCCCGTGCGTCAGGACGTGGAGCTAGACGCCGAGGCCGGGCGGGGACTGCTGCTCGTCGAGGCCCTCAGCACAAAATGGGGTTGCTATGTGCCGGACGGGCAGGGCGGGAAGATCGTTTGGACCGTATGCGCTCAGCGAGGCAACGAGACCGTTCCTGGCTCCAGTTAGCCGGGCGCGCACGCCGCCATCAGGCGGTTCACGACCTGCTGACCTCGGCGTCGTCGCCGGAAACTGCAGGCGCTGACGCCGGGTTCGCCAATCTCGGAGAAGACTGTCCGAGGCCGTCTGCGTATTTTTGTCTTCGACAGCCTGTGCGGATATACCGGGCGCGCCGCGATATCACCAGACCCCCGAGTTTTGTTCAGTGAATTCGATTACGTCGATAACTCAGGGCGGGCCGTTCACGACGACGCCTGGCCGGAGCGAAGCGCCAGTGGAACGGGGAAAGGGAGACACCGATGACAGCTGTCGAGATAGGCGCGAAGATTTCGCTCCTTGACGTGTTCCATGCTCGCACGCGCAGTCAGCTGGGCGCTCTCATCGGGCGCCTGGCCGGCGCGCTGCGCGAGCTGATCGGCTGACCAGCGATGAGCACCGGAACCGAAACCGGTCAGCGCCGCCGGCTCCGCGTGCGGCTGACCCCGGTGCGGTCGATCCCGGTCCGGTTCACCGGGGAGCGGGCCGGCGAGGGACCGCTCACCCTGGGCCAGCTCAACGTCTACCACTGGCTGAGCCCGACCCCGGACCAGATCTACGCGATCTTGCGCGCCGAACTGCCGGTGCCGGCAGTGGTGTCCGTCGATGATGTGGCCGGGGCGGCCGCGGTGCTGATCGCGCGGCACGAGAGCCTGCGCACCACCTACCTGCCCGGCGAGCAGCCGCGCCAGCGGGTCGCGGCGGCCGGCGTCCAGCTGCTGGAAGTCTGCTCACTCGGCGAGGGACAGTGGGGACCGCAGGACCGTCCCGCGGTGGCCGGGGCGCTCGTCCAGTGGCTGCGCGAGTCAGCCGATCCGACGCGGTGTCCGGTGCGCGTGGCGGTGGCCATCGCTCCCGGCGCGGGCGACCGGGTCATCGCGTGCGCCGCCCGGTTCACGCACCTGAGCATGGACAACGGCGCAATCGAGATCCTCAAGCGCGACTTCGCCGGCCTGCTCGGCGATCCCGCGCGACGGCCGGCCGGCCGGCCCGGCCACCAGCCGCTGGACCAGGCCGAACTGGAGGCAACGCCGGCCGAGCGGCGCCGGGCCGACGCGGCCCTGGACCACCTGCGGAAGCAGTCGTGGCGGATCCCCCGCTGCCTGTACGCGTTGCCGGGTGCCCGGGCCAGCGGCGAGTCGATGGCGGTGGAGCTGTCGTCGGTGGCCGCCGCGATGGCCGTGCGGCGGGTGGCGGCGCGCACCCGGACCAGCCGGCCCAGCATCGTGCTCGCGGCCATCTGCGCCGTCGTCGCCCGCCGTGCCAACTATGCGGAGCTGGTGCTCACCCTATTGTCCAGCAACCGTTTCGAGCGACATCTGGTGAACTACGCCGGTTCCCTGGCCCAGGCCTCCATCGCCACCGTCGAGATCGGCGGGAGAAGTTTCGATCAGCTGGCCGGCCACACCTGGATGAGGGTGGCAGAGGCGAGCCGGCACGGCAGGTACGACACGGTCAAACGGGACGCCATGGGCGAACTGGCCGAGCACGAACGGGGCCTGCGCTTGACCTACGACCCGATGTTCAACAGCCTCGTCCCTGAGTCGTGGTCCGGACTGACCGCGGGCATCGGGTTCCAGCCCGAGGAGATCGACGCCGCGCTCGCCCGGACCGGGCTGCGGTGGCGCCCGATGCCGGTCAACGTAACGCCGATCCGGTTCACCCTCAACCAGATCGACGGCTGCCTGCGGCTGGACGCCTGGAGCGGCGACATCGGCCTGGTGCCGCGGGCCGAACTGGAGTCGGTGCTGCTGGCCGTCGAACGCCTGCTGGTGGCCGCCGCGCACGGTGACGTGGCCGGCGGCCAGATGCCCGGGATCATCGGGCTGGAACCCATCGCCGGCACCCCGGACCGGATACTGGTCGACCACTGCTGGGTCGGCGTAGCCGACGTGCAGCACCTGGTGGACGAGGCCGTCGCGCCCGCGGTGGCCCGTGTCTTCGCGTCGGCCGGCGGCCGCCCGCTGGTCGCCCGCCTGGCCGCCACCGGCGCCGTCCGCACGCCGGAACAGGCGCACGCCCGCTGCATGGCCGCCCTCGCGCACCACCCCACGGCCATCACCCCGCGCCACTACGTCATCTGCCGCACCGCTCCGTCCGACCCGGCCGACCCCGCCGCCTGGCCCGCACCTCTGGCCACCGGCACCGGTCGCGCCTGAACCCGCTAAGCGGTGCCCGGGGCTTGCGGGCCGGCTTGCGGGCCAATGGTTACCCGGTTGGCGAGCGTGGTGATGTCGCCGACATCCGCGAAGTTGGACGTGGCGGCGATCACCCGGCGCATGATCTTGCCGGACCGGGTCTTGGGTATGCCGGGGACGATCCAGATGTTCTCCGGCCGGGCGATCTTGCCGATGTCGGTCTCGATTGCCGTCCACCAGTTTTATCGTGAAACGAACTCTTTGCGTCGATTCGTCCTCACACCGCCGAGGTTGCGATCTGGCTCAGGTGGAAGCCTTGCTAATCCCGCCACCGCAGCCCCAGGGACAAGCCCAGCACAAAACGGCCAGCCCCGCTGAACAGGCTCACCAGCAGATAGGGACCGGTCTACCGGATAAGGGTCAGCCGACAGTCGTCTCCACGAGGGTCGCGGTCGAGGGAGCGCCGCCGGTGGACCGGCCGACAGCCCGCAGGGGGCCACCCGGCGAGGTCCGGGCCAGGGAGTTCAGCACGTTGGTGCCCGGTCCGGGGTTGGCGCTGGGCACGATCTGCCAGGCCGTTCCGTCCCAGTGCTCGGCGAGCGTCTGGCTGGCCGAGCTTCCGACGGCCCAGACGTCCGAGCTGCCGATGGTGCTGACGCCGGCGAGCGTGCCGGTGACGGACGGGCTGGGCACGACGGTCCAGGCGGTGCCGTTCCAGTTCTCGATGACAGGCTGGGAGCCTGAGTCGCCGACGGCCCAGGCATCGGTGCTGCTGATCACCGCGACGGAGTTAAGGCTGCCGGCGCCGTTCGGTGGCTGCGTGACCACGCTCCAGGCCGTGCCGTTCCAGTGCTCCGCCAGAGGCTGGGAGCCGGACTGGCCGACCGCCCAGACATCGCTGGGTGAGGATCCCGCGACGCCGGTCAGGGATCCGGAGACCGGCGCACCCGGAACCACGCTCCAGGCGGTGCCGTTCCAGTTCTCGATCAGGGTCTGGGAGCCGGCGTGGCCGACCGCCCAGACGTCGGTGGCTGAGACGGCGGAGACCGAGTCCAGCACGCTCCCGGCCGGTTCGCCGGCGGGTGATGCGACGAGTGACCAGCCCGCCCCGCCGGTGCTGCTCTGCTCGATGAGGCTGTGGTTCGCGTCGCTGCCCACGGCCCAGAGGCCGTCGACGGTCGCGGCGGTAACCGCGTGCAGCCGCGTGTCGTCACCCGCGGGTGCCGGGACCGTGATGACGGCCCACGTCCGGCCATTCCAGTGCTCGCCGAAGGCATGGAAGATCGTCTGCCCGCTGAGCTGGTAGAACCCGACCGCCGCGTCGTTGGTGGCGCCGATGTCTGTGACCCCGTCGAGCTCGTTGTAGTCCGAGCCTGTCACGTTGGAGCTTGCCTGGGCCTGGAACCCCGTGGCGGCTTGTGCTGTCGCGCTTAGCCCGAGGACGGCAGCGGCGGCAAGC
>JBEKKH010000731.1:0-3976 GCA_050010815.1 Streptosporangiaceae bacterium | reverse complement strand
CGGCGCCTGCTCGCGGTGGTCGGCGGCTTGCTGGCCCTCGCTGCGATTACCGTCGGCGCCCTGGCGTGGAGCGCGGGGAGCCCGGCTAGGCGGCCGGCGACCGGGACCGCGGCCGACGCGGGGGCGGCAACCGACGCGAGGGCGACGGCCAGCGGGGCGACGGCCAGCGGGGCGACGGCCAGCGGGGCGACGGCCAGCGGGGCGACGGCCAGCGGGGCTGCGGCCAGCGGGGCTGCGGCCAGCGGGGCTGCGGCCAGCGGCCCAGCGGGCCGGCCGAAGACGGCCTTGACCACCCCGATCGGCTTCCCCCCTCGCTCCCCTGGACCCGCACCAGCCCGGGGGGCGCGCGATCCGTTCGGGACCGCGGCGACCTCGTACCTGTCGACCCGGACGGGCACGGTGCTGGCGGCCGTCTATGACGTCGGGACGGGCCGGTCGTGGCGCTTCGGGCAGGGACGGCCGCAAGCGGCCGCGAGCGTGGTCAAGCTCGACATCTTGGAGGCGCTGCTGGCCGAGCAAGGCCGCGGCGCCGGACTTGCGGACGGCGACCAGTCGCTGGCGCAGCAGATGATGGAGGACAGCGACAACACCGCGGCGACCAGCCTGTGGTACCAGGCCGGCGGCCCGGCGAGGATCGGCTTGTTCAACACCGCGGCCGGTCTGAGCCAGACCGTTCTGTCCTCCTGCGTGGTCTGCCGCGGGTTCGCCTGGCCGGGATGGGGCCTCTCAACGACGACCCCAGCCGATCAGATAGCCCTACTCAGGAAGCTGATTACGCCCAGCACCCTGCTCACAACCACCGAACGTGCCTACGCCTTGTCGCTGATGGAGAACGTGACCCCGGCGCAGCGCTGGGGGGTCAGCGGCGGTGTCCCGGCTCAGGTCACTGTGGCCCTGAAGAATGGCTGGCTTCCGTTGGAAGGCACGGACGGCGACTGGCAGATCAACAGCGTCGGATGGGTCGCGGGCAGCGGCAGGAACTACCTGATGGCCGTGCTTACCACCGGCAACCCGACCGAGCAGTACGGCATCGACACGATCGACCGGCTGGCCGCCATGGTCTGGCAGGCCATGAAATAGTCACCTGTCCGACCCAAGGATGACCAGTCCTAATTTCGCGATAATAGCTGATGACATTTATTCGCCCATCTGTATTGTCAACCACCAGCAGAATTGCTTAACCCCACTGTAGGGTACTGCGTAGAGTCTGCGTCAACGGTAAGGCCATTGTCTGTCAGCACGGCGCCGGACAAAGGTGTCAAAATTGGCGGCAATAGTTCTTTGCGCTAAAAGCCGCGCCGGCGTTTATCTCGGTGCCGCAGCCAAGCTTTCAGGAGGTGGAGCAGTTGAGCTGCCCCCAGTGCCAGGCCACGAACCAGCAAGGCTCCGCGAGCTGCGATCACTGCAGCGCTGCGCTGACCGGCCCGTCGGCCAGCCAGTTCCCCAGGACGCCCGCGGAACAGTTCTTGCCCGACCGCCGAGTCGGCCAGTACGTTCCGGGCTCGGACATTCGATCCCGTCAGTTCCGGCCGGATTGGCGACGGCTGACCCGAGAGGAGCAGGCGGCGGGCGGCGCAACCCTGGTCGTTCTCGTCTCGCTGTTCCTGCCCTGGTTCAGGTTGGATGACCCAGGCACCAGCACGAGCGTCAGCGGGACGGGCGCGCACGGATACCTCGTCATCGTGGCCCTGCTCGCGGTGCTGACGGCGGGTTACCTGCTGCAGCGATCGGGCCGGGAACAGTTCCCGTTAGGCCTGCCGGTGGCGCACGAGACCGTGCTGATGGCCGGCGCGGGCCTGCAGTTCGCCGGAGTGGCCATCGGGTTCGCCGACGTGCCGGCGGCGGGTCTCCGCTGGAAATTCGGGGCCTTCCTGGCCCTGATCGCGGCGGCCGCCGCGCTCGGCGCGGCGCTCGTGCCTGTGCTGCGTTCGCGGCAGGCCCATCAACCGTAGAAGAGAGACTCCATGACCGTGCGGGCACGCCGGGCGGCGCGCCGGTAGTCCTGCTCGAGAGCCTGCGCGGCGTCGCCTGGCGGATAACCGAGCAGGCGGGCGATCGCGGTCAGCTCGGTGTGCCGGGCCGGCAGGGTATCGGCGGGACGGCCGCCGACCAGGACGATCGCGTTCCTGATCCGCGCCGCCAGCTCCCACGCGGCCATCAGCGCGCCCGCGTCACGAGCGGGCAGCAGGTCCGCCTGGACGGCGGCCGCCAT
Organism: Streptosporangiaceae bacterium; assembly: GCA_050010815.1. Lineage (GTDB taxonomy): Bacteria > Actinomycetota > Actinomycetes > Streptosporangiales > Streptosporangiaceae > Palsa-504. Next base: position 1,764 of record JBEKKH010000731.1, on the reverse strand, counting down.
GGCCGCGCCCGTCCGGGTGGTGCGCAGCGCGGGGACCGCATGGGCGTGCCGCAGCTGCAGCAGCTGGACGGTCCATTCCACGTCGGACAGGCCGCCTGGGCCCAGCTTGACGTGCAACGCCCGGTCTGCGCCGCGGGGTATCCGCTCGGCCTCCATCCGCGCCTTGATGCGGCGGATCTCACGGACCGCCGCGGGGCTAATACCGTCCTCGCCGGAGCCGGAGCCCTGCGGGTAACGGAATTCCTCGATCATGGCGATGAACTCCGCGCCGAGCGCGGTGTCACCGGCGGCGGCTTCGGCGCGCAGCAACGCCTGCGCCTCCCACGGCGCGGACCAGCGCCGGTAGTAGCCACGATAGGCGGCCAGGGTCCGGGTCAGCGGCCCCTGGCGCCCCTCTGGCCGCAGGTCGGAGTCCACCACCAGGGGCGGATCAGGCACCGGCAGCGCGAGCAGCCGCCGCAGCTCCACCGCCACCGCATGGGCGGCGTCCGCGGCCTGCTTCTCGGCGTAGCCAGGCAGCCGGTCGTGCACGAAAAGCACGTCCGCGTCGCTGCCGTAGCCGCACTCATGCCCGCCGAAACGGCCCATCGCGATCACCGCGAACCTGGCCGGCAACGGTCCGCGCAGCTCCCCCGCGACCTTCCTCATGGCCACCGCCAGCGCCGTCTCCACCGCCGCCCGAGTAATAGCAGTCAGCGCCTCCCCCGTCCGAGCCAACCCCGCCGAAAACCGCAGCGCCCCCTCCCCAGCGGGACCCCCGGGGGTCGAAGGTGACCGGCCACCATCCCGGAGCGCCCCCTCCCCAGAGGGGGCCCCGGGGGGTACGGGGGGGCGGGTAGCCCCCCCGTGAGCAGGGGGGGTCTGGGGGGGATCGCTCCCCCCGGGGTAACACAGGACATCCGCGCTAGCCGTCCGCAGCAGCTCGCGGCGGCGCACCGAACGGACGGCGGTCACCGCGCCCTCCGCGTCGTCTTCGTAGCGCTGCGCCGCGGCCATCATCTCCGAACGCAGCGCCGCCAGGCTGCGGGGGGCAAGCTCGGCATCGTCGCCGAAGATCGCGACGGCTTCGGGCGCGCGCAACAGCAGGCCGGCCGCATACCGGCTCGACGCGAGCACGCAGGCCATCCGCTCGGCCGCCTTGGTCTCATCGCGCAGCAGCCTCAGGTACCAGGGAGACGATCCCAGCTCCTCGCTGACCTGACGGAACGCCAGCAGGCCCGCGTCTGGCTCGGCGGCGCCAGCGAACCAGCCGAGGAGCACCGGCAGCAGCGTGCGCTGAATCGCCGCGCGGCGCGAGACCCCGCTGGTCAGAGCGTCGATATGGCGCAGCGCCCCAGCCGGGTCCGCGTAGCCGAGCGCCTCCAGCCGCGCCCGGGCCTCGGCTGGGGTCAGCCTGACCGCCTCCGACGGCAGCCGGGCCACCGCTTCGAGCAGCGGCCGGTAGAACAGTTTCTCGTGCAGTCGCCTGACCTGCCGGGCGTGGCGGCGCCACAACTCATCGAACTCGACCGCCGGATCGGGGCGGATCACCGTTTCCGCGGACTGCCACCACGGTTCGTTCGGCCGGTCAATGAATCGCATCGCCCGCCCGAGCCGGCGAAGTACGGCGGGATCCTCCGGCAGCGTGTGCGTGCGGCTCAGCCGGTGCAGCTGGAGGAGGTGCTCGGTGCGGCGCAGGAAGCGGTAGGCAGCGGCCAGTTCCTCCGCGTCGGACCGGCCGACGTACCCGCCGGCGGCCAGGGCGGCCAGGGCGGGCAGCGTCGC
>JBEKKH010000730.1:0-3980 GCA_050010815.1 Streptosporangiaceae bacterium | reverse complement strand
CCGCGTCCGACCCGCCGCCGGGCGCACCCCTGGGTTCGCCCAGGGGCACCCGGTCTATTACCGCCACGACGCGTACATCGTCGACATCAGGCTGCCCGCCGGAATCGAGCCGTTCCGTCTCACCAGGAAGGCCGAGGCGTATCAAGCGGCCGGCGGTGGCGGACGTCCTATGCGCTTCATCGAGAGCATCGAGCTGGCCGGTACCGCGGAGGCCGTATGCATCTCGGTCGCAGCGGCCGATTCGCTGTACACGACCGAGGACTTCCTGCTCACCCACAACACCCTTAATGACTCGTTCATCATCTTGGATGAGGCGCAGAACACCTCCGCCGAGCAGATGAAGATGTTCCTCACCCGGCTGGGCTTCGGCTCGCAGGTGGTGGTGACCGGCGACGTGACCCAGGTTGACCTCCCGTCCGGTCAGGTCAGCGGGCTGCGCGTCGTGCAGGACATTCTCGATGGCATCGAAGATATCCATTTCGCCAAGCTGACCAGCCACGATGTGGTTAGGCACCGGCTGGTGGGAAAGATCGTCGATGCGTACGAGCGTCATGACGCGCTGGAACGCCAGCAGCTGGGCACGAACCCCGGCCGGACGAACAGGCGAAAGGGCAGCTAGGGCACCGATGAGCATCGATATCGCCAATGAGGCGGGCATCGACGTCGACGAAGCAGGGCTGGCCGCGGTCGCCAGGTTCACGCTTGACCAGCTGCGGATTCATCCGCTGGCGGAGCTCTCGGTGCTGCTCGTCGACGAACCGACCATGACCGAACTGCACGAGCGCTGGATGGGCGAGCCAGGACCGACCGACGTGCTGGCCTTTCCCATGGATGAGCTCCGGCCGCCGCACCTGGGCGGCAACCGGGCCGGGGACCCCGAGCCCGGCGGTAACCCCGGGCTGCTCGGGGACGTGGTGCTGTGCCCGCAGGTCGCGGCGGAGCAGGCGGGCAAGGCTGGCCACAGCACCCAGGACGAGCTCGAGCTGCTGTGCGTGCACGGGATCTTGCACCTGCTCGGCTACGACCACGCCGAACCTGAAGAGCACGCCGCCATGTTCGGCCTGCAGGACCAGCTGCTGAAGACCTGGCGGGATCAGAAGGAGCTATGACCCCCCCAGGGTGGCTGCTGGTCGCGGCGGCGGTGCTGGCGCTGGTGGCGGGCTGGTGCGCGAACGCTGAGACCGCGCTGGCCCTCGTCTCCGCCACCGGCGTCGCGGAGCGGCCGGAACACAAGGGCCCGCTGCAGCTGGTGGCCGAGGACCTGCCCCGCTACATGAGCGTGCTGCTGCTGCTCCGCGCCATCGCTGAGGTGTTCGCGGCGGTGCTGGTTGCGTCCGCCTTCGTCCGCTGGTTCGGCGACGACTGGCGCGCCGTGCTGGCCGCGCTGGGCGTGGTGATCGCGTTGAGGTACGCGCTGACCGGCGTGCGCCCGCAAACCGGTCGGGTAGGACCACGGACCGAACGGACCGCCGTGCGAGCAGCCAAGTTCATCTTGCCGCTGACCCGGGCGCTCGGCCCGCTGCCGAGCCTGCTCGTCGCCGCGGGCAACGCCATGCCGCCGACCCGGCGGGTCAGGCCGCTGGTGGACCATGAGGGCACGTCGGGTCCTGTCGCCCGGTCCGAGTTGCGCGGACTCGTCGACTACCTGGAGCGCAGGACCGGCATCGAGCCCGGCGAACGTGAGATGGTCCGTTCGGTCTTCGAGCTCGGCGACACCATCGTCAGGGAAGTCATGGTGCCGCGCACCGACATGGTGTTCATCGAGGCCGACAAGACCGTGGAGCAGGCGCTGTCGCTGGCCCTGCGCAGCGGTTTCTCGCGGATCCCGGTGGTCGGCGAGAACGAGGACGACGTGGTCGGCATTGCCTACCTCAAGGACATCGTGGCGTGGAGCCACGACCACCCAGGCCTCGATGCCACCGAGAAGGTCACCACGGCGATCCGCGCGGCCAGTTACGTCCCCGACAGCAAGCCCGTCGATGAGCTGCTGCGGCAGATGCAAGCCCAGCGCAATCACGTGGCTATCGTGATCGACGAGTACGGCGGGACCGCCGGCCTGGTGACCATCGAGGACATCCTGGAGGAGATCGTCGGCGAGATCACCGACGAGTACGACAACGAGCGGCCGCCGGTGGAATGGCTCTCCGACGACGCCGCCCGGGTGACAGCCCGGTTGTCCGTGACCGAGCTCGAGGAGCTGTTCGGGGTCATGCTCGGCGTTGACGACGTGGAGACCGTGGCCGGGCTGCTCGCGCACCAGCTGGGCCGGGTCCCGATCGCGGGCTCGACCGCGACCGTCCACGGCCTTCGGCTGACCGCGGAGAACCTGGCCGGGCGCCGCAATAAGATCGTGACGGTCCTGGTGGAACGCGTCGAGGACGCGGAGCCGTAGACTCGACCGGTGAGCGATGTGACACCTGGCGCCGAGGATCTCAAGATCATTACTCTGGCCCGGTCGACGCGGGCGAGGGTGGCCGCGTCCGAGGGCGCGGCCGTCCGCGACGAGACCGGCCGGACCTACACCGCCGCCGCGGTGGCCCTGCCGTCGCTGCGGCTATCCGCGCTGCGCCTGGCGGTGGCCATGGCCTCCTCCAGCGGCGCACAGAAGCTGGAGGCAGCCGCCTTGGTCAGCGACACCGAGCTGGACCCAGGCGACCTGTCCACGGTGCGTGACCTCGGCCCGGATGCCATCGTGTTCCACGCGGCCCCCGACGGCACCATCCGCCAGACCCTCGCCCCCTAAAGCGCCGAACGGCCAGTGGCGCTCGCGCCCAGAACATGCGCGAGAATCATAAGGTGAACCATCCGCCGGCGTCTCCCTCCTTCCGATCCGGCTTTGCCTGCCTGGCGGGTCGCCCGAACGTCGGCAAGTCAACCCTGACGAACGCGCTGGTCGGCGCCAAGGTCGCAATCACCAGCGACCGGCCGCAGACGACCCGGCGGGTGATTCGCGGCATTGTGCACCGCCCCGACGCGCAGCTGATCCTGGTCGACACGCCCGGCCTGCACAAGCCGCGCACGCTGCTCGGCGAGCGCCTGGACAGCCTGGTTCGCTCGACGCTGGCCGAGGTGGACGTGATCGGGTTCTGCGTCCCGGCCGGCGATGACGTTGGCCCGGGTGACCGTTTTTTCGCCCGCGAGCTTGAGCACGTCAAGAAGACCCCGGTCGTGGTGATCGTGACCAAGTGCGACCAGGTCCCGCCGGAACGCGTGGCGGAGCAGCTCCTGGCGGTCAGCGAGCTGGGGGACTGGGCCGATGTGGTGCCGGTGGCCGCCGTGACCGGGTTCCAGCTCGACGTGCTGGCCGACGTCCTCGTATCGCACCTGCCAGAAGGCATGCCCCTGTACCCGGACGGCGAACTCACCGACGAGCCCGAGCAGATCATGGTCGCGGAGCTGATCCGGGAAGCGGCCCTGGCCGGGGTGCGGGATGAGCTGCCGCACTCGATCGCGGTCGTGGTCGAGGAGATGGGCCCGCGTCCCGGGCGCGAGGACCTCACCGACGTGTACGCCGAGCTCTACGTGGAGCGGCCCAGCCAGAAGGCCATCGTCATCGGCACCAAGGGCGCGCGGCTGAAGGACGTGGGCAGCCGGGCCCGCCACCAGATCGAGGCGCTCCTCGGCACCAAGGTCTACCTAGACCTGCGTGTCAAGATCGCCAAAGACTGGCAGCGCAACCCCAAGCAGCTCCGCCGCCTAGGCTTCTACGACTGACCCCCCGCCCCGCCCCGCCCCGCCCCGCCTCGCCTCGCCTCGCCTCGCCTCGCCTCGCCCCGCCCCGCCCCGCCCCGCCCCGCCCCGCCCCGCCCCGCCCCGCCCCGCCCCGCCCCGCCGCGGCCCGCTCATCCCGGCCGCGATCTCTGACGTCCCGCCTGCCGCACCTGTCCCAGCTGCCTCACCAGAAGCCGTTCCGGCCTCATCACCGGCAGTTTGTGTGGTGGATCCGGGCCTGGCGGTGGATCCGGTGCACGGGGATGCAC
>JBEKKH010000729.1:0-3981 GCA_050010815.1 Streptosporangiaceae bacterium | reverse complement strand
ACCCGGCGCCCCGGTGGGACATGCCTTGTCTCAGCAGGTACTGCGGTTTCGCCCGGCGCGGACGCCTTTGGCGAGCGGAGGACCGCGGCGCCGAGCACGCTCGCACCCATCCTGTCCAGGTACTCAACACTGTCCAGTACCTGGTCACTGCGTGTCCGGGGCACTTCAACGACCAAAATAGCCGTGTCGGCGGTTTGCGCGAGAGTGTAGGCATCAGGGCCCGAAGTAACGGAGGGCGCTTCCACGATAATCCACCGGGCCACACTGCGCAGGCTGGTCATCAGCCGCTCGACGGCGTCCTGCTGAAGATCTTCATCCCCGATCGCGGCGGCCGAACCGGGCGTGATCACCCGGAGCCGCGGCGCCACGGCCACCTGCTCTCCGGCATCGCCGGCCGGTGACCCGGCTGCCAGCAGGTCGGTAAGGCCCGGTCCTGCGGGCAGGCCGAGCATAGCCGGGATCAAGGATCCCTCGAGGTCGGCGCATACCAGCGTGACGTCCGGCTGATTGCGGGAAAGGGAGACGGCGAGGTTGGCCGCCACTAGGCTGACGCCATTGCCGTCGCTGGCGCCGGTGACCAGGATCACGTGGTTGCCCGCCCCCAGTGAGCTGGTGAGCAGGTGGGCCAGCCCGGAGAAATCCCGGCCGACCTGCGACCGGGGGGAGGCGATCGCCAGCTCGACCGCGGACCTCTTCTGCGGAAGGCTCATCAGTACAGGCACGTTAATCTTCACCAGATCCCGCGCCGACCGGATCCGCCGGTCTCGTCGGTCCACGACGAAGGCGAGGACGAGACCGATAAGAAGGCCGGCCAGCAACCCGCTGGGGAAGATGAGCAGTGGCTTCGGGCTTGACGCGCTCGCTGGCGGGAGGGCGTTGCTGAGGATCGATCCGCCCGAGGGATCGGTTAGCTCGGCGGTCAGCTGCGCGACCTGGCTGTTCAACGAGCTCAGCTGGCCCTGGCCGGAACTCAGCTGTTCTTGGGCCGCCGCCCGCTGCGGTGAGTTGTCCGGCAGGCTGCCGACCTCAACCGTCAGTTTTGCCGCGGCCGACTCCAGGGCGCTGATCTTGGCCTGAAGGGCCGTGATCTGGCTGTTGGCGGAGGCGATCGTGCTCGAGCTCGTATAGCTCAGGAACGCCTGCGCGAACGATTGCGCACAGGTCGCGGCGCCGGCCGCCGACGACGCCTGGCAGCCGATGGCCAGCACCTGTGAGTTCGCCGGGACCGTCACGCTCACGCGCTTGATGAGCTGCGGCAGCGGGTCGGTGGCATGCATCAGCTTGGCCGCGCCCTGCGCGACCGTCGCGGACTGCACGACCTGCGCCTCGGTGTCAAGGTTGACGGCGCCTGTGGTGCGTCCGTCAGCCACCTGGTTGGCCGTTCCGCCGCTCGCGGTCACGTACACCGACGCGGTGGCGATGTATTCCTTATGCGCAACCTTGAAGTAACCGATGCTAGCCAGCGTCCCGATGACCGCAAGTGCGAAGATCAGCCACCAGCGGCGCCGGAGCACGCCCGCGTAGTCGGCCAACTGCAAATCATCGTGCCCAGGCGCATGGTTCATCGCCGCGGACTCCCCTCTATCCCGCTCAAACCTGGTCTATCCCGCTCAAACCTGGCCCTACGAGCCGACGCCGCCTTCGCCGTCCTCCGTAATTCGCCAGCGTTTTACTCGCCAGTCGGTCCCTGTTTCCGCCATCATAGTCCGATTTGGTTACGTTTCGTAACAGTTCTGAACATTCTGGGTAAGTTGACGATCAGCGGAAAACCGAATGTCCGTGCCTGCGAGCCTGGGGTCGGGCCGAGGCGGATCTGCGTGGCGGTCGGCCAGTCAGGCACCCAAACTAGGCCGGGGCGCCTGAGCGGCGCAAAACGACGTAACCGTCCGTTTTCCTGCAAAGCCTCAGAGGTTAACTTACGCTAGCGAGCTAATGGCGGGATGCTCGCTCAACAGGAAGATAATCCTGGGCTATCTTTACCAAAGATTTATAAAATCTTTACTTCTTCCTTACCAAATGAGTGAAATATGAATGCTTTCGTCAGCGAGTGGCTGGGCCCGGCTGTGGGGGGACCTGGCTGACAGAGGAGAAAACCTTGCGCAAATATCTAGCAATGCTAGGCGCTGCAGCGCTGGTGGTGACGGGACTCTGTGGTCTCGGCGCGCAGTCCGCATACGCGGACGGGACACTGCCATCCCCGTGGACCGATACGGATGTGGGCAGCCCGGCTATAGCCGGGTCAGCCTCGTACAGCAACGGTGTGTTCACCGTCAACGGCAACGGCGTGGACATCTGGGGCTCTAGCGACCAGTTCAACTACGTGTACCAGCCGATGACCGGGGACGAAAGCATCGTGGCGAGGGTGACGTCGCAGACCGCTGCTGACCCGTGGTCGAAAGCCGGGGTGATGGTCAAGCAGTCCACCACCGCAGGCTCAACCTACGCGCTGCTGGCTGTGACGCCGGGCAACGGCATCTCCTTCCAGTACGGGTTCAACCAGTACACGTCGGGCACGAGCTACACCTTCCCGGCATGGCTGAAGATGACCTTCTTCGGCGCGAGCGGCACGGTGATCGCTTACTCGTCCCCGGACGGCATCAACTGGGCCGAGGTCGGGTCAACCACGATCTCCATGGCTTACCCGGCCACCATCGGCCTGTTCTCCACGTCCCACAACCCCTCCGCCATAAGCACGGCTACCTTCGACAACGTGAGCGTCACCCCGGCACCAACGGGTGAGCAGCCTCCAGCAGGCGTGGTCTCGAACGTACCGGCCTACAACACGCCGCATCTGAAAGCTACCGAAACCCCGGATCAGCAGATCCGTCAGCTGGTCCAGTGCGGTAACACGATGTACGCCGTCGGCAGTTTCGACACGATCATCAGGCAAAGTACTACCTACACCCGTTACAACATCTTCAGTTTCAGCGCGACCGCGCCGTACACGGTGACGAACTGGGCTCCCGATGTCGTGGGCACGTACGGCACTACCTCCAATGCCAGTGACATCCTCAACACGATCGCCTTCGTCAACGGGAACTGCCAGGACGCCTATATCGGCGGCAAGTTCACCTCGGTCAACGGCACGTCCGTGGCGAACATCGCCGAGATCGACACCACCACGGGCAACGTGGTCAGCACGTTCGCGAGCAAGGCCTCGGGCGCGGTGCAGACCATGGTCGGCGTGGGCAATCACCTGCTGGTCGGCGGCCGGTTCACCGGCATCAACGGCGACAACAATGACCCGTACATGGTCAGCCTGAACCCGGTCACCGGCCTGAGCGACGGGTTCCTGTCCCTGAACATCTCCGGCAGTTACAACTACCCGGGGGTGGCCACCAACACCACGCAGGTCTACAACCAGCAGCTCAGCCACGGCGGCACGCTGGACCTGGTCGAGGGTGACTTCACCTCGGTCGGCGGGCTGCCGCGGCAGCAGATGTTCATGCTGAACGTGGGTGGCACCACGGCCACCGTGACCGGCTGGACCTCGCCGGAGTTCGACGGCAGCAACCCGAACTACCCGTACCAGTGCGCCACGGTCGAGCCGTTCTACATCCAGGCCGCGGCCTGGTCGCCGGATGACTCGACGGTCTACATCGGCACCACCGGCTACCACCCGAACGGCTACCCGGTCGGGCAGACCCTGCGCACCGGGCTGTGCGACGCCGCGGCGGCCTTCCCGGCCACCCAGACGTCCGTGCTGCACGAATGGGTGAACTACACCGGCTGCGACTCGCTGTACTCCGCGGCGGCAGATGCCAACGCGGTCTACTTCGCCGGGCACGAGCGTTTCTCCATGAACCCCAACGACTGCGACGCGCTGGGTCCCAACGGGTACAACGCGCCGGGCATGGAGGGGCTTGACCCGGCCAACGGCAACCTCTACACCAGCGCGGCCGGCACCGCGGGCTATTACAGCCGCGACCGCGGACTCGGCGCCGATGACGAGCTCGTGACCAGCGCCGGGCTCTGGATCGC
>JBEKKH010000728.1:0-4362 GCA_050010815.1 Streptosporangiaceae bacterium | reverse complement strand
CGCGCTGCTGTTCGACACCGGCGCCTCGCCGGACGCGCTGGCGGTGAACGCCGAGCGTCTTGGCATCGACGCCGGCGGCCTGCAGGGCGTCGTGCTGAGTCACGGGCATTTCGACCACGCGGGCGGTCTGGACGGCCTGGCCCGCCTCCGCGGCCGGTCCGGCCTGCCACTGACGGTTCATCCCGCGGCCTGGACCCGTCGGCGCCTGGAGCTGCCCGGCGGCCGGCGCCTGGAGCTGCCCGCCCTGTCGCGGGGTGCCCTGGAGCGGGAAGGGTTCGAGGTGATCGAACGGCGGCAGCCGTCGCTGCTGGCCGGCGGCATCCTGATCACCGGCGAGGTGGACCGCGTCACCGAGTTCGAGCATGGCATGCCGCCGCAGCATCCGGCACGCCATGCGGCTGACCGGCGTGCCTCGGCTGCTCGCCGTCATCGGCGGCTTCCACCTCAGCGGCCCCGCATTCGAGCCGGTCATCGAGCCGACCGTCGCCGCGCTCACCGAGCTGGCGCCCGAGCTGATCGCCCCCGGCCACTGCACCGGGTGGCGCGCGCAGCACACCCTGGCGGCGATGCTGCCCGAAGCCTGGGTGCAGACCAGCGTCGGAACCACCTACACGCTCAGCGCCGCCTAGACCAGACGGCAAGACCTGGACCAAGGTCACCGGGCAGGGTAGGAACGTCGTCCAGGCCAGCGCGGTCTCGGCCCGCGGCATGTGGGGGATCGGCGGCTACCTGACGGCCTACCACCGCCACCGGCCAGCCGGAGCTGATGCGCTGGAACGGAAAGAGCTGGGCGCACGTGTCCACCGACGCCCCGGCCGGCTCGTTAGCCGCCGCCTTCACCACCCTCCACAGCGAGGCGGCGTAACCTCGGGCTAGCCTGTCCTGCGCTGGACTGTGAAAGGTGCTCACCCAAGGAGATGGCCAACATGACCGACAACGATCCGGCCGGATCAACGCCGCCCGAGGAGGAGCCCGCCCCGTCGCGCCAGCAAGGGCCGGACACCACCCAGCCCGCTGAAGATCCCGGGTACCTCACGGTAACAGGCGAGGCGGCCGGCGAGGACGGCTCGGTCGCTCTGATCATCGGCGGCCTGCCCGCCGTCGAGGGGTCGGCCTGGGATATCGGCGCCCCGCTGGATGATCGCGGTGGGGCCCCGGCGGACGAGCCGGGCCGCGCACCGGACCAGGCCAGTGACGAGGGCACCGGCCGCAGTTGAACCGCGGCGCGCGGCGGCTGACAGCGGGACGGCTGTGAGCGTAACCGATCACCCAGAGCGCCGGCGTGCCCCGTTCACCCAGGTCGAGCTGCGCGAAATGTGGACGTACACGGATGGCGCCCGCACCGTCAAGGGGTGCTGGCGGCCGGGTGGCATCGCCGGGCCCGGGAGCTGGGTCCTGGTGGACCAGGTGACCGGGAACGTCCAGGGCATGGTTCCGGCGGGAGAATTCTCCCGCCGGTTCCGGCCGGTGGACGTGTTCGCCGATGTGCCCGGTCTCCCCACCTATCTGGGCACGGTGACCGCGTCTGACGGTACCGCGCTGGTGGACCTGCTCCTGGATCGCAACCCCTTTATGCTGGCTAACGGCCCCCGGCGGGCAGCCAGACCCCATGCGCTCATGGTGCCCCGCAGCCACCGCGACGGATGGTCCAGCGCCACGGCGCAGGAACTGGCGGCTGGCCAGACGGCGATGACCCTGATCGCCGCGTGGTACCGCAGCCTGGACGGCGGACACGTGGTGTTCTGCGCCAATGACAGCGCCACGAACCTGGACTACCTGCGTGACGTGGAAGCCGCCAGCGGGATCCTGGTCGGCCGTGGCAGCGACACCGACGTAGCGGTCACCAGGAATCCCCGGCAGGACGTGCAGCACGCCCACATGCACGCCTTCTACGCCGAACACGGCGACATCGAAAACCACGAGTCATCGGCGCTTCAGGGGCATCCCGTGGTGGCCCAAGGTCACCGGGCGTTCCGTGACGCCCTCGGCAGCGACGCCGTGCGGGTGGAACGGGACGCCGCCGGGCTCGCCGCCGACGTTCGCGGTGCGGCGCAGCCCTGGGGCGGCAATTACTGCTCCTACCGGCTAGGCGTGGACGGCCCCTGGTGGGTCATGCCGGCCTTGGGGCCATCCCAGGACGAGGTCAACCGCCGCCTGGCCCGGGCCGATGGCCTCCAGGCGGCACCCGACCCGACGCTGGGCGAAGCCATCAACCTGGTCCGGCCCACCCTGACCGATGCGGGTCGGCGCCAGGCGGCACAACGGGCCACAGCTGACCAGCGAGCCAGTTTCGAGTCCTTCACGGCCCGGCACGGACTGAACGCACGGTCGCTGCCCGTGGGTCTTGCCCCCGAAACACCGCACGCCCGGTAGAGCCCGGCCCCGCTCGCAGGCGGTAGCCGTGCCGGGCTGTCTTAGGTCGGCGCTGCACGCCTGGGCAGCAAAGGCGTCCCGGTCTAGCCTTGGGCCGATCCTGCCCAACGCCGGCGAGGGCCGTGATTCCTAGGGCCGCCATTGAGCGAAGGGTCGGCGGGCGCAGGACCGGCGCCGGAGTGTTCCGCGAAGGTCTGCGCCCCGTCAACGGGTTCCATGACGGTCTGTGATCCGTCGGCATGGTTCACCACAGTTCGCAGACCGTCCTCCATGGTGTCGTGGCGGCTGCGGATAGTCATCCGGGAAAGGCGTGACCTGTTGCGTATCAGCATGGGCAGCAATATCCCGACGATGCCGGCGAGCATCAAGATGACGCCAACGGCATGCAGATCGAGGCTGCCTATGTGTCCGCCCTTCAGTGCGAACGTCAAGATCGCCCCGAGGACAATGAGGGTAATACCGGCTGGAATGCGCATGACGCGTCGCCCCTTTCGAGGGCTGGATCGTGAGCTCGGGGATGAGCGGGATGGTGTCACCCGTGCGACCGGCCGCATGGTTGCGGCCCGCCCACACGGGGCGTGCTGCGCGGTCGCCGCCGGCGGTCAGGTGCATCGCGGTCGCGGATGAGCCGATCGTTTTGCTGGTGCGGGACGCTTGTCCCCTGGCGGGAGCCCTTCAGCAGCTGCGGGACGGAGGGCCGGAGCGGCGCCGGCCCGCGGCACACAAGACCAAGACGGGGACAGGATGACGGATTCCGGAGCGCGCTGCTGACGCGCCCCGGCTGGGTGCGTCCAGCTACTTCTTGACGGCGTCCTTAACTTTCGCCCCGGCCATCTTGGTGTCGCCCTTAACCTGGTCACCGCGCCCTTCGGCCTTCAGGCGCGAGCTGCCGGTGGCGCGGCCGGCAGCTTTCTTGGCGCCGCCTTTTACGGCTTCGGCCTTGTGCGCCAACTTCTTGAAGATACTCACGGGTGTCACCTTTCATGGAGTCATTCTGCTGGCGCGGACGCGCCAGCCCGGACATCGGGACCTGTCGCCGGCCGGAGCAGAAACAGGGCGCGCCGCGGCCGGCCGGGAACAAGGTAGCGGCCATGCCGGGGCGCTGGTTCAGTGCCTGCGCAGGAACAGGACGACAAGCACGATGATCACGATGATCACGATGACTCCGAAGCTGATAAACATGGGTTACTCCTCTCGTTATCTGCGGGTCTCACGTTGAGCCAGGATGACCGGCGGGAGACCCGGGCCAGGGAAGATGGCGGGCTCGGGCGGTCAGTGCTCGGCCGGCCTTCTTCTTGGCGCCGCCTTTGACTGCTTCGGCCATGTGCGCGATCTTCTTGGCGATACTCATTCGGGGGCCGCCTTTCACGGCTCGTCCCGGGGGCGCGAGTGCGCTGACGGGACATCGGCGGCGACCCGATAAGCCCCGGCCACGCCTGGGATCTCGGTCCTGCCGATGCTGTAGACCTACAGTTAATTTCGCTGTAGACCTACAGTAAAACATGATAATCATGATAATGTCAACATCGTAGACCTACGATCGCTGTTAACGATGTTGACCTGACAGGCCCGCGGGAGGGAAGATGCAGCCACCATGACGACCACGGACGTCCGCCGCACCGGCAGCGGCAAGATCACCCGCGAAGCCGTGCTGGCCGCCGCGCTGGAGATCATCGACCGCGACGGCGCCGACGCGCTGTCAATGCGCCGCCTGGCCCGCGCCCTGGACCGGGACCCGATGATCATCTACCGGCACGCGCCGGGCAAGGCCGCCCTGCTCGACGGCGTCGCCGAGACCATCCTGGGCCAGCTCCAGGTCGACTGCGCCGACCCGGACTGGGCCGGCCAGCTGCGGGAGGTCGCCCGCCGCTACCGCGCGCTGGCGCTGGCCCACCCGCACGTCGTGCCGCTGATCGTCACCCGGCCGCTGGCCACCCCCCTCGGGCTGCGCCCGCCCGGCACCCTGCGCCCCCTGGAAGACATCCTGGC
>JBEKKH010000727.1:0-3989 GCA_050010815.1 Streptosporangiaceae bacterium | reverse complement strand
CGACGGCGCCCCAGGCGCCGAGAGCCAGCCCGCGCCGCTGCGGGGACACCGCCGCCGACAGCAGCGTGAGCGTCAGCGGGATCACGATGGCGGCGCCCACACCCTGGACGGCCCGCGCGGCCACCAGCCACCCGATGCCCGGCGCCAGCGCGGCCGCCGCCGAGCCGGCCGTGAACAGGCCGAGACCGGTCACGAACATCCGCCTGCGGCCGTACCGCTCGCCCAGCGTGGCCCCGGTGAGCAGGAGCACCGCGAAGGTGAGGGTGTAGGCGTTGACCGTCCACTGCAGCCCCTCAAGGGAGGCGTGCAGGTGGTCCCGGATGGACGGCAGCGCGGTCGTCACCACGAGGTTGTCGAGCGTTTTTCGGGCACCAGCTGGTCCAGCGCTCGTCGACGGAGGGCAGGTCCATCGCCGCGGCGACGTTTATCAGCATGCCGACGGCGAAGAAGTCCACGACATGCTGGAACGGCAGCCCGGTCAGCCTCTCAGTCAGCTCCCATAGCCCCTTGAATCCGGCCCGGGTCGCGGTCCGGACCTCCGGATCGTCGCAGGCGGCGTAGGCCTGCATCTGCAGCCGGAGCATGACGCGGTCGCTGAGGAGCTCCTCGTAGGCCTCGCCCATCGCTATCAGTGCTTCCTCGCCGGTAAGGTCGCCGGCCGCGGCCCTGAAGGTGTCCTGCACGCGCCCGAAGCACCGGTCCACCAGCGCGATGAACAGCGCCTTCTTGGTCGGGAACAGGCGGAACAGGTACGGCTGGCTGATCCCGGCCCTGCGGGCCACCTCCTCGGTCGAGGTGCCCGCGAGCCCGTGAGCCGCGAACTCGGCCATCGCCGCCGCCAGGACCAGCTCGCGTCGCTGCGCGGCGGGCATCCGCTGACGGTGCTCCGCGGCGGGCATCCGCTCAGTGGTCTCGGTCATGAAAATTAAGGTAGTGATGACTCACTACATTTTTCAAGCCCGAACCTGCGGCGTTGTCGATAGCGCCAGCAGGCCGGCCGAGATCTGCCATAGCCGGGCCGCCTTCGCCGGATCCACCGCGTAGTCGGCCACCCCCCGCCGCAGACCCGGCCGGGCGGGCTCGGCCTGCTGGGCATCCTCGAAGTACCGGCCGGTGACGCCGTCGACCAGCGGCGAGGCGGCCAGCAGCACCGAGGTGGCCGCGCCCTGCTCGGCCGTCTTCCACGTGATGGACGGGTCGCTCGCCCTGAACGCACCGGGGGCCGGCTCCACCTCGTCCAGGTAGCGTGTCAGGTTGGTGGCGATCCGGCCGGGGGTGAGCGCGTTCACCGTGATGCCGTCCCGCGCCCAGCGCCTGGCGGCCTCGACCGTGAACAAGATGTTGGCCGTCTTGGACTGGCTGTAGGCCGCCCACGGATCATAGGGGTGCCGGTCGAAGTTGATGTCCTCGAATAGCACCTCGCCGTTCAGGTGGCCGACCGAGCTGACCACGACGACGCGCGCCTTCCCGGCCGCCGCGAGCGCGGCGTGCAGGCCGTTGGCCAGGGCGAAGTGGCCGAGATGGTTGGTCGCGAACTGCATTTCCCAGCCCTGCGGGGTCCGCATCAGCGGGGCGGCCATGAGGCCGGCGTTGTTCACCAGGATGTGCAGCGGCCCGCGCCAGCCCGCGGCGAACGCGGCCACCGACGCCGGGTCCGCCAGGTCGAGCGATTCGACCCGGACCTGCCGGTGGCCGGTGCCAGCGATGATGTCCCTGGCCGCGGCCCGCCCTGGCGCCAGGTTGCGCACGGCCAGCGTCACCTCGGCGTGGGCACCGGCCAGCGCGCGGGCCGTCTCCAGCCCGATGCCGGACGCACCGCCGGTAACGACGGCGCGCCGGCCGGACAGGTCGATACCCGCGATGACCTCCGCGGCCGTCGACTGCGCTCCGAACGGCGTGGTGATGCGACTAGGCATGGAGGCTGCCTCTTTCTTGACGGAACGAAGGGTCTTCTGCAAGCACCGATTTCCGCGCAAGCGCCGTTTCTGCGCAAGCACCGATTTCCGCAGAAACGCTAGACTGATAAGCGGAGCCGACTCCGGTTAACCCACAGCATAAGCGGAGCCGGGTCCGTTTAGCAACCGCCCACCCGACCCGGTCTCCGGAGGGACAGTGCCCCAAGCGACCTCCCCGGCAACCCCCGGAGCAGGCCGTCCGCTGCGCGCCGACGCGCGCCACAACCAGGACCGCCTGCTCGACGCGGCCGCGCGTGCCTTCGCCCGGGACGGGTCGCAGGCCTCGCTCAAGGCGATCGCTCAGGATGCCGACGTGGGCATCGGTACCCTCTATCGCCGCTTCCCAACCCGCGAGCGGCTGATCGAGGCGACCTACAGAAACGAGACCGCCCGGCTGTGCGCGGCCGCGGCTGAGCTGCTCCGCGCCCTGCCTCCGGCTCAGGCGCTGCGCGCCTGGATGGAGCGGTTCGTGGACTACATGGCGACCAAGCACGGTATGGCAGACGCCCTGCACGCGGTTCTGGTCACCCAGGGTGAGCTGCGTATGCGGACCCGCGACCTGCTCACCGACGCTCTGGCGACGCTGCTGGCGGCGGGCCAGGCCGAGCAGGTGATCCGTGCGGACGCGGACGCCGATGACGTCCTGATGGCGCTGGGCGGGGTGGCGATGATCGCGGGCGAGCCGAGCCAGCGTGACCTGGCCCGGCGCCTGCTCGCCCTGCTTCTCGACGGCCTGGCCGTGGGACGATGACCAAATGGACGACGAGCAGCAAGACGACGAGCAGACGACGGGCGAGCGGCTGGAAGTCCAGCGCACGATCCCGGCGGACGCGGCCTCGATCTTCCGGGTGCTGTGCGATCCGCAGGGACACGTGGCCATCGACAGCTCCGGGATGCTGATGGACGCGACCGGGGAACCGGTGACCACCGTCGGCGACCGCTTCGTCGTCCACATGGACCGCGAGGCGCTGAACGACTACCCGATGGGCCGCTATGACGTGACCGTGACCATCACCGCGCTGGTGCCCGACCGGGAGATCGCGTGGACGGTCAGGGGCCGGATCCGCCCGCAGATCGGCCACCTCTACGGCTACCTGCTCGAGCCCGCCGGGGACGACGGCACCCTGGTCACCTCCTACTACGACTGGTCATCGGCCGATCCGCACTGGAAGGACGCCGGTATCTTCCCGGTCCTGTCGCAAGGGGCGCTGCGGGCCACGCTCGGAATCCTGGCCCGGACCGTGGCCCGCGGCTACGTCACCCCCTGAGCGCCTGAGCCTCCTGAGCACCGGAATTACCTGCGGGCCTACAATGCGATCGAAACACCCGCGACGGGCCCCGGGCCGGGCGGCCTCGTGGCTGCCTGCGCCGGGTGACCCGGCCACCCGACTCGGAGGCCCCGCCTTGTACCTGTTCGATCTGACCGGCAAGGTCGCCGTCGTCACCGGTGGGACCCGCGGGATCGGCCTGATGATGGCGCGCGGCCTGCTCCAGGCGGGAGCGTCGGTGTACGTCAGCTCGCGCAAGCCGGAGGCGGGGGAGAAGGCGGTCGCCGAGCTATCCACCCTCGGCCGCGTCGTGTCCCTGCCCGCCGACCTGGCCAGCGAGCAGGAGTGCATCAGGCTGGCCGCCGAGGTCGGCCGCGCCGAGGCGCGCGTCCACATCCTGATCAACAACGCCGGCACCACCTGGGGCGCGGACCTCGAAGACTTCCCCAGCCACGGCTGGGACAAGGTGGTGGACCTCAACCTCAAGACGCCGTTTTACCTCACCCGGGCGTTCCTGCCGCTCCTGGAGGCGGCCGGAACCGCCGACGACCCCGCCCGGGTCATCAACATCGGCAGCATCGACGGGCTACGGGTGCCCGAGCCGCACACCTACTCCTATTCGGCCAGCAAGGCCGGCCTGCACCAGCTCACCCGGGTGCTTGCCCGCGAGCTCGGACCGCGGCACATCACCGTCAACGCGGTAGCACCCGGCCCGTTCGAGTCCAAGATGATGGCGGCCACCCTGGCCGCCCAGGGCGACCAGATC
>JBEKKH010000726.1:0-3995 GCA_050010815.1 Streptosporangiaceae bacterium | reverse complement strand
GCTTCTGCAGTAGCTGGCTGAATCAGATGGTGATCTCGTGGAGGTCAGTCTCGCCCGCGCAGCAGCGATACCCGAAACGGGCGGACTTCCCCGCGTGCGTAGCCGCCAAGGACCACCGGATCTTCCGCCATGACCCGCCGCGCGGCCTGCTCGTCGGGAGCCTTGAAGATGACCAGGCCGGTGTTGACCGTTCCCAGGGTCGGGCCGGCGAGGATGAGCTGGCCGCTGGCCAGCAGGCGTTGCAGTCGCTCGAAATGCTCTGCCCAGACGGTCTTCTCAGCGGCTGTCATCGTCGCGGCGAAGTCATCACGCGGAGGGTGGATGAAATAGATCCATTCCGTCACGGGCCGAGTCTGCCCGTCTGCCACAGCCGCGTCAATGCGTCACTCAGCCGTGAGGTGCACCCGATGCCGAAGTAAAGCGGGACAGCGCGTCACAACGGCGAGTGAAGCCATCTGCATCATCCGGGTCGACCGCTCATGTCGCGTGGAGTGCGTGCGGTGCAAGGACAGGCAAGATGACTTCGGCGGGGTGGCATAGGGTGTCGCCCGGATGCCAGGGCGTCATTCCTCAACCCGCGCGTCCCGCTCCACCGGGGAATCAGGCACCCGAGAAGCCTGGTAACGGGCCAGCGGTCCGCTGGGCAAGCTCGGTGTCGATGGCGGCCAGGTGCGCCAGGATCGGCCGGCGTGTGGGCGAGCCGGGCCTGGCCAGGGCCATGCTGGCCTGAAGCTCTCGCCGGGTCCGCTCTAGCGCGCCCGATGTCAGCCCGCTGACATCGGGCGAACGGCCGGGCTCGCTGGCACTGGCTCGCGAGTCCTGCTCGGCGCGGACCGTGGCGAGTTCGCGCTGGACATCAACGCGGATCGGGGCATTGGTTCCCAGGGCTTGCAGGCACCGTGCGAGCTGGTTGCCGTACAGGTCCAGCTCGCGGGCTGGGAACCGGCCGATTTGGCGGCGGTGCTCGTCGGCGGTGGCCGTGACGGCAGCGTGCCGCTGGCCCGCTGGACTGGGCACGCCTGGTTCCTCGTAAAGATCGCGGCCGGGGTTACGCACGGGTGAGCCTCTCGCGGGATTCCTGCTCGGCGGTGACGGCGTCGAGGGTGGCTTGCAGGTCATCCCGGACCGCAGGTACTGGGGCTTGCTGGCCGGAGAACGCGATCGCGTTCTCGAGCTGGCGGCAGTAGTCGCGCAGCTCGTAGGTGGTCAGCGTGTGCAGAGGGTGCTTCGGCGTATCTATCAGTGGTGCTTGTGCTGTGACGGCGCTTTCAGGCTCGGTTGCGGTGGTCGGCATCGGTCACTGTTCCCCTATCGGCATCCTGACGACGTGTCGTGGCGGCCCCATCTCATCCGGGTTCGGATGCGCCGGATGCGCTGGTCCCGCTACTCAAGGTGTCAGCTAGGGAGGACAATGGGCAGTGTGGCGGGCGGGTATGCCACGATCGGCCACGACGTGCCCGGAGGGTGTCCCATGAACGACCCGGAGCGCAATCCGGCGGGGTTCCTCGGTGCGGAACTACGTCGCGCGCGTGTGGCCGCTGGCTATTCGAGCCAGGAAGCGCTGGCGGCCAGGCTTGGCTATGACCGCAGCGTCATCGCCAAGGCGGAGACTGGTGAACGTCCGCCGAGTCCCGAGGTGGCCGACGCGATAGAGGCTGAGCTGTTCCCGGCGGGGCCGACAGGGTTCGTCGGAAGGTTGGCGGCGCTCGCGCGCCGCGCGGGCGGCCCGGTACCGAGCTGGTTCGAGAGCTGGCTGGAGGCCGAACGCGACGCGCACATGCTGCGGCTGTGGTCACCTGTGCTGGTGCCGGGGTTGCTGCAGACGGCCGGGTACGCCCGTGCGCTGTTCCTGGCGACCGGACTTGATGAGGACGCCGCGCAGGAGCACGTCTCGGTGCGGCTCGACCGGCAGGCCATCCTGGAGCGCCCGCACCCGCCGCACGTGGTCGCCGTGCTGGACCAGTCAGTACTGGATCGCCTGATCGGCTCACCGCAGGTGACCAGCTGATGCACATCGCAGAGCTGTCGGAGCGGCCGGACGTCAGCGTTCAGGTCATCTCCTCGGACACGGGCGCGAACGCCGGGCTCAGCGGGGCGTTCGACCTGGCCAGCGTTGATGGCGGTCCTGAGGTGGTGCGCATGGAAGCCGTGGAGGACGTCACCGTGGAGAGCAGGTCGCTGGTCCGGAAGGCAGCGAATATCTTTGTTCGCGTCCAGGCTGACGCGCTCCCTCGTGCGGCCAGCCGGACCCTGATCCTGGAGGCAGCAGAGCAATGGAAGACAAGGTAGTTCCTGGCTGGCGTAAGTCCAGCTACAGCGGAAACGGCGGCGGCAACTGCGTCGAGGTAGGTACCGCCGCTCACGTCATCGCCGTCCGTGACACCAAGCAGAACGGCGCTGGTCCGGTGCTCCGGTTTCCCCCGGCCGCGTGGCGCAGGTTCGCCGGCCAGGTCAGGCGCTCGTTAGCGGCTGGCTCGCGGCTGTTCGACGATTCGTGGGCCGGGATGTCGGGCACGGCATCGCTCAGCTTTTCTGGCCTGTTCGCGAGCCCGTTCTGTCCCTTCCCGTCCGGTTTGGTTTCTGATCTTGATCGCCCGTTTTGTCATTCTTGAAGAATGTTCGCTTGCTGTCTCGTCCTAGACGCCACTACCGCCAGTATCGCCATCGCCACGCGCACCGATGAACGCGAAGCCCGCATCCGCGAAATCGAGCAGATCAGCCGGAGCCTGCCCGAAGGCTCTTTCGGCCGGCCGACCCTCGCGCCGTGACCCACAGGACTGCGGCCAGCACCGTCGCACGGGTTGAACGGCTTCCTGATGAGCGACCAGATCCAGCGCAAGGCGCCCGCTGGGATCTCGACCTGCTCACACCCGATGACGTATGCGCTCTGCTGAAAGTGAAGAAGAGCTGGCTTTATGACGCCGTGGAGGATGGCTCCATCGAGACCATCCGGCTCGGCAAGCAACTTCGGTTCCGCCTATCAGCCATCGTTCGTTATCTGGAGGAACGTGCGACTAACGGGAACGGCCACGGGCAATCGTAGACTCGTTCTCTTTGAGGATCGTCTAGTGACATGCCCGCATCGGGCACCGCACTGAAGCCCGGAACCGTCTCGTGTCACCTTCGCCAGAACAGGTGGTGGGTTACGCCGCTCGGGCTGGGTACGACGTCGAGGTGAAACCGGTCAAGAAGCTCATCGGGTGATTCCCAGAGTCGCGATCCGGATCCGAGTTCCACCTGCGAAACCGCCACGTGCATCGTGTCGACGAGGCCGGCGTCGAGAAATTGCCGGATGGTGGTAGCCCCGCCGCCCAGTCGGACGTCCCTGCCCTGCGCTGAGTCCCGCGCACGATCGAGGACCGAGGCCGGATCGGCGTCGACGAAGTGGAACGTGGTGTCGCCAAGGGTGAATGAAGGACGCGTGTGGTGGGTCAGCACGAATACCGGGGTGTGGAACGGAGGCTCGCCGCCCCACCAGCCGCGCCAGTCGTGGTCGTGCCAGGGGCCGCGCTGCGGGCCGAATTTGTTGCGGCCCATGATCTCGGCGCCGATGTTGCGGGTGTAGTCCCGGGTGAGGTAGTCGTCGAGGCCGCGGCTTCCGCCGGGGTCTGTGCGCATGGGCCAGCTCGCCGTGGCGCCTGCCCAGGCGAACATGTCGGCAGGGTCGGCGTGGCCGAACGGCCTCTCGATGCTTTGGTGTTCACCGGCGCCGAATCCGTCCCGCGAGACGTTGAAGTTCTGGACTCTCAGCAGCTGATTCACGCGGTTCCTCCGCCATAGTGTCGAAGATCTCCTCAAGGGCATCCGCGAGGCTGGTGTCGCGCTCGTCGAGGATCGCAGCGTACCGGGACGTGACCTCCAGGCTGCCGTGCCCTGCGCGCTGCCGGACCTTCTGCAGGTCTACTCCCTTGTCGATGGCCCAGCTGATCCCCGTGTGGCGGGCGTTGTAGGGCGTGAAACTCTCGGGCAGGCCCGCCGCATCTCTCGCCGCGTTC
>JBEKKH010000725.1:0-4001 GCA_050010815.1 Streptosporangiaceae bacterium | reverse complement strand
CTGTCCGGTTCAGCGGTGCGGAACTGCGCCGGATCCAGGCGTTCGCCGTCATCTTCGAGACGACGCCGGCCGCCGTCATCCGGCAGGCCTGCAGCTTCTATCTCTCCCATCAGGTCGGCACGCCCGGCTACGGCGAGGCGGTCGAGGCCTACCGCGAGCGCGCCCGCGAGGTCGCCGCCGTTCTTGAGCCGGAAGGGGACGTCATGATGACGGGCGGGGGGGTCACGCCGTGAGGTTCCGCGAGGACACCCCCGAAGACCTGGCCAGGGCCCGCACCGCCGTAGCGGCCTGGCGCGACCAGAATCCGGCCGGCACCGCCGGGCAGCTCGTCGCCGATCTCGGCGCCCGGTTCCACCGGGATTACGGTCCCGTGCTGCGCGCGGTGCTGTTCACCGTCGACCGGCACAGGGCCCGGGAAATCACCGGGCCCACCGGGGACGCCGCACCGGGACGGGAGCGGCAATGACCGGCAGCGGCGGCCGGCCAGCGCGCGCCGCCTTGGGGCTGGCCCCGGACGAGCCGGACCAAGTGCCCCGACTGCTAGCGTTCCGCTGCGCACCCGGACGTGATCATCGGGGCAGGCGAGTTCGGGACCTGACAGGCCCGGATCCCGCGCCGAACGGAGAGACGGTCACCGTCCGCTACACGTTCTCCGCGAGCTGCTGGACAAGCTCGACGAACTGACCGGCGCACCAGCCGTCCGCCCCGGGTCGGCAGTCCCGTGACCGCGCTCGCCTGAGCTCGGCACCCGGCCTTGGCGGGCCCTGGCCGAGGGGTGGCCCGCGGGCAGGTACCCGCATGCACGAGCTGGGAGGCGCGAGAGTCGGCTGCGGAATCACTGCCCCTTGCTGTGATAGCGATTCTCACCGGGGCTTCTCCAGGCGGGTGCCCTTTGCCCGGCGCGCGGCAGCCGTGGCCCGGGGATTCAGGCGGGAGTAAAGGTTATCGAAGCTGCCGGTCAACTCGTCCTGGCTCACCCTCAGCACCTCGATGTCGGGAGCGATGGCGCCCTGGGAAGTCCCACACGCTCACCGTCCGGCCGTCGGTGACGACGTAGTAGGCAGGAAGGGCCCACAGGGCGTAGCTGCGCACCTGGGCGACCGCTTTCATCAATTCCTTCTCGTCCTTGATCAGCCGCTTGCACTCCACCAGCACCAGCGGCTCGCCCTCGTGCAGGTCGTGCTTGTCGCCGCCGAAGTACAGCAGGTCGGCCTCGATCCGCCCCGGCTGGCTGCCGCGGGCCATGGGGATGCTGAACCCGGCTGCTTCCTGGTCCTCGCTGTATCCCAGGCCCTCCCGGAACAGCGGCGAGGCGAAGTGCATCTCGACTTCCCGCTCGGTGTCCGTCCGTACCGATGCCATATGCGCGAACCACTCCGCCGACGGTTCCGGGTCGGGGCTGGTTTCCACGACGGGAACCGGCACCGGCATCGACATGACCAGCCAGTCGTCGCGCTTCGCTTCCTCGAGAGACGGCTGCACCATGATCCCGGCCTCTGCCATAAGCTGCTCGATCCTCTCCCGGCGCGGAGCGCTCAGCACCTGGTAGCCGAACAGCTCCTTGAACCGGTGCGCCTTCACCTTGCGCGCTCCCCGCTGGCTGACCCTGATCGACTGGGCAATCGTCTCGATGATCTCGGCCGCGTCTTTTTCGCTTGCCATGTCCGCTCCCTCCCGCTTCCCGATAAAACATGGGACGCGGTCGAGGCAGCGGCGGTGCACGGAAGGTGCGAATCTGCATCAGTACAGTGACTCGCTCGTGCTCCTCAGCCTGGCGAGGAATCGCTGCGCGCCGGGCCCATGCCTAGTCTCCATGTGTCCGTAAACGGTCGTTTGTGGTACGTGCTCAGGGTGTGAATGTCCGAACTCGCCTGCGCGGGTGATGTGGACGAACGCGGTTGAGTGCAGGGGGCTTCGGGTTTCCGGTGTCCTGGAGTCGCCTGCGCTACGGTCACTTCCGTTCCGTACTCGTGTGCGCGACGGCGTTGGGGACTCCGGAATGGCCGATGACCCGGTGGTGGCAGAGCGCGGCGTGCTGACCGCGCCTGCGGAGGCGTGGGGCCTGGCTGTCCGCCGGGCCGACGTGGTCAGGGAACTCGCCGCGCAGCGGGTGGTGGGCTTGGAAGCTGCCGACACGGCGGCGTCCCAGCTGGGCGTGTCCCGGCGACAGGTCTACATGCTGGTCGGCCGGTGGCGGGCAGGCGAGGGCGTCGCATCGGACCTGCTGCCCGGCACCTCCAGCGGCGGCCGTGGCGGTGAGCGGCTTCCTGATGAGGTGGAAGCGGTGATGCGGGAGGTCCTCCGGGCCCGTTACCTGACGCGGCAGCGACGGGCGGTAGCCTCGGTCTACCGGGAAATCACGCGGGAATGCAGGGTCCGCGGGCTGCGCGTGCCGTCGCGGGGGACGGTGCTGCGCCGCATCGCGCGGCTCGATCCGGTGAAGACGGTCACGGCCCGGGAAGGCAGGGACGCGGCGAGGACCCGCCGGTCCGCCGGCGGGACGCCGCCCGAGATCACCGGGCTCCTTGAGCAGGTGCAGGCCGATCACACCCCGGTCGACGTCATCGTGGTCGACGAACAGCACCGGCTGCCGGTCGGGCGCCCGTACCTCACGGTCGCGATCGACGTGTGCTCCCGGTGCGTGGTCGGCATGGTGGTGACGCTGGAGGCCCCGTCGGCGACCTCGGTCGGGCTGTGCCTGGCGCACGCGGCGGCCGACAAACGGCCCTGGCTGGAGCGGCTGGGCGCCGAGGCGGCGTGGCCGATGAGCGGCAAGCCGCTCGAGCTGTACGTCGACAACGCCGCTGAGTTCAAGAGCGAGGCGCTGCGCCGCGGCTGCGAGCAGCACGGGATCCGGCTGCGTTACCGTCCGCCCGGGCAACCGCACTTCGGCGGTATCATCGAGCGGCTGATCGGCACCATGATGAAGATGGTCCACGAGCTGCCCGGGCACGACGTTCTCCAGCACCGCCGACCGCGGCGGCTACGATAGCGGCGCGTCGGCTGCCCTGACGCTGCGCGAGCTGCAACGCTGGCTGGCCCTGGCGGTCGCCTGCCACCACGGCGAGGTCCACGAGACGCTCGGCCGCACCCCGGCCGCGGTATGGGCCGGGAAAGCCGCAGAGACCGGCCAGCCGGCGACGGTGGCCAGCGAGACCGCGTTCCTCGTCGACTTCTTGCCGGTGATCCGGCGGACGGTGACGCGGTCCGGGTTCGTGATCGACCACGTGCAGTACTACTGCGACGCGCTGAAGCCGTGGATCGCGCGCCGCGAGCAGCTGGGCCGGTTCGTGCTGCGCCGCGATCCGCGCGACATCAGCCGGATCTGGGCACTCGACCCCGACGGCGGCGCCTACCTTGAGGTGCCGTACCGGACCCTGTCGCGGCCGCCGATCAGCGCATGGGAGCAGAAGGCCGCCGTCGACCGCCTGCTGATCATCGGCATCGCCGTCTTCCCCCGGTGCCCTCATCCTGGCGGGCCGGCGGACGTGGCGGCCAGGCAAGCGGTCGGCCCCGTCACTCCCGCGGCGATCCGGCCGTGCGTGCCCACGGGAATATCTGTGTTACTTTGTGACCAGTTGCTCCGGACCTCGGTAGCTCAGGACGCTCGCTGACGCGAGTGCCGCCGAGACGCCTCCGGGGCTTTTTTCGTGCCCGCCGTGGGCTGGCGATTTCCCCGCCCGGCGTGACAGCCCTGCTACGCGCCCTGGCGCGTCAGGCCGACTGCCGCAGGCGCACGAGCAAGATGCCACCAGAACGAAACCCGCAGAAGGAGTCACCATGACACTACCGAACGGAACGAAGTACCGGGCAATCGTCGATACCCACCGGCACCCGGTCGGAGCCAAGCTCCGGGACAAGATGGCCGAGGCGGGCCTGTTCGACCCGAAGAAGCCACTCCCGCAGGCCAACGCTCAGGACTTCTTCGCCACCCGGGATTTTCTCGATCTGGACTACGGCGTGTCCCAGCAGCGCGAGGGCGGCATCACCCTCAGCATCGC
>JBEKKH010000724.1:0-4010 GCA_050010815.1 Streptosporangiaceae bacterium | reverse complement strand
CACCCCCGGCGGCACCAGACCCAGCCCCTCATCAAGCACCAGCACCCGCGTGTTCCAGACCGGACGGCCGATCGGCGGAACGACCGACCCCGACAGCGGACCCGACAACGTCGCGGCGATCGTCACCTCGGTGGGCCCGTAGGCGTTGACCATCCGCCGCCCTGACGACCACTCGGCCGCCAGCCGGTCCGGGCACGCCTCACCGCCCACGATCAGGCAGTCAAGCCCGCGCACCCGCCCGGCCGGGACGCTAGCCAGCACGCTCGGGATGATCAGGGCATGGCTGACCCGCAGCTCGTTCAGCGCCTCCGCTAGCACCTCCCCGGCCAGCGGTCCCGGCTCCGGAACCACCAGCGCCGCCCCGGCCGGCCACGCCATCAGCATCTCCATCACGGCCGCGTCAAAGCTCAGCGACGCGAGCTGCAGCACCCGGGACCCAGGGCCGATCCCGAACACCGCGGCCATCGACCCGGCCAGGCTCGCCAGGCCCCGGTGCGTCACCACCGTCCCCTTCGGCTTGCCCGTCGACCCCGACGTGTAAATCACATACGCCGGATCCGCGAGCCTCGCCCGGCGCAGCACGGTCACATCACCCGGCTCCGGCCGGGCCAGCTCCCTCGCCAGCACTGGATCATCCAGCACCAGCCGCGACGGCCCCCCGCCCGGCATCGGGGGCAGTGACGCTGCCGCCGCCATCGTCGTGACCACCAGGTCCGGCCGCGCGTCCGCCAGCATGAACCCGATCCGCTCCGCCGGATACGCCGGGTCCACCGGCAAGAACGCCGCCCCCGACTTGGCCACCCCCAGCCACGCCACGAACACCTCAGCGGACTTCTCCATCACCACCGCGACCAGCCGCCCGGCCCCCGCGCCCAGCGACACCAGATATCGTGCCAGCCGCCCCGCCCGCTCATCCAGCTCGGCATAGGACAGCGCCAGATCACCACATGCCACCGCCACGGCCCCCGGCGCCCGCGCTACCTGGCCCTCGAACAGCTCCGGCAAGGTAACCTGCGGCACATCCCGCGCCGTATCATTCCAGTCGCGTAGCAGCATGCGCCGTTCCGCCGGCGTCAGCGCTCGCGGCGCGCTCCCCCAGGACGGTGCTGATCGAAGGGGACTGGCCATGGTGACCCTCATTCCGATCGGCGATGCCAGGCCATGATTTCCCGGCATCCGCAGCGAACGCCCAGAGGTCCGCGCTTGCCGGCCGCCTTAAAGAAGGCTGCCGAACGGCAGCCTCGCAATCCGAGCCACACACCGGCACCTTCAGCATTGCGTACTAGCCCTTGGGTGGGGCCGGCGCTGTCAGTCGGATACGACTGCCTGCTCGGCGACGGCGCCGACCGTGGCCTCGGCTGCGAGGGCGGGCGGGGCCGGGCGGGTGCGCTCGCCCCACCGGGCCACGGCGGGGGCGACCAGGCCGAGCATGGCGAACCAGGCGCCGAGCAGGACCAGACCGAGCCGGCCGCCGCTGAGGACGAGCCCGACCAGGATAAAGGGGGATAGCGCCTGCCCGGCGAACGTGCCCATGCCGGCCAGGCCCTGGTACTGGCCCTGCGCGTGCGGGGGCGCCAGCCCGAAGTCGAGCGCGAACATGGCCGAGGACTGCCACAGCTCGCCGACGGTGTGCACGATCACGGCGGCGGCCAGCAGCAACGTGGCGGCCCAGGCGGGAAGCCCGGCCGCCAGGCCTAGCGCCGAGCAGCTGACCAGGAAGATCACCCCGGCCCGGCGAAACGCGGCACCGCCCTGCCTGATGGTCTGCACGGTCTTGCCGACCCGCACCTGGAACAGCACGACCATGATCGTGTTGATGATTACCAACGCCGAGACGGTCCATCGCGGCGCGTTCGTATGGAACACGACCCACACCGGCAGTAGCAGTGCGAGCACGAAGTTCTGCATGTACATCGCCCCGGACAGGGCCGTATAACCCACGAACGGCCGGTCCCGCAGCGCGGTAAACGGCGACTCCTCACGCGCGCCTGGCAGCGGCTCGAACCTGGGCAGCCGGCTTAGCACCGCGACACCGATCAGGCAGCTCGCCGCGTTACCCAGGAATAGCGCCCGGTACGCAGTCACCGTATTGAGCTCGATCGCGACACCGCAGGTGGCGATGCCGAGCGACATGCCCAGGTTGAGCACAGCCGACATCTGCGACCGGAAGGTGGTGGCGTCTTTCCCGCCGACCCGCCGCAGCAGCGCCACGTTGGCCGTGGTTGACGAGGTCAGCGCGATCCCGTCCACGGTGGTGACGATCAGGTAGCTGACGAAGCTGTGCGCGAACAGCACATAACCCGTGGCCGCCGCGCCCAGCACGAACAACGCCACCCGGAACACATCCCGGGGACCGCGCCGGTCGGCCAGCCGGCCTATCGGCATTGCCGCCAGCAAGCTCACCAGACCCGCGATCGTCAGGGCCAGCCCAGCACGCTCCGCCGTCAGATGCACCACCCTGATCGCATACAGCGTCATGGCGGTGATGATCAGCCCGGTCCCGTAAATGTTGATCAGCGTCGCCAGCAGGTACACCCGCTGGTCGCGTGACTGGGGGACCAGGGACCTTAGAGCGCGTGCAGGGTTCGGCCTCGGCATGGTCACCTCGCTATCCGCCTTCCCGACAGTGACACCGGGTCTCAAGCGGTGCATCTCCCCGATTGCGCTGCCCATTCCCGCTCCCGGGCGGGTGAGCCTAGTGTCCCGGTTTTGAGTTGCCTTGGCACCACGTGAGTCGTGTTTCGTCTCAGGACCGGGCCAGGTGGTGACGAGAGTTTCGGGCTGCGGTCTGCTGGTGGCATGGGTGATAACAGGCTGGAGCCGCTGGTGCTGTCCGAGGCTGAGCGGCGGACATTGGAGAACTGGGCGAAGCGCCGGAAAACCGCTCAAGGGCTCGCACTGAGGGCACGGATCGTGCTGGCCTGCGCCGAGGGCCGCAGCAACACCGCGGTGGCGGCGCGGCTGCGGGTCAGCCGGGTCACCGTGACCAAGTGGCGGGCCCGGTTCCTGGCCCGGCGGCTGGACGGGCTGGGCGATGAACCCCGCCCGGGCGTGCCGCGCACCATCACCGACGCCCAGGTGGAGGAGGTGGTGGTGCGCACCCTGGAAGAGACCCCGGAGGGCGCCACCCACTGGTCCAAGCGGGAGCTGGCCCGCCAGGTGGGGATCTCCCCGGCCAGCGTCCACCGAATCTGGCGGGCCTTCGGGCTGCAGCCCTGGCGGTCCGAGACCTTCAAGATCTCCCCTGACCCGCTGCTGATTGACAAGATCCGCGACGTGGTGGGCCTGTACCTCGCCCCGCCGGCGAACGCGGCGGTCTTCGCGGTCGACGAGAAGCCGCAGATCCAGGCGCTGGAACGGACCGCGCCGGTCCTGCCGATGATTCCCGGGGTGCCCGAGCGACGCAGCCATGACTATGTCCGGCACGGCACCATCGACCTGTTCGCCGCGCTGAACACCGCCACCGGCAAGGTGATCGGCAAGCTGTCCGCCCAGCACCGGGCCGTCGACTTCCGCGACTTCCTCGATGAGATCGACCGGCAGACCGAGCCCGGCCTGGCCATTCACGTGATCTGCGACAACCTGTCCGCCCATAAGGCGCCCCCGGTCCGTAAATGGCTGCTTGCTCATCCCCGGGTCCAGCTGCACTTCACGCCCACCTACTCCTCCTGGATCAGCCAGGTGGAACGGTGGTTCGCCGAATTGCAGCGGCGCTGCCTGGACCGCGGCGTGTTCTGCTCCCTCGACGAACTCACCACCGCGCTGGAAGACTGGATCACGATCTGGAATGCCAGCGCCCGGCCCTTCAAGTGGACCAAGACCGCCGACCAGATCATCGACCGCATCTGCCGGTACTGCTCACGCATCTCCGAACCGGGACACTAGGTCATGTTGTCGTAGGCGATGAACCTCAGCTCGGAGCTGTAGCGCCGGCCCTGTCGGTCGGTGAGCCAGAGCTGGCCGGGGTCGGGGAGCATCTCGGTGACGGTGAACTCGGCGTGCCCGGCTTC
>JBEKKH010000723.1:0-4025 GCA_050010815.1 Streptosporangiaceae bacterium | reverse complement strand
ATCATGTTTGGCGGCTACCGGACCACGCAAACCCCGCGACACGCCGACGGAAATCCGTGACAACAGGCAACGGACCCTGACTCCCCGGCATTGCGGCTAGCCCACCCCGGCGGCCTGCAGTTCGATCAGGTTCACGTGCTGGCCCCGGCCGTCTTCGCGGAGCAAGACGAGCGCCGCGATGGCCGAGGCCGCGACCAGCCCCGCGCTGACCACGAACCCGGTATGGAAGCCGCTGGTCATCGCGGCCGGCCCGGTTACGCCGCGCGCCAGCAGTGCGCCAGTGCGGTTCGCCACGATCGCGGAGATCACCGCGAACCCAAGCGCCCCGCCAAGCTGGCGGCTCGCGTTCAGCAACGCGGACCCGATACCCGAACGACCGACAGCGACTCCCGACATACCCGCGATCGAGGTCGGTACCAGGACGAGGCCGCCGCCGAGCCCGATGAACGTCTCCGGGATGAGGATGTCGGTCAGCAGGTAACCGTGGACCGGGATACCGGTGAGCAGGATCAGCCCCGCGACCGCGAGGACGGTCCCGGCAACGGTGGTCATCCGGACCCCGATGGCCCGCACCAGCGCCGGGCTGATCCCCGCCGCGACCAGGATGGACACCCCCAGCGGTATATAGGCGAGGCCGGTGCGCAGCGCGGAGTAGCTGAGAACCTGCTGCATGTAGAGCGTCGTTGAGAAGAACATGGCGAATATCGCGCTGCTGAACAGCGCCCCGATCAGGTTGGCACCGCTGACGGACCGGTTGCGCCACAGCGACATCGGCAGCAGCGGATGCGGCGCCACGAATCGCTCGTGGACCACGAAGTAGCCGATCAGTGCGGCGGCCGCGATCAGCGAGACAATCGTGACCGGGCTGCCCCAGGTGCCGCGGACGGTCCCGTAGGCCAGCAGGCTCGCGCCGCCAGTCACGGCCACCGCGCCCGCGAGGTCGAAGCCGCCGCTCTGGCGCTCGCTATCGGACGGCAGCACCCGCAGCGCGAACGCGATCACCAGCGCTCCGACGGGCACGTTGATAAAGAAGATCCATCGCCACCCGACCGCCGACACCAGCAGGCCGCCGAGTATCAGGCCGAACGTCCCGGCCGCGGCCGAGATCGCGCCCCACACGCTGAACGCGCGAGTCCTCGCCGGACCCGCGGGGAACACCACCGCCAGCAGCGCGAGAGTCATCGGCACCACGAACGCCGCGGCTAGGCCTTCGGCCGCCCGGGTGATGACCATAACGGCGGTGTCCGGTGCCAGCCCTGAACCGATCGACGCCACGGTGAAGAGAACGGTTCCCGCAAGTAGCACCCTGCGACGACCCAGTACGTCGCCAGCGCGGCCTCCCAGCAGCAGAAACCCGCCGAACGGGACCATGTAGGCGCTCACCATCCAGGCCAGGCCACCCTCGGAAAAGTGCAGCGTGCTCTTGATGGCCGGCATCGCGACGTTGACGACCGTCACGTCGATGGTGTCAAGCAGCGCCGCCAGGCACAGCACAATCAGTGCCGCGACGTGGCGCCGCGTCCAGCGAAACGGAGCGGTTTCCGGCATGCGACCCATCTCCTTACTGATCGATAAGTAAGTGCTTTACGATAACGACTTACTGATCGGTTAGCAAGTAGACTGGCGCACATGAGCCCGGCCGATACCAAGCACCGCATCCTGGCGATCGCGGCGGAACTGTTCGCCATGCAGGGCTACACGGGTACGTCGATCGCGGATATAGCTCGTGAGCTGGGCACGACCACGGCCGCGCTCTACTATCACTTCCCGTCGAAGGCCGACATCCTCGGCGGGCTGCTCGCCGAGCCGCTGGCAGCCTACGAGCGGATCATCGCCTCTCTCGACTCGGGCACTCCCGCTCCCCGGGAACTGCTGAACGCCTTCATCGACCTGGCCGCCGAATCCAGCGAACTGGCGATGATCATCGACCGTGACCCGGCGGTACTCGCCATGATCGACCAGCGGCTGCCGCGGACCTCACGGGAAATGACCGAGCAGGTGATCGCCGCGATAGCGGCTCCCGGCGGCGGTGACCGCGCCGCGATCCTGCGGGCGCACGCCTCGTTCGGCGTCGTCAAGGGCGCGACCATGGCGGCCATGGCCTCCGCCGACGGCAAGCTGAGCGAGGCTGACCGAGCTGAGATACTCGACGCCGCGCTGCGCGCCCTCGGACGTTAGGCGAGCCCGTCTGGCAAGAGGGCATGCCGCAGCGACAGGTTGGCGACCTGAGATTCACGCCGCCGGGCAGCCTTAATTACCTGGCATCGCCTCTAGCCGCGGGTCAGCTTGCGGTAGGTGACGCGGTGCGGACGGGCGGCCTCGGCGCCGAGGCGGTCGATCTTGTTCTTCTCGTAGGCATCGAAGTTGCCCTCGAACCAGAACCAGTTCGCGCCGCCTTCCCAGGCCAGGATGTGGGTGGCGACCCGGTCTAGGAACCAGCGATCGTGGCTGGTGATGACCGCGCAGCCGGGAAACTCGAGCAGCGCGTTCTCCAGCGAGCCAAGCGTCTCCACGTCCAGGTCGTTGGTCGGCTCGTCCAGCAGCAGCAGGTTCCCGCCCAGCTTGAGGGTGAGCGCTAGATTCATCCGGTTGCGCTCCCCGCCGGACATGATGCCGGCCGGCTTTTGCTGGTCCGCGCCCTTGAAGCCGAACGCGGCTACATACGCGCGGCTGGGAAACTCGACGTTGCCGACGCGGATGAACGCCTCGCCGTCGGAGATCGCCTCCCAGACGTTCTTCTTCGAGTCGATGCGCTCACGGGACTGGTCGACGTAGGAGATCGTCACCGTCTCGCCGATCCTGATCGTGCCGGAATCGGTCGGCTCCTCGCCGACGATCATCTTGAACAGCGTGGTCTTGCCGACGCCGTTCGGCCCTAGGACACCGACGATGCCGTTGCGTGGCAGGGTGAAGGAGAGCTTCTCGAAGAGCATCCGGTCATCGAAGCCCTTGACCAGGTCGTTGACTTCCACGACCACGCTGCCCAGGCGCGGGCCCGGCGGGATCTGGATCTCCTCGAAGTCGAGCTTGCGGCCCTTGTCGGCCTCCGCGGCCATCTCCTCGTACCGCTGCAGCCGCGCCTTGCTTTTCGCCTGACGCGCCCGGGGACTGGAGCGGACCCATTCGAGCTCGTCGGCCAGGCGCTTCTGCTTCTTGGCGTCCTTGGCGCCCTCGACCTTGAGCCGGGCGGCCTTGGTCTCCAGGTAGGTGGAGTAGTTGCCCTCGTACGGGTAGGCGTGGCCGCGGTCGAGCTCAAGGATCCACTGGGCCACGTCGTCCAGGAAGTACCTGTCGTGGGTGACCGCGACGACAGTACCCGGGTATTTGGCCAGGTGCTGCTCGAGCCACTGCACGCTCTCGGCGTCCAGGTGGTTGGTGGGCTCGTCGAGCAGCAGCAGGTCAGGCTGGGACAGCAGCAGCCGGCAGAGCGCGACCCGCCGCTTCTCCCCGCCGGACAAGCTGGCGACCTCCGCGTCGGGTGGCGGACAGCGCAAGGCGTCCATGGCCTGCTCGACCTGGCTGTCCAGGTCCCAGGCATCCCGGTGGTCCAGCTGCTCCTGCAGGCGGCCCATCTGATCGAGCATGTCGTCGGAGTAATCGGTCGCCATCTTCTCGGCGATCTCGTTGTACTCGTTGAGCAGCCTCTTAGTGTCGGCCACGCCGTCCTCGACGTTACCCAGGACCGTCTTGGTCTCGTCCAGCTGGGGCTCCTGGTCGAGCAGTCCGACAGTGAAGCCCGGCATCAGGCGCGCTTCGCCGTTGGATGGCTGCTCCACCCCTGCCATCATCCTGAGCAAGGTCGACTTGCCGGTGCCGTTCGGACCCACGACGCCGATCTTCGCGCCGGGAAGAAACGCCAGCGTGACCTCGTCGAGAATGACCTTGTCGCCATGCGCCTTGCGCACGGCACGCATCTGATAAATGAATTCCGGCATGTCTTCTAACCTATCTGTTGTGGCAGGTAAGCTGCCCACAACCCGCTTCCAAGCCAGGGAAAAGTCAGGGAGCCTGACGTGGCACTTGCT
>JBEKKH010000722.1:0-4029 GCA_050010815.1 Streptosporangiaceae bacterium | reverse complement strand
GACACCATGCCGCCGGGCGCGCCCGGGCTGTTCGCCGACAGCCTGGGCGGTCAGGAGATCGTCGGCGACACGCTGGCCGAGCGCGCCGTGCGCGAGGACTGTGTCCGCATCCTCACCGCGCACCGGTCCAAGGGCCTGGAGTGGGACGTCGTGGTGGTCGCGGGCGTGCAGGAGGAAACCTGGCCCGACCTGCGGCTGCGCGGATCGCTGCTCGGCGCGGGCGAGCTCGCGGAGACCGCCAGGCCCGATGCGGGACCCGCCCTGGGCGCCGACGTGGACGCCGCGATGCTGGCCGCCAAGCTGCTTGCCGAGGAGCGGCGGCTGTTCTACGTGGCGGTCACCCGGGCCCGGCGGCGGCTGGTGGTCACCGCGGCGGGCGGGGAGGACACTGACCAGCGGCCATCCAGGTTCCTGACCGAGCTGGCGGGCGACGAGGTGCCGATCGAGCGGGTCGCCGATTCCCGCCACCGCTGGCTGTCCATGTCAGCCCTGGTCGCCGACCTGCGCCGGTCCGCCGCCGACCCCGGGGCCGCGCCCGCCGTCCGCCAGGCCGCGGCCACCCAGCTGGCCCGGCTCGCCGCCGCCGGGGTCCGCGCCGCGCACCCGGCGGCGTGGTACGCGCTGACCGAGCTGTCCGACGCGGGCCCGATCGTGGCCGGCGGCGAGACCGTCCGGCTGTCCCCGTCCCAGGTCGAGTCGTTCACCAAGTGCGGGTTGCGCTGGCTGCTCGAGGCGGCCGTCGGGGCCGGCCGGTCTGATGTCCTGCGCCACCTGGGCACCGTTATTCACGCCGCCGCCGTCCTGGCTGCTTCCGGAGCTTCCGAACGGGCCGTGGCTGATCGCATCGACGAGATCTGGCACCATCTGGACTTCGGCAGCGCCTGGTACAGCGCCAAGCAGCGGGCTCTGGCCGAGCGCATGGTCCGCAAGTTCCTGACCTGGCACGCCGAGAACCCGCGCGAGCTCATCGCGGTGGAACAGCAGCTCAAGGTCCGGATCGGCCCGGTGGAGATCACCGGCCGGGTGGACCGGCTGGAATCCGACGAGGCGGGCCGCGCGGTCATCGTCGACCTGAAGACCGGCGGCAGCGCGCCGCGCGAGGACGAGCTCGACCGGCACCCGCAGCTGGGCGTGTACCAGCTGGCGGTGCTGCTCGGCGCGTTCGAGCGGCTCGGCCTGACCGAGCCGGGCGGCGCCGAGCTGGTCCAGGTGGGCAAGGCGTCGGGCGTGACCATGCGGGCCAAGGTGCAGCGGCAGGGCGCGCTGGCCGAAGACGCCGAGCCCGGCTGGGCCAAGGACCTGGTGGAGACCGTCGCGGCCGGGATGGCAGGCCCGGTCTTCGAGGCCAAGGTCAACCCCGGCTGCCGCACCTGCCCGGTCGCCTCCTGCTGCCCGGTTCACCCCGACGGCGAGCAGGTCACCCCGTGACCGCTTCCAGCGCCTCGCGCGCCTCGTCGGCGATCGGCGGGCGCAGGTCCTCCAGCGCCAGCACGTGCCGCAGCGCGGTGGCGTAGGCGACGTCGTACGCCTGCCCCTCCGGCACGGCGACATCGGGAACCACGCCGGTACCCTGCCAGTTCGTGCCGGTCGCGGGGTTGACAGAACGCGCGAACGGGATGGCGATGTGCACCGCCGCGCTGATGCCGAACGGCCTGGTCGGGTGCGCGCCGCCCCCCGTCGTCTCGCCGATCACCTGCGCCCGGCCCAGGGCCTGCAGCGTGTAGGCGAAGTCCTCACCGCCGGAAAACGTCCGGCCGCTGGTCAGCACGTAGACCGGCCGGTCGAGGTAGCGAGGGCCTGGCACGTAGGGCAGCGCCCAGAACTGGCGGGTCTCGCCGGTGTCGGCCCGGAAGATGTCGTTGAGGTGGGTGGGCGGCTGCTCGTCGACCAGGTAGCTGCACCAGAAGACCACGCCTTCGGGCGAGCCGCCCCCGTTGCGCCGCAGGTCGATGATGAGCGCGTGGGTCCCGGCGACCAGCTCCATCGCCGCCGCGATGGCCGGCCCGGCGTTGGCCGGGACCGGGACCCGGCGCACGTCGAGGTAACCGACGTTGCCGGCCAGCCGCTCGACCCGGCGGATGCCGAAGTTGTCCAGCCGCCCCATCCGCCGCATGGCCAGCCGCCTGGTCTCATGATCCTTGAGGTCATCCAGGGCGGGTCCATGACGAGGCCCGCCCCCCGGCCCCGGCCCGCCCCCCGGCCCCGGCCCGCCCCCCGGCCCCGGCCCACCGCCGAGCCGCAGCGCCAGGTGCTTGTCCGCGGTGATCTCCTGTAGGTGGCCGGTGACCCGCTCGGTGAGCGTGATCTCGTCCAGCTGGTCGTACTCGCCGGCCTCCAGCCTGACCTGCACCGCCTCGGCGGCGCGGGCGGCCAGCTCGGGGAACACGTAGTTGGCGCGCAGCAGCGTAAGCGCCGTCGTCACGATCTCCCGGCCGGACAGCTGCTCGGCGGCCAGCGACCCGTCGTCGGCCATGACGATCCGCGGGGTGGCCGGGTCCGGGTCGTCGAAGGTGAACTCGAGCAGCCGCGCCGCGGGCAGCCGGAGCGAGAGCTCGCGCCGGAGCGTGTCCATCCCGGTTTGGTGGGCGTCCTGCCAGGCGGCCAGGGCGTGCTCGTAGTCCTCCCCGTCGCCCGGCGGCGGGAGGAAGACCCGCACCAGCAACTGCCCGGACTCGATCGCCGGATCGTCCCCGGGTTGCAGGAGCACGGCCCGCTGCACCGCGCCGTCGGCGAATCGCTCCCGCAGTTCGTGCTGAAGAGCCCGCTGGATCTGTTCACGCTCGGCCTGGTCCACATCAGCCTCCACCTTGTCAACGCCGGCCGCCCCCGGCCGGTTCCGGCGTTCCGGCCCAAGGTGCCGCCAAATGTCGGTGGTCTCTGCTGGAATGCCATAGTGACGACCGCCACGATGACCACGGGCCTGGAGCGCACCGGCCGGATCGGCCCGGTCCAGCTGGCCCGGCTGCTGCGGCTGCCCGAGCCCACGCCGGAGCAGGCCGCGGTGATCTGCGCGCCGCTTGGCCCGATGGCCGTCATCGCCGGGGCCGGCTCGGGCAAGAGCGAGACGATGGCGGCCCGGCTGGTCTGGCTGGTCGCCAACGGGATGGTCCGCCCGGACCGGGTGCTCGGGCTCACCTTCACCAGGAAGGCCGCGGCCGAGCTCGCCGACCGGGTCCGCTCCCGGCTGGAACGCCTGCGCCGGGCGGAGCTGAAAGGCAGCGAACCGGGCCGGGCCGGGTCCGGTGACCCGTTCGACGGCGATCCGGCGATCGGGACCTACCACGCCTACGCGGGCCGGCTGGTCAGCGACAACGCCCTGCGCGAAGGGCTCGAGCCGTCCATGCGGCTGATCACGCCGGCGTTGTCCTGGCAGCTCGCGGCGCGGATCGTGGCCGCCTACGACGGGCCGATGGATGAGATCATCTGGACTCCGCAGACGGTGACCGCGGCCGTGCTCGAACTGGCCGGGGATCTGGCCGAGCACCTGCGCGAGCCCGAAGACGTCACCGCCGTGGGGGCATGGCTGGCCACGGAGCGGGACGGGTTGCCTGGGCGGGTACCGGCGTCCGTTCGGAAGATAATCGCAACGCAGCTGGCCAGGGAGCAGTTGCTGCCGCTGGTCGAGCGGTACGCGGCGGCCAAGGCGGCCCGCGAGGTCCTCGACCACTCCGATCAGGTGGCCCTGGCGGCCCGGATCGCCAGCAGGCACCCGGAGGTGGGGGCGGCCGAGCGGGCCCGTTACCAGGTGGTCCTGCTCGATGAGTACCAGGACACCAGCCACGCGCAGCTCGTGCTGCTGCGCTCGCTGTTCGGCGGCGGGCATCCGGTGACGGCGGTCGGGGACCCGTGCCAGTCCATCTACGGCTGGCGCGGCGCGAGCGCGGGGAACCTGCGGCGGTTCACCGTCGATTTCCCTGTGGTGGCCAGGGTCCGGCCGTTCGGGGCCTCGGCGTCCTCGGGCCCGGCTCCGGTGCTGCTGCTTTCGACCAGCTTCCGGAACTCCGCGCGGGTGCTCGACGCCGCGGCCGC
>JBEKKH010000721.1:0-4030 GCA_050010815.1 Streptosporangiaceae bacterium | reverse complement strand
GCGATCAAGGCGCTGGCTGCGTTCCGGCGGCCGCCGCCGGTCACGATGGTCGTCGACCGGCCGTTCCTGTTCGCCATCGTCCACACTGCCACCGGGCTGCCGCTGTTCCTCGGCCAGCTGAGCCGCCCGTCCGGCTGATCAAGGGCGGTGATTGTTGACAATTTTGTTGGAGATTTCTTAGGATCGGTTGGGTGCGGGCGGACAGCGATGCGGGGCGGGGTGAGCCGGGACCGGGTGAGCCGGGACCGGGTGAGCCGGTACGGGGCGAGCCGGCCCGGCGGGTGGCAGTGGAGCGACTGCGGCGGGCGATTCTCGCGGGCGACATGGCACAGGGACAACGTCTGGTCGAGGAGGAGCTGGCTGGGATGCTCGCCGTGACGCGGGCCAGTCTGCGCGCGGCTCTGTTCGACCTGACCGCGGAGGGGCTCGTCGAGCGGATACCGAACCGCGGGGCGCGGGTCCGGGTCATCACGCTGGACGAGGCGGTCGCCATCACCGAGTGCCGGATGGCGCTGGAGGGACTGTGCGCGGCTAAGGCGGCCGAGCGGGTCACCGAGGCCGAGGCCGCCCAGCTCAGGCAGCTGGGCGAGGAGCTCGAGCGCAGTGTGGCCGACGGCGAGCCGCTGAAGTACTCGGCACTCAACGGTGAACTGCACCGGCTGGTGCGGGAGATGTCAGGTCAGACGGTCGCGGCGGCCCTGCTCGAGCGGCTGAACGGGCAGCTGGTCCGCCACCGGTTCCAGCTCTCACTGCGCCCGGGGCGTCCGCAGGCCTCGCTGCCCGAGCACCTGGCGATCATAACCGCGATCACGCAGCGGCAGCCGGCCCAGGCGGAGGCGGAGGCCCGCCGCCATCTGCGCAGCGTCATAACGGCCCTGCTGGACACACCGAAGGCCGGCCCACAGGAAGGTGTCTGATGCGCAACGTGATCGTCACCGGAGTGGCCCGAGCCGACCTGGCCGTGGTGGACGCACTCGCCGAGCTCGGCGTGGCCACCGTGCACGAGGCCATCGGCCGGACCGGATACCTAGGGCCCGGGCTGCGTCCCATCCAGGACGGGACCCGGGTCGGCGGGACCGCGGTCACCGCGCTGTGCTGGCCGGGTGACAACCTCATGATCCACGCGGCCGTCGAGCAGTGCCAGGCCGGCGACCTGCTGGTGGTGACGACGGCATCGCCGTCCACCGACGGGATGTTCGGCGAGCTGCTGGCGACCTCACTGGCCGCGCGCGGGGTCCGGGGGCTGGTCATCGAGGCCGGCGTGCGGGACGTGGCGGAGCTGCGCGCGATGGGCTTCGGCGTCTGGTCGGCGGCGGTCAGCGCCCAGGGCACGGTCAAGGAGACGCCGGGCGCGGTGAACGTGCCGGTATCGGTCGGCGGGCAGATCGTCAGGCCGGGTGACGCGATCATCGCGGACGACGACGGCGTGGTGTGCGTGCCGCGGGCCGGCGTCGCAGCGGCCCTGGCGGCGGGCCGGGCCCGGGTGGCCAAGGAGGAGCAGACCCGCAAGGCCCTGGCCGACGGCCAGCTCGGCCTGGACCTGTACGGGCTGCGGGCCAAGCTGGCCGCACGCGGTGTCGAGTACGTACCGGAGGGAACCGGCGATGGGCTCGGGTGACGGGGTGCGGTGCATGCTGATGCGTGGCGGGACGTCCAAGGGGGCGTACTTCCTGGCCGAGGACCTGCCGACCGATCCGGCCGAGCGCGACGACCTGCTGCTTCGGATCATGGGAAGCCCGGACCCCCGGCAGATCGACGGGATCGGCGGGGCGCATCCGCTGACGTCCAAGGTGGCCGTGATCAGCGGCTCTGACCGGGCGGACGCCGACGTCGATTACCTGTTCCTGCAGGTCGGCGTCGATACGGCCACCGTCTCTGACCGGCAGAACTGCGGTAACCTGCTGGCCGGCGTGGGTCCGTTCGCGGTCGAGCGGGGCCTGGTGACCAAGGCCCCGGTCCGGATCCACATGGTCAACTCCGGCAGCGTGGCCACCGCCACCTTCCCCGGGGCGGACGGCACTGTGGAGTACGACGGCGATACCGCGATCGCCGGGGTCCCCGGGACGGCCGCGGCGGTCGTCCTCGCCTTCGACAGCCAGCAGGGCACCGGTACTGAGGGGCCGGCCACCGGCGCGCTGCTGCCGACCGGGCGCATCCGCGACGTCATCGACGGCGTCACCGTGACCTGCGTGGACAACGGCATGCCGGTCGTGGTGGTGGCGGCGTCCGAGCTCGGCCGGACCGGGCACGAGACGGTGGCCGAGCTCGAGACGGACGCCGGGCTCAACCAGCGAGTGCAGGCGCTGCGACTGGCGGCCGCCGAGCTGATGGGCCTGGGCGATGTGTCCGGCACCTCGGTACCGAAGGTCTCACTTCTCGCCGCCCCGGCAGACGGCGGGACGATCTGCACCCGGACATTCATCCCGGTCCGGGTGCACGAGTCGATCGGGGTGCTCGGCGCGGTCAGCGTCGCGACCGCGCTGCTGCTCGACGGGGCCGCCGGAGCCGAGCTGGCCGCCCTCACGCCGGGCCAGACGCGTTTTGACATCGAGCACCCCACCGGGCACCTCGAGGTCGAGGTCGAGATCGACGCCAGTCCCAAGACCAGCCAGCCGCCCGTGGTAATCCGCGCCGGGGTGGTGCGGACCGCGCGCAAGCTGTTCGACGGCACCGTCTTCCCCCGGAGGTACTCGTGAAGCAGGATCCGGCGGCCACGCGGCCCCCGTTGCACGACATCGCGCACCTGGGGCACGTCGAGCTGCTGACGCCGCAGCCCGAAGCGAGCCTGCGGTTCTTCGTCGACGTGCTCGGCCTGACCGAGAACGCCCGCGAGGGTAACTCGGTATACCTTCGTACCTGGGACGACTACGAGCATCACACGGTTAAGCTCACCGCGCACGACACCTCGGGTATCCGCCGGGTGGGGCTGCGGGCGTCGAGCCAGCAGGCGCTCGAGGCGCGCGTCCGCGCGATCGAGGCGACCGGACTGGGCATCTCCTGGAAGGACGGCGACCCCGGCATCGGGGCCACCTACCTGTTCCGTGATCCGGACGGGCACGAGCTCGAGCTGTACTGGGAGACCGAGTGGTACTCACCACCGCGGGAACTGAAGCCGTCCCTGAAGAACCAGGCTCAGGCCTACCCGGGCCGCGGCGTGTGCGTCCGGCGGCTGGACCACGTGAACTACCTGGCCGCCGACGTGGTGCCCAGCGGCGAGTTCGTCCGGGATGTGCTTGGCGGCCGGGTCACCGAGCAGATCAGGCTCGACGACGGCACCATCTCCGGGCAGTGGCTGCACTTCACCAACAAGGGCTACGACGTGGTGTACACGCGGGACTGGACCGGCAGCACCGGTCGGCTGCACCACGTCGCGTTCACGCCCGACACGCGGGAGGACATCCTGCGCGCAGCCGACATCTGCCTGGACCGCGGGGTATTCATCGAGACCGGGCCGCACAAGCACGCGATCCAGCAGACGTTCTTCCTCTACGTCTACGAGCCGGGCGGCAACCGGATCGAGCTGTGCAACCCGGCGGCACGGCTGGTGCTGGCACCGGACTGGCGCACGATTACCTGGACCGAGGCCGAGCGGGCCAAGGGGCAGGCCTGGGGGCTGAAAACCATCGACTCGTTCCACACCCACGGCACGCCGCCTGTGCCCTAACGCGGGGCCGACATCACTAGGGCAGCTGCAGCTCGGGCGGGGTCGGGGTGGTAATGACAGAAAACACCGTGCCCTGATCGTCGGTCACCACGCCGGTCCGGCCGTACGGACTGTCACGGACGGGCTCCACGATGCTGCCGCCGAGCTGGACGACCATGGCCACGGCGGCGTCGGTGTCGTCGACGGCAAAATACGCCGACCAGACCGCGGGCGCCTCCTCCGGCGTGCCGTCCGGGTACTGCCCGATGCCGCCAACCTCGCGCCCGTCGATCATGAGCACCGCGTACCTGAAGGCGCCCTCGCTGACGTCCTGATAGTCGTAGCCGAACACGGCCCGGTAGAAGGCCTTGCTCGCATCGTAGTCCC
>JBEKKH010000720.1:0-4052 GCA_050010815.1 Streptosporangiaceae bacterium | reverse complement strand
CACCACCGCGGCGATCCTCGTACTTCCCGCAGTTGCCTTCGTGTGGACGATGCACGTCGAAACCACACCCAGCCACGTGGCCGCGAGGTTCTGGTTCGCCGCAATCATCGTGGGAGTCATCGGCTATGCCGCCAGCTTCGGGCTCTATAACTACGCCATCGCCCGAGTGCGAGCGGCACCGGCGAGCATCATCGTGAATCTGATTCCGGTCTTCGGGCTGGCCAGTGCCGTCTTCTGGCTAGGCGACTCACTCACCGTGGCCCGGGCTCTCGGCGCGATCTTGATTGGGCTGTCCGTCACGATCTTCACTGCCACCGAACTCGCCGAAGCACGCGCCGCCACGGCGAAAGTGGCACCGTCGAAAGCCTGACCGGGCGATCTTGGCCGGCCGCAGACGCCCAGAGACCTGGGCTATCTGGGAGTGGACGGGGAGCTGCATGTCGCCGTCGCGAGAGGTGTGCTGGAGCCAGTGCGCGAGGGCCGTTGGTTCAACCTCGGCCGCATCGGCAGCGAAGTTCCTCTGTCGAGACGTCCCATGGCTTGAGCAGGCTGGCGCCCGCGGCCGTCAGGTCGCGCTGGCTCGTGGCCGG
Organism: Streptosporangiaceae bacterium; assembly: GCA_050010815.1. Classification (GTDB taxonomy): domain Bacteria; phylum Actinomycetota; class Actinomycetes; order Streptosporangiales; family Streptosporangiaceae; genus Palsa-504. The sequence continues at coordinate 3,462 of JBEKKH010000720.1, read as the reverse complement.
CGGGTGCGGTACGAACCGACCGACCGGGCCTGGTTCGCGGCGCTGAGGCTTTCGGGTCACCAGGTTAATCCTATTTACGAGCGGGACAGGATATCAGCTGTTGACGTTGAAGTAACGGACGCCCAGGCCCTGGCCGCCCCTCCAGATCTCGAATCCCGCGTCAATTCCCGTCCAGTACCAGGACGGCTTGATCCACCGACGGGACTCGGCGGCGCGGAGGAACGGGTTGAGCAGCAGACCTTTTACGCTGCTGATCTGGGTAGTGTGGACGAAGATGATCAGACGCCATGACTTGCCGTGGCTTCTCGTCATCCACGAATTGAGGTACCAGTCGGTGCCGTCTATTCTCACTCTCCGGCCGGCCGCCACGGCACCAGGGTGGCTCAGCCAGATCATCACCTCTGCGCCGTTGGCCTGCGTGGTACGGTTAGGGTAAGTCGAAAACCACATGTCAAGCGATGAATTGTAAGTCCCCTTCCACGTATTGGTCACCGTGAGGTCGGCCCTGGGCGTGCCGTCGGCGGATACCTTGATCGGCCAGGCGCCCTTAGTGCCGATTCCCCATTGCCAACCGCGGAAGATGTTCGGGTAAGCTGTCACCCTCGGTCCGTTGGCTGTACTCCTGGTGACCTTGAAATCATTCCCTCCGTCGTTATAGAGCCAGGTAGAGCTGCCGAAGTCATCGCTGCGGACGCAGTAGTCACCATTTGACACAAACTTTTCCTGCCTAGGCCCTATCGTATTCCCGTGTACGACGGACGCATCGGCGGTGCTGGTCAGCGTGATCGTCACCGCGAAAGCGGCCAGCGTTCGCACTAGGAGCCTGGCTAGTCTCGTCACTTTCAAAGGCTCCGATCCTCACCTTCGGCCGACCGTATCCCGGCAGAGTCGCCTAGGGAACCGCCAAGCTGCGCGTGCTGATTATCTCGTTCCTGCCGAGGATGTCATTGCTGAATGATCGCTTGCCGCTAGCTGAACATTGACTGAACCCCGGTGAGCGTCCCCGGTGAAGGCAAGGCACGGTACACAAGATCTGGCAATGGCGGCCATTCCTAACCTAAGGACACGCGAGCGCGTTAACCAGGGCAGGACCATGCGAGACTAGGCGCCCACATCACTACGTTCCCGCAGCCCATCGGGATGCAACCGGTGATATGCAAGATAATCATTGACGCATGGCCATCCTCTCCCTGACGCCCGCATGATTACATATCCATCAAGACACGACGTACAGCATCAGTCAAGGGCGAGAAGGCTATTAATTCCGTCGCGCTGGCTTGAATGAGACTTTTACCTGCCAGCGGTGTACCGCGTCAGCCAGCATCTCGTCCGGGGACCTGCAGAAACTCCGGCTTCGCCGCTCAACACGCGAGCTAGACCCGGCTGTGCACCCGGCAGCAGTGCTGTCTCACGCGCCTTCTCGCTGGATGCAGTGCAGGCCGACGCTGCTGGCTCCGTGGCTCTCGGCCCACGCCAGCACGGCGCGGACCAGTTCCGGGCCGATGTTGACCGCGGCGGCCGCGGGTAACCCACATCGAGATCAGCTCGGCATCTGCCCCCCGGTCTCCCGGCCGGAAGCCGCCGGCAAGGCCGACCCAGCGGCCAGCGTCATCCGCGGCGACCACGATGGTCAGGGTGTCACCGTCTTCGGAACGCTGCGCTTGTTCCATCCACTGCGACGCCGTAAGTGAGGCCTCCTCCTGCCAGGTCGAGGCAAAGGCGCTCGGCGCGTCCTTGAGCGCGGTCAGCCTGATCTCCCGGTATTCCCGCCAGTCGCGGCGCAGCACGGTGTCGATGCGCATCCTCGCAGGGTGGCTCTCGAACGGCGTGGCGGCAAACCATTTTTTCAGCCGCACATCGAGCTATCCGTGTTCGACAACCCGGTGCTCGCCGAACGGCTCACCGACACCATCCGCCCGGACCTGACCGGTGGTCATTGCCTAGCTGGCAGCTCCGCAGATTCCCGCCACCGCGATGTACGGTGTTAGCACCGGGGGCATAGCCTGGCTTAAGGGGTGAGAAGGGCGGCGCGGGGCATGTTCGAGCGGTTTACCGACCGGGCCCGCCGGGTTGTGGTGCTGGCGCAGGAAGAAGCCAGGATGCTCAATCACAACTACATCGGCACTGAGCACCTCCTGCTCGGCCTCATCCGTGAGAGTGAGGGTGTCGCAGCCAAGGCGCTGGAGTCGCTCGGGATCAGCCTGGACGCCGTGCGGCAGCAGGTCGAGGAAATCATCGGTCAGGGGCAGCAGGCGCCGTCTGGGCACATCCCGTTCACGAAGCGGGCCAAGAAGGCGCTGGAGATGTCGTTGCGCGAGTCGGTGCAGCTCGGCCACAACTACATCGGCACTGAGCACATCCTGCTCGGCCTACTGCGTGAGGGTGATGGCGTGGCCGCGCAGGTGCTGGTGAAGCTGGGCGCCGACCTGAACCGGGTGCGCCAGCAGGTGATCCAGTTGCTGCATGGGTCCGGCAATCGGGCGAGCCCCTCGCTGCCCGATGATGCTCTCGCGCGGATCGACACGCTGGACCACCGCCTGGCAGCGATCGAACGCTGGGCAGGCATGCGACCTGACCTGGACGAGCTGGACCATGAGATCGTGCTGGTGCGCCGGGAGAAGGAAGCCGCGATCGACCGTCAGGATTTCGAGGCCGCCGCCGCGACGCGCGACAAGGAGAAGCAACTACTCGCCGCCCGGGCCGCCCGGGAGAGGGAGTGGACGCGGGCCGCTGCTGACCGCCCGCCGCTAGTCAGCGAATTGGATCGGGTGAACGCCGAGCTGGACAGACTGCGGGTCATCTTGCGCGAGCATGGCATCGACCCGGGTAACGACACCGCGTAGGCGCCCGCGCGACTGGACCTCCGCAGGCGAATGAGCCGCGTTGGTCTGCGCGTTCGGCGCATGGGCCCGGCGTGCGTCGGGCGGGTCTCGCAAGGCAGAGCCCGGCGACGATCAGGCCACCGACCACGGGCCGCTGATGACAGCAGCGACGACGAGACCAACTGACTTGGGTAAGACTGCCTGACTGACGAAGGGTCACCCTTACAGCAGTTTGTCCAGCGTGATCGGGAGATCGCGGACGCGCGTGCCGGTGGCGTTGTGGACCGCGTTCGCGCTCGTCGAACAGCGTCTCCTCCATGAGCGCCATTCCCAGCCCCATGATGATGCTGCCGCGGAACTGGCTGGCTGCGGTCTTGGGGTTGATGATGCGCCCGCAGTCGAACGAGCCGAGGAACCGGCTGACCCGCGTCTCCCCGGTGACCGTGTTGACGCGCACCTCGCAGAACAGCGCCCCGTACGAGTGTATCGACCAGCTCGCCATCTCCACCGGCGGCGGCCTCGACGCTGACCTCGTCGCGGCCCGCGCGTTCGAGGATCTCGGTGTAGCTCTCCCACCGCTGCGGTTCGCTCAGGCTGGCCAGGCCGCCGTCGACCGTGCCGATTTCGTCCAGGCTGAGCC
>JBEKKH010000719.1:0-4065 GCA_050010815.1 Streptosporangiaceae bacterium | reverse complement strand
CTAAGCGCGGCCAGGAACGTCTCGCCGACCACATCCGCAACATCACCAGCGCTGGCGCATCGCGCAATCGCGTAACTAAGCACGCGGTGTTCGTGACGGCGATAGAAACGCCCGAATGCCTCGGCATCTCCTCGGACCGTGGCCGCCAGCAGGTCCGCGTCGGACTCGTCCATACCTGTTAACTGCCCGCACTCGGCCCAGCATTTCATCCCCCGTCCAGGCGCCCGGACCGCCAGATCAGTTCTGATCGCCGGATAGCCGCTGCCAGAGGTAGAGCGCGGCGCGGTCGAGTGCTTGGCCGGCTTCGTCTAGTACGCCGGCAAACGTCTGGAAGACCCCCACCGATGATCCCCTGATCCCAGGCCGGGTCGAAGATCCGGGCCGGAGAGCATGCGGCTCAGACTGCGACGGTGGACCGAAGCACCGCAGCGACCTGCTCGCCGTCCTTCCGTGCCACCGTCGGAAAGGTCAGTCGCAACCCTTTGTCCTGCCCCTCGATAGCGAGCTCCACCTTCACGTTAATCACGCCCTTATCGACGTCGGCGACCGACACCGCTTCTCTGGGTAGCGAGAACAGCAGCTTGCCTGGCCGACCGGACACGGTCTCACCGTTGAAGAACATCAGCCGCTGGCTAGTCAAGGCCAGATAGGTCTTGCGCGGACGAGCGAACGCCGTGAACATCCCCGCGGTCGCCACCGTGACGACCGCAGCGGTTGCTATCACCCGCTTGACGGACACCGAGCCGACGTTGGCATAGACCGTCATCACGATCTGCTCGTCCGGCCGAAGGTGCGGCGCGGCCAGGTCGGCGACCATTTGTCCGCGCTTGTTATTCATGTTGGCCTTTCGACGGATCCTGCTCCAGAACACGCAAGTGGCCCATGGTACGGAACCGGCGGATCGTCCGGACCGCCCGTTACGTAACGATTTGCGCGGTATTCAGGCCACCAAGCCGGCTCGAGCGCGGCCTTGGCCCGGTGATGAGAGAGCTCTAGCAGATCGCAGCCTTCTCGTTGATGCTGCGATGTCACTGGGGACTCGCGCGCGGCTCTTGGGTATTTCGCTCTGATTTCTTTTGTGTTACGACTTGTTGAAGTACGTGCTGTTTTAGCGCGCAGATACGACCAGAGCCGGACCGTATCGGAGGCGACTGATGGATACCGGGAAAGATCGACACGGGCTATACCTGAGGCGGCAGAAGCACAGGCGGGGGCCGAGCGGAGGGCGGATCGCGGCCGCCGGGGGGGCCGCGGCGCTGGCCGCGCTGATCGCGTGGCCCGCGACCGGAGCCGTCGGCCAGGACGCGGCCGCGGCGAGCACGACCGCCGCGTGCCCGTGGGTGACGTCCGCCGCTCCCGTCTCACAGCGCGTCGCCCAGCTCATGGCGGCGATGAGCCTGGACGACAAGATCACCATGGTGGAAGGCCACGGCACCACCAACCCGTACGTGTTCTACACCCCGGCCATACCGGCGCTGTGCATTCCGGCCGTGGGCCTGGAGGACGGGCCGGCCGGGGCCGCCGACGGGCTGACCGGTGTCACCCAGCTGCCGTCCGGGGTGTCGCTCGCGGCCACCTGGGACCCGTCGCTGGCGGAGCAGTACGGGCAGGTCATCGGGGCTGAGGAGGGTGGCAAGGGCGCCAGCGCGAACCTCGGCCCCACGGTGAACATCGACCGGGATCCGCGCTGGGGCCGGTCGTTCGAGGCGCTGAGCGAGGACCCGTTCCTGAACTCGGCGCTGGATGTGCCCGAGATCGACGGCGTGCAGAGCCAGGACGTCGAGGCGCAGGTCAAGCACTTCGACGCGTACAACCAGGAGACGAACCGCAACAACCCCGCCGACGACGTGATCGTGTCCGACCGGGCGCTGCACGAGATCTACATGCCGTCTTTCAACGCGGCGGTGACGCAGGGCGGCGCCGCGTCGGTGATGTGCGCGTACTCCTACGTCAACGGCAGCGCCAGCTGCAACAGCTCGTACCTGCTCACGGACGTGCTGGATGAGATGTGGGACTTCCAGGGGTTCGTGATGTCGGACTATGCCGCGCTGCACGGCACAGACGGCGCGCTCGAGGGCACCGACCAGGAGCAGCCGTTCAGCACCTACTACGGGACGGCGCTGGAGACCGACATCGAGAACGGGACGATCCCGCTCAGCGCGCTGAACACGATGGTGCAGCGAGTCTTCACCGAGATGTTCCGGTTCGACCTGTTCAGCCAGCCGCGCACCGGCTCGCCCACGGCGACCGTGACCACGCCGGCGCACCAGGCGCTCGGCAACCAGGTGGCCGAGGCCGGCACCACGCTGCTGAAGAACGCCGGCCAGACGCTTCCGCTGTCTTCGTCGGGAGGCGGGCAAGTAGCGGTGATCGGCCCGGCCGCGTCCGTCTCGCCCACCTACGCCGGCGGCGGCAGCGCCTACGTGATCCCGTCGGCGACGGTCAGCCCGCTGCAGGGCATCCAGGCGGCCGCCGGGTCCGGCACCAGCGTGACCTACCAGCCGGGGCTGCCGGCGGACACGGCGCTGCCCGCGATCCCGTCGGCCGACCTGTCCCCCGCGTACGCGCCGACGCCGTTCGGCGGCAGCTACACGGGCACGCTGACCGCGCCGGAGACCGGCACCTACGTGCTGGCCCTGACCAACCCGTGCGGCTGCTACACACCGACGTATCTGTCTTTGAACGGTACGGAGATACTCGACAACCCGAGCACACCCCCGGTGAGCACGTACTCGGTCGCGGTGAACCTCACCGCGGGCAGCACGTACACGCTGGCCATCAGCGGCGACTCGTCCCAGCTGCTCTGGGGCACCCCGTCGGCGCTGGCGCCGGGCATCGCCGCGGCGGTCAGCGCGGCCAAGACGGCACAGACCGCCGTCGTGGTCGTCTCGGATGACACCGAGTCCGAGGCCACCGACCGGCCGAGCCTCAACCTGCCGTCCGCGCAGGACGAGCTCATCGAGGCGGTCGCGGCGGCCAACCCGCACACGGTCGTGGTGGTCAACGCGGGCGCGCCGATCGCGATGCCGTGGCTGAACCAGGTCGCGTCCGTCCTGGACGCCTGGTACTCCGGCCAAGGCAGCGGAACGGCGCTGGCCAGCGTGCTGTTCGGCCAGACCGATCCGGGCGGCCACTTGCCGGTGACGTTCCCGACCTCGCTGAGTGAGGTACCCGCGTCCACCACCGCGCAGTTCCCAGGCAACGGAACCGAGGTGCTGTACTCCGAGGGCATCGACGTCGGCTACCGGTGGTACGACGCCAAGGACCTGACACCGATGTTCCCGTTCGGATTCGGGCTGTCCTACACCAAGTTCGCGTACAGCGGGCTGCGGCTGAGCAGTTCGGCGGTGACCGGCACGCAGGACGTGCGGGTCTCGGCCACGGTGACGAACATAGGCAACCGAACGGGCACTGACGTGGCCCAGCTGTATGTGGGCGACCCGGCGTCCACCGGCGAGCCGCCGCGCCAGCTGGAAGGGTTCCAGCGGGTGAACCTCGCCCCGGGCCAGTCGGCGCGCGTGTCGTTCGTGATCACGCCGCAGGACACCTCGTGGTGGAGCGACACCGCGAACGGCTGGACCCAGACCGCGGGCCTGTATGACGTCTACGTGGGCGACTCCTCCGCACTGGCGAACCTGCCGCTGCGGGACGCGTTCCAGCTGACGTCTACCCCGGGCGCGCGCCAGGTCACCGTCACCGCGCCCAGCGTGATGCACGCTGGGCAGGCGTCGGTGGTACGCGTGACGCTGACCTCCGGCGGCAGCCAGACCCTGCACGGCGTCCGGCTGGCCCTGCAGCTGCCGGCGGGATGGACCGTCACGCCGGCCGCGGTGGTGTCCGGCACCGTCCAGCCCGGCAGCGCGGTCGCGGCCACCTTCCGGGTGACCCCGCCCAGCTACTCGCCGGATGTCAGCCAGGTCGTCCACGCCACCGCGACGATGGGCGATGCGCAGCGGGAGGCGGGCGTATCGGTCTCAGTCCAGTCCTGACCTGTTACAGAGCTAGCAGTCGCTGTCTCGTCCGCGGAGCTTGCCTGATCAGGCAAGCTCCGCGGACGGGCGGGAC
>JBEKKH010000718.1:0-4076 GCA_050010815.1 Streptosporangiaceae bacterium | reverse complement strand
CGGACATCGAGCGCAGCGGGGACGCCTGGCGGCTGACCCGGGTGGTGCGCGGGGACACCTCCGATCCCCGGGCCCGCGCACCGCTGGCGACGCCCGGCGCCGGAATCGCCGACGGCGACGTGTTGGTCGCCGTGGACGGCCGGCTGATCGGCCCCGTAGGGCCGGGGCCGCTGCTGATGGGCGCCGCGGGCAAGCCTGTCGAGCTCACCGTCGCGCCCGCCGACGGGAGCCGACCGCGGAGTGTGCCGGTTGTGCCGCTGCGAAGCGATACCAGGCTGCGCTACCTGGACTGGGTCAGCGCGAAGCGAGCGCAGGTCCGGGAACTCGGCGGGGGCCGGATAGGCTACCTGCACGTCCCGGACATGGTGAGCCAGGGCTGGGCGGACTTCCACCGGGACCTGCGCACCGAGATGCTGCGCGATGCGCTGATCGTAGATGTGCGCGGCAACACCGGCGGACACACCTCGGAGCTCGTGGTGGAGAAGCTGGCCCGCAAGGTGATCGCCTGGGACGTGCCGAGCGGCATGGTGCCGTCCACCTATCCCGGGGACGCGCCGCGGGGGCCGGTGGTCGCCATCGCCGACGAATGCTCGGCATCCGACGGCGACATCGTCACCGGGGCCATCCGCCTGCTGCGACTTGGCCCCGTCGTCGGCGCCAGGACCTGGGGCGGCGTCATCGGTTACGACAACGAGCACGAGCTGATCGACGGAACGCAGATCACCGTGCCGCGGCTGGCCTTCTGGTTCGAAGGGTACGGCTGGGGGGTGGAAAACCATGGCGTCGACCCTGACGTCGAGGTCATCATGTCGCCTGACGACTGGGCTGCGCAGCGGGACACCCAGCTGGAGACCGCGGTCAGTCTCGCGCTGGAAGCCCTGCAGCAGCGACCCGCGGTGCGACCACCTGACCCGCGCACCAGACCGTCCAAACGCCGGCCACCGCTGCCGCCGCGAGCCTAGGCCGGCGGCGTTTCAGCGGTACCGGGCGGTGAGCGGCAGGGGCCGGTTGTCGACGATGCGCTTCATCACGATGGTTGAGGTGAGGCGGTGGACCCCTGGCAGCGTGGCCAGCTTCTGGTCCCGCAGGGCCGCAAAGCTGTCAAGGTCTCGCGCGGCGACTCGCAGCAGGTAGTCGGGGTCGCCGAAGAGGCGTTCTGCGTGCCGGACCTGCGGCAGTTCGACCACGGCCGCTTCGAAGGAGGCGACGGTGCCTGCGTCGCCACGTTCCAGGGTGATCTGCACGAGGGCCTCGAATCCCATGCCCACGGCGCCGGGGTCCACGAGGGCGCGGTAGCCAGTGATGACGCCGCTGCGTTCCAGTTCACGCAGCCGCCGGTGGCAGGGCCCAGGGGTGAGCCGGACCCTGTCGGCGAGCTCGGTAACCGTCAGCCGGCCGTCGGCTTGCAGCTCGGCAAGGATCGCTCGGTCTACGGAGTCCATGCTGAAGGATTATTGCTCAAATCCACGTAAGAACAGCAAAAGTGGCAAGAATTTGTCCCGCTACACGGCGTAATGTCTCACTTGGAGGCCTTCGCCGGACAGAATCATGGAGAACGTGCCGATGCAGACGGTGTACCCGTTGCTTCCCCTGGTGGCAGCGTTCCTGGCGGTGCCGCAGTTCCTGCCGCAGCTGACCCGGGTCCGCCGCGCCGGCACCACCGCGGGGGTGTCGTGGTCGTGGGCGGCCCTGACGAGCGTGAACAACGCCGCCTGGCTGGCCTACTTCGCCATGTCAGGCTTCTGGACCGCGCTGGTGCCCGCCATCTCGGCGACCGTCCTGTCGGGTCAGCTCGCGGTCTTGCTGGCCCGACGTGGTGGCGGCATGCCGAAACGGCCCATGATGCTCGCCTCGGCGTGGGCGGTGGTGCTGCTCACCGCCGCTGCGGCGTTCGGCCGCACCGGACTGGGCTCGGCCCTGACCGTCGCCTTCGCGCTCCAGGTCACGCCGTCGGTGTGGACGGTGTACCGGTCGAAGGACACGGCCGGTGTCTCCCGGGGCACCTGGCTGCTGATCTTCGGTGAACTGCTCTGCTGGGGCGTGTTCGGCATCCACGAGGCCGACCCCCGGCTGATCGTGCTCGGCGCCACCGGCGTCGCGGCCAGCCTGCTCGTGCTCGCCCGCGTGTCCTGGCCGCGGGCAGGAAGGGCGCCGGCGACCCAGCGGGCCAGGCGCGGGAACGAACTACGGTCAGGCGGTGACCAGGCGGGCCAAGTGGGCCAGCGAGTTGTCCAGATGATCCGCAGGGAACGGGGGGAATCCGATGTGCTGGCGGAGGAAGCCGGGAACCGCCGACCAGTCGTAGGACAGGGTGACCGTGGTCCCGGACGGCTCGGCCGGGGCCAGGTCGTAGCGCCAGACCCAGCCGCCGAACCGCGGGCTGCCGTCGCCGGTGTCCTGGCCCGGCTCCCAGGAGATGGCCCGCGGCGGGTCGAACACCTGCACCCGGTTGGCCATCTGGTAGTTCCCATCCGGGTGGCCGGCGTTGTACATGGCCATCCGGAACACCTGCCCCGCCGCAGTCAGCGGCTGGCTGTCGAGGGACTCGCGGACCCAGCCGGTGCCGTCGATCGCGGCGTGCCTGGCGGGGTCGGCGAGGACCGCGAAGACGGCCTCCGCCGGGGCGTCAATGATCGTGGTCGCGCTGACGGTATCGTCGGCCATGGTGGTCGCCTCCTGAAGAACACTGAGCCTGGTACCGGGTCCGACGCTCGCCAGGCCCGGAATTCATCGCTGCACTCGTCCTGGTAGATGTGCAAGCGGCCGCGGCCACCCGCTTCGGCAAGCGCTAGCTCACAGCGGCGCCGACTGAAACGTTAGCCGGCCGGACATCATCACGCCGATCCGCTGCGCCCCGCGGACCACCTGGGAGTCGTGACTGACCAGCACCAGCGTCAGGCCGCGAGAGCGCCACAGGTCTTCCAGCAGCGCGATGATCTCATCCCTGGTGTCTTCGTCCAGGTTGCCGGCCGGTTCGTCGGCCAGCAGCACCTTCGGGTCTTTGACCAGCGCACGCGCGATCGCCACCCGTTGCTGCTGGCCGCCGGAGAGCTCACTCGGCAGGTGCTGCGCACGGTCGCCGAGGCCGACAAGTCCGAGTGCCTTCGTGGTGCGCTGGCGCCGCTCGGCGCTACCTGCTCCCAGCGGTATGAGCGCGGCCTCCACGTTCTCGTACGCGCTCAGCGTGGAGATCAGGTTGAACGACTGGAAGATAAATCCGAACGAGCGGGCGCGCATCTCGCGCACTCCCCCGTCCCGGGCGGTGGCCATGTCCGTGCCAGCGAACACGACGCTGCCCCGGCTCGGCCGGTCGAGCCCGCCGAGCAGGTGCAGCAGCGTCGTCTTGCCATGCCCCGTCTTGCCCTGGATGGCGAACCATTCCCCCTCGCGTATCTGCAGGTTCAGGTCCTTGACGGCCGGTATCTCCCGGTGGCCCTTGTGGTAGATCTTGCTGACACCGGTCAGGCGGTAAAGCACGTTTCCCGTTTCCACCGGTCCCCCTCACGCGACCTTGGTCAAGGCGTCGGCGGGCCGGAGCCTGGCCGCGCGCCAGCCGCCGAACGACCCCGCGAGCAGGCCGCCCGCCACGGCCAGCACCACCGCGAGCAGGACCGCGGTCGCGGTCACCGACGCGGAAAGCGGCACCAGTATGGTGTGGCTCGTGGCGGGCACGATCTGATGGGTGACGCCGTTGATGCTGCCGGAGATCACCTGCCCGGTCTGGTCGGTACTTGACGGCGCCGCGGCCGACAGCGGGATCGCCACCGCGTTGATGATCGCGATGCCCGCGATGCCCAGCCCGGTACCGGCAATGCCCCCGCAGATCCCGGTCACGACTGATTCACCAAGTACCTGCGTCACGATCCGTCCGCCACGCCAGCCGACCGCCTTCAGCGTGCCGAACTCCTGTACCCGGCGGGACACCGCCGCCATTGTCAGCAGGCTCGCGATGGCGAAGGCCGCGATCAGCACCATGACCGCGAGCCACTTGCCGAGTTCGTTGATGAGCTTGGCCGCGCTCGCCAGCGACCCGGTGACCTCGCCGGCGAGGCTGGCCGAAGTGGTCACCATCGCCG
>JBEKKH010000717.1:0-4086 GCA_050010815.1 Streptosporangiaceae bacterium | reverse complement strand
CGCCACGGCCAGCAGGTCATGCTGGTAATCCTCGGCCAGCGGGCTGAAGCCGGCGGCGCGCCAGTCCCCGGGCCCGGAGGCCAGCGCGTACTCGAACGTGTGGCTCCAGTGCTGCCAGGCGAAGCTGCTGCCGTCCGGCGCGGTCCGGCGGTCCCCGTCGATCCAGATCCCGGACGGCCACGCGCTGCACGACCGCATCAGCGACATGTGCAGCGTGCCGTCGGGAGTGACCACGGCGCCGGGCGTGCCCCGGTTCAGCACCGCCACCGACCGGTCGGCCAGCGGTACCGGCGGCAGCTCGCGGCCCGGCTCGCGGTCGCCGACCTCACCTGGTCCGTCGGCCTCGCCCGGTTCGCCGGCGTCCACCAGGGCATCGGCCAGGTCCTCGGCCAGGGCCGCGATCGCCGCCGCCAGCTCCGCTGGTCCGGTGCCCGCGACGATCAGCACCGGCAAGTCGCTGGGCCCGCGCACGTCCGCGTCCGGCCCGAAGGCTTCCTCCCGGCGGCGTGCGGCCGGGACCCACAGCCGCGCCAGCCCGGCTCCGCCCGCCAGCCTGCCCTCCAGCGCCTTGGCGTAGCCGGGCCCCGCAGCGGCCAGCACCTCGGCGGTGAACCCGTTCACCTCGGGCCCGCCGACGCAGATCCTGACGTCGGGCAGGTTAGAATCCGCGTCGATCGCCCCGTACCTGGACCCTTCGGCCTGGCTGCAGGTCGCCGTCACGCCCGCCGCCGCCAGAGCGATCATCAAGTCCCTGATCACGCTGCGGAGTCCGTTCGGAATATCCGGGCAGACCACCTCGGCCACGCCGATCGCCTGCGTCAGCGGGCCGCGGTCCGCGGTCCGGACCCGCGCCGTGGAGCCGAGGCCGAACCACTGATGGGCGGGACTATCCAGGGTGTACCAGTGATCGGCGGAGTCCACGTCCGTGACCCCGAACGACCGGCCGATCACCGCCGTCGCCGTCTGGTACAGGGGCAGCCCGCCGGGCACGTCGGCGGGGAACCGGACCCGGAGCAGCCGGTCGCGCCCGCGGTACCCGTCCACGTGGGTGCGGAACTCGATCCGTTCCGCGCCGTCCCACAGCAGCGTCTCCTGGGTGACCTCGAGCCCGTCGAGGGTGAACGAGGCCACCAGCCGGGATCCCACCGGGCACCGCTCCGCCCGCACCCGGGCCGCCACCGACGACGAACCGGTTCCCGGTCCCTTGGGGGACAGATGCCATGGACCCTCCCCGTGCCGGGGATGCTGCGCGTACTCGTCCTGAATCACCAGCTCGTTGCCGGGGCCGGCCAGCACGGGTGCGCCCGTTCGCTTGTCGGTGACGGACAGCGTGCCGCCACGGTCCGGATCCGCGGTGACCAGGTACGCGTCGTTGCCGATGGCGGGCGGCTCGCCGGGCGCGGGGCTGGTGACTTCCCGCCAGCCGCCGCCGGAGCCGGCTGACCCGGCGGGCACCGCCCGGTAGGCCGCAGATCCCAGGGGCGGCACCGCGCGGGCCGCGAAGGTGAGCGTCACCTCCGCCAGCGATCCGTCGTCCCGCCGCCGGACCCCCTCGGCGAGCGAGGGCACCGGCTGCCCGGCGTCGTCCCGCAGCTCCAGCCACCGGGTGCCGTCGTCCGGGACACCGACCGTTACCTTGGCCATCCCGTCCCGGGCCCGTGCCAGCCCGTTGACCACGCTGACCGTCAGCCCGGGAGGACCGGCCGGCGGCCCGGTCAGGTACGCCACGGCGTCGCGGCGCGCGGCGGAGCCGAGCTCCCACGCCTCGCGCCAGCCGCCCGCCAGGTCCAGGTACACCTGGTCGGACTCGACCCCGGTGATGGCGTCATGGTGGGCGCCGTACGCCAGCAGCCGCCACGCCCGGTCCAACGCGAGGTGCGGGAACGGTGCGCCGTTCAGCCAGGCCATGGTGGCGAGCCGTTCGGCCTCGGTCACCGCGGTCTCGATGGCCCGCTGCGCCTGCTTGGTATCGATGTAGGAGACATCCTTGCCGGTGTACACCGGCCCCATGTCCCTGGTCTGCGGCGTGATCCAGGCGCCGGTCCCGCTCGACGGCGAGGACGGGGAGGCGTCGGCGTTCACCGCCGCGAAGAACTCGGCCGGTACCGCCGTGGTGAACCGGGGCCACACGTACCGCTGGTTCCAGTCCCGGTGGATATCGGTGACCCACCGGGCCGGGATGACGTGGTCCGCGCCGACCGGCAGCATGACGTTACGCGTGGCGGCGACCTGGGCCAGCGCGCGGAACTGCCCGTACGCCTCACGTTCGGCGGCGGCCAGGTCCGGCAGCGTCTGCAGCTTCCAGCCCGCGCCGTAGTGGTGGGCCATGTAGGAGGTGAGCAGCCCGCGGCCGTCCGGTGAGAGCCACTCGAACTCGCTGGCGAACTGCATGCGCCGGTCGCCGCCGCCCGGGGCCCCGGACGGACCCCACTGGTGGAAAGGCCCGCGCGCCCACGCCGAGGAGGTCAGCCCGGCCGCCGCCATCAGCCCCGGATACCCCGGGTCATGCGCGAACACGTCGAGCATCCAGGCGCTTCTCGGGTCGCCGCCGAAGACGTCCCGCTGGAACCCGATCCCGTAGACGGCGTTGCGGATGGTCGACTCGGCGCCGGTCAGGTTGGTGTTCGGCTCGTTGTAGTTGCCGCCGACGATCTCGACCCGGCCGTGGGCCATCAGCGCCCGCAGGTCCGCCCGGTCCTGCGGGTAGGCGTCGAAATACGGCTTCAGGTAGTCGAGCTCAGCCAGCACGAACTTGTAGTCGGGATCCTGCCTGGCCTTATCCAGGTGGGCGCCGACCAGCTCGAACGCGGTCCTGACGTCGGGTAGCCGCCCGTCCTCGTCGGGCAGGCTGAGCCGCGCCTCGGTGAACTGGCCCTGGGTGTTCCACCAGATCGGGTCGTAGTGGAAATGGCTGACCATCCACATCGTCCAGCCCGGCTCGGCAATGGTGATGTCGGCGTCGGCATGGCTGCGCCCCGCCTCGCTGTCGACCGTGACCGTCACCCGCCTGGTGCCGCCCGGCTGATACGGCGCGGCCACCTCGACCGGCACTTCGACGGCTCGTTCTTCGCCCTGATGCCACCCGCTTATGCCGAACGGTCCATGGTCTCTCAGCCCAGGCCCCTGTGCGTGCACGGTGACGGACATGGCCGGGGTGGTGAGCATCCCCGGCCCGTCGTTCACCAGCGTGACCCTGATGACCTGCAGCGGACGCTGCGCGGTTCCCACGAACAAGTCTGTTGATTCAACCCCGGCGATCCGCATCTGCCCATCGTTACACGTGACCGCCCCGTGATCACAGCGCGCCTCCGGCTCCGCGATCCGTGTCGCCCGGGCGAAGCGCGCGGGTAAACGCGCGCGTCGCGGCGGCGGGGTCGTCCGCCTCGGTGATGGCGCGGACCACGACGACGCGGGTGGCGCCGGCGGCAAGCACGTCATTCAGCCGGGCCAGGCTGATGCCGCCGATCGCGAACCACGGGCGCGCGGGTGCGGTCCCCGCGACGTGCGCCAGCAGCTCCGGGCCGGTCGCCGGGCGCCCCGGCTTGGTCGGCGTCGCCCAGACCGGCCCGGCACAGAAGTAGTCGACGCCCGGCTCCGCCGCCGCCGCCCCGGACTGGGCCGGGCTGTGGCTGCTCCGGCCGATCAGCACGCCCGGGCCCAGGATCCGCCGCGCCACCTGGACGGGCAGGTCATCTTGCCCCAGGTGGAGCACGTCGGCCCCGGCGGCGAGCGCCACGTCCGCCCGGTCGTTCACCGCGAGCAGCCGACCATGCCGCCGGCAGGCGTCGGCGAACACCTCGAGCAGCGCGAGTTCCTCGGCCGCCTCGAGCCCCTTCTCCCGCAGCTGCACGATGTCCACCCCGGCGCCGAGCACGGCGTCGAGGAATCCGGCGAGGTCACCGCAGGCCCGGCGGCCGTCGGTGCACAGGTAGAGGCGCGCGTCCGCCAGCCGCGCCCGCAGCTCGCCCGTCATCGCGCCCTCCAGTTACCGGCCAGCCTCAATCATGGCCTAAGCGGGGCACCGGGACCCTTCGCACCCCCACCCGGCTGCTATAGGGTGAAGTGCCGGAAAAAATTTCCGGCCAC
>JBEKKH010000716.1:0-4102 GCA_050010815.1 Streptosporangiaceae bacterium | reverse complement strand
GTGCTTCGGCCAAACCGGGCGGCGACCCGTGCCGGGTATGCAAGTCGCAGGGCTGGATCGAGATCGCGGGCTGCGGCATGGTGAACCCGCGGGTGCTGGTGGCGTGCGGCATCGACCCGGATAGGTACAGCGGATTCGCGTTCGGCCTCGGCATCGAGCGCAGCCTGATGATCGGGCACGGCCTGGCCGGGATCAGGGACACGGCCGAAGGCGACGTCCGGTTCAGCCGGGCGTTCGGGATGGAGATCTGAGATGCGAGTTCCGCTTTCCTGGCTGCGTGAGTACGCGCCGCTGCCTGAGCCGGCCGACACCGCCGACGTGGCCCGGCGGCTGACCGCGGCCGGGCTCGAGGTCGAGTCGCTGGAGTCGGTGGGGCACGATATCCGCGGCGTGGTGATCGCTCAGGTGCTGTCGATTGAGGAACTGACCGGACTGAAGAAGCCGATCAGGTACTGCCGGGTCGCGGTCTCCGAGGGCCAGTTGGCCGGCCTCCCCGACGAGGCGTCGGGGGTGATCTGCGGTGCGGTCAACTTCGCCGTCGGCGACCGGGTGGCGCTCGCGCTGCCCGGCGCGGCGCTGCCCGGCGGGTTCGAGATCGGCGCGCGGAGGACCTACGGCCACATCTCCGAGGGGATGATCTGCTCGGCCCAGGAGCTGGCCATCGGCGAGGATCACTCCGGCATCATCGTGCTGCCCCCGGACGCGCCGCTCGGCGCCGATTTCGTGGCCTACGCGGGACTGCGTGACGAGGTGTTCGAGATCGCGGTGACCCCTGACCGGGGCTACGCCGTCTCGGTGCGGGGGATCGCCCGCGAGCTCGCCAGTGCGTTCGGCGTATCCTTCACCGATCCTGCCTCAGCCGGGCTGCCCGGTCCCGACGTGCTCGGCGGGAGCCTGGAGGACGTGGGCGCGGAGGTAAACCCGGCCAGGATCGGCGACCCGGCCGGCTGCGACAGGTTCGTGCTGCGGGAGGTACGCGGCTTCTCCCCGGCGGCCCCCACCCCGTTGTGGATGCAGGTGCGGCTGGCCAGGTGCGGAGTGCGGTCCGTGTCGCTCGCCGTCGACGTGACCAACTACCTGATGCTGGAACTCGGACAGCCGCTGCACGCGTTTGACCGGTCCAAGCTGACCGGCGAGATCGTGGTCAGGCGGGCCCAGCCGGGGGAGAAGCTGGAGACGCTGGACCACGTGGTCCGCACCCTGGATCCGGACGACATCTTGATCACCGACGCGTCCGGGCCGATTTCCCTGGCCGGGACGATGGGAGGCCTGTCCACCGAGATCGACTCGGAAACCTCCGATCTGGTGATCGAGGCGGCGCACTTCGACGCCGACGCCACGGCCAAGATGAGCAGGCGGCACAAGCTGCACAGCGAGGCGTCCTACCGGTTCGAGCGCGGCGTTGACCGCGAGCTTCCCCTGCGCGCCAGCGCGAAGGCGGTGGCGCTGCTCTTCGGGCTGGGCGGAGGCCGCGTGGTGCCCGGCTGTACCCATGCGTGGGTCGACGTGGCACCGGCGGTGATCTCCATGGCGGCGGACTACCCGGATCGGGTGGCGGGTGTGGTCTACGGCCGGGACATCGTCGTCCGGCGGCTGCGCGAAGTGGGCTGTACCGTGCGGGAAACCCGGGTGGCGTCGCCGCCGACCATCGCTCCCTGGCGGGCGGACCGGCGAGCCGAGCCGGAGGCGCCGTCCGGTTCGGCTCCGGTGGCCGCGCTCGAGGTGAGCCCGCCATCGTGGCGACCCGACCTCACCGACCCTGCCGATCTCGCCGAGGAGGTGATCCGGCTTGAAGGGTACGAGAACGTGCCTGCCCGGCTGCCGCGCGCGCTGGCCGGGCGGGGCCTGACGCCGCGGCAGCGGCTGCGCCGTTCGGTGGGGCGGACGCTGGCCGAGTCCGGCTACGTCGAGGTGCTGTCATCGCCTTTCGCCTCCCGGTCCGACGCTGACCTGCTCGGACTGCCGCCCGAGGACATGCGGCGCCCGGCGGTGGTGGTGGCGAATCCGCTCAGCGAGGACGAACCGCTGTTGCGCACCACGGCGCTGCCCGGATTGTTCCGGGTGCTGGCCAGGAACATCGGCCGGGGTTTCGCCGACACGGCGCTGTTCGAGATCGGGCCGGTCTTCCGGCCGCGGCCGGGAGCGGCGCCCTCGGCGCCCATCCTGCCGGTCGACCGGGGACCTTCGGTGTCCGAGCTCGCCTCGCTCGAGGCCGCGCTGCCCGATCAGCCGCTGCGGGTCGGCGCCGTCCTGGCCGGCGCCCGTGAGCTCGACGGCTGGTGGGGTCCGGGCCGGGCCTCGTCGTGGGCCGACGCGATCGAGGCGGCCCGAGCGGTGGGCCGGACCTGCCGGGTGTCGCTCGATGTACGGGCCGACCAGCACCCGCCGTGGCATCCAGGCCGCTGCGCGGCCATCTACGTTCGGGTCGTCCCCAAAACATCCGACGCCGCCGGCCAGGGCCCGGGGCGGGACTGGCTGGCCGGGCACGCAGGCGAGCTGCATCCGCGGGTGACCAAGGCGTTCGGGCTACCGGACCGGACCTGCGCGGTGGAGCTCGACCTGTCGGTCCTGTTCGCCGCGGCCGAGGGCCACGGGGCCGTGCAGGCGCCGCAGCTGTCGGTGTACCCGCTGGCGACACAGGACGTATCGCTGGTCGTGGCTGCGGCCGTGCCGGCCGCCGAGGTGGAGGCGGCGCTGGTCGCCGGGTCTCCGCGGGAGCTTCTCGAGGATGTGCGGCTGTTCGACGTGTACACCGGAGCTCAGGTCGGCGAGCAGCGCAAGTCGCTGACCTACACGCTCAGGTTCCGCGCCCCCGACCGGACGCTCACCGTGGCGGAAACCACCGCCGCCCGCGACGCGGCCGTGGCCGAGGCGCAGCGCCGGGTCGGCGCGGAGCTGCGCGGCGCCTGAGGTTCCCGGCGGCCTCGGTACCGCCGGCACAAGCACGTGGCGCCCGTTACACGTGCTGTGCTGGTCTCCCGAACCGCCTGCACCATGACTGTCAAGCGTCCCTGGCTGACCGGTGCTCGTCCGTGTCAAGTTTCCGTCAAGGACCCGGCCCGGGCATTGACCCTGGCGGGCGTCCGGGTTTACCTGACGGGAGCAGCGCGTTAATTTCCCATCCGGAGACACCATGCAGCAATGGACGATAGGTATCTCGCACGGAGGTGATCTGACCTTCTGTCTCTACGTACGTGACAGCTTCAAGCTTGCCCCGGTCACGGCCCCGCAGATTCCGGCCCTGATCCCGCCCGTCGCGCGGCTCGAGGCAGCTACTGAGAACCTGCGACCGCAACTGGAGACTCAATGGACTCGCTGGTGGGCCGACCTGCTCCGCGCGAAAAGCGGAGGACAGCGACGTAAGCTCGGCGAGGCTCCCGACGCCTTTCCCGAACTCGACGGCTCTCCCGAGCTTTTCGACGCTGCCTCGAAAGTCTCGCCAGAAGGGCACGCATGGACCAACGTCAGGAAAAAAGAATTCTTCTCGATCTTCAGGTCAGTCCAGGACCGGCCGCTGGCCATCCAGAATGTGGTAGCCGAGCACGCCGCGGTGTACCCCTTCAACCTGTCGGTGACCTGTTTGCCGGTCGACGGCAAATACGGCTGGCGGATCGCGCCCGGTCATGCCCTGGTCTCGTATCAGCTTTATGCGGACTACGAGAACTTCCTGGACTGGCTCGGCCTGACGCTTTCCCGTCCGCCGGCTCAGTGAACCAGAACTAAACAGTCGCCGAGCCCAGGTTCGAGCCTCCGACCGGACGCTGCCCACGATGGTGGGTGACGAATTCAACTTACCGGCACTGTGCTACTGAGCGGATCCAGGCGGATAAGCCGCACGTTTTCGGGCTCAACACGGCAGCCTCTAAGCGCGCACAAGCAGCCAGTGTCTAGTTGCCCCACAGCGATCCACACGTCATCTGAGATCCACCACATCCGCAATCTAACTAGATCTTCATCGAGCGGGAAGCCTGCGTCTGACCATTCAGCGACGGACGACGCCCCAGTCGGCCTTCCGTCGAAACCGTTGCGGCCCGCAAAACGCAAAGTATCCGCTGCCCATTGTTCTTGCAGGTCTTCCAACGGTTGCGCACCATGTCTATAC
>JBEKKH010000715.1:0-4103 GCA_050010815.1 Streptosporangiaceae bacterium | reverse complement strand
CGTCCACATAATGTCTCAGGGTATGGACGGTCACGTGCTTGGCGGCCAGGGACGGGCAGCCGGCGCCGGCCCGTCGGTGGTAGAGCTTGACGCGCCGTTCGACGGCGTCGCGGGACAGCCGCTGCCCGGAGGGACCGGGGAACAGCGGGTCGCCGGGCTGCCCGCCGCGTTCGGCGAGCCAGGCTTTCATGATCCGGACGGTGGCGGGCAGCAGCGGCGTATCGCGTTCCTTCCTGCCTTTTCCTGTGCAGTGGACGTGCGGCCCGGCCTGGATCCTGATGTCTGCGCAGGTCAGGCTGGTGAGCTCGGAGACCCGCAGGCCGGCCTGGACGGCGAGTGCGAGCATGGCGTGGTCGCGTCGTCCGGTGCGGGCGGACTGGTCGCAGGCGGCCAGGAGCGCGTCGGCCTCGGCCTGGGTGAGGTAGGTGACGTCGGTGCGGTCGCGGCGCTTGCCGGGGATGGCCAGGACCCGCTGGATCAGCGCTCCGTGCTCGGGATGGCGCAGGGCCGCGTAGGCGAACAGCGAGTGGACCGCCGCCAGCCGGGCGTTGCGGGTCCGGACGCTGTTGCCGCGGTCGTCCTGCAGGTGCTGCAGGAACGCGGTGATCGCCGGGGCATCGAGGTCGGCGAGGCTGAGCGCGGTCGGCGCTTTCCCCGAGCGGGCGGAGGCAAAGCCGAGCAGCAGCCGGAACGTGTCACGGTAGGCGGTGATCGTGGCCGGGCTGGCGTCACGCTGGCTGACCAGCCGGCGGGTGAAGAACTCCTGCAGGACGGGTGCGAGGTCACTCATCGCCGTCATCTTTCCCCGAGGCCCGGGCCGCGGCGAGCTGCATCAGCTCAGGAACAGCCGAGATATACCAGTTATTCCGATGTCGTAATAACTGGTATTACTCCGATTCCCGGGTTATTCCGATACCTGCCTCCTTGGCTGCCTGACGGACCTGTGACCTGGCATGACGTGCTCCCGTGGTTGTCACCTGTCGGGATAATCCGGTGCGTCAACTGCTGGATGTCTCTTCCGGAGCTCTCCGCTCACATGGGTCTTGCCGCCGTCCATCTGGCCGGTGGTTCACCGCATGAGGGGAGACAGGATCATGGGATCGGGGATGTCCGGGCTGGCTGATGCCGTGCTCGGCGTGGTTCAGGGCGTGGGCTTGTCGGACGATGTGGCAGGCCGCTACGGCAAGTGCTGCGAGGCAGCCGTGGAGTTCTTCAGCCAGCAGGGCCTCGACGTGCTGTCCGCCAGCGTGGTCGAGGAGTTCACCGCCTGCCAGCGGGAGCGTGCGCGGCTCGGCGAGATCGGCCCGAACAGGCGGAACGCCCTGGTCAAGGTGGCCAGTATGATGCTGGAGTTCCAGGAAACCGGCCGGGCGACGTGGAAGATGATGAGCCCGCCGACCGGCCATGGCCTCAGCGAGGGCTTCCGCGGGGTCCTGGAGCAGTTCTCCGCCGCGGCCGCC
Organism: Streptosporangiaceae bacterium; assembly: GCA_050010815.1. GTDB lineage: Bacteria > Actinomycetota > Actinomycetes > Streptosporangiales > Streptosporangiaceae > Palsa-504. The sequence continues at coordinate 2,643 of JBEKKH010000715.1, read as the reverse complement.
CGCGAGGTGGGGCCGGGATCGGCACGGCTGCTGGCCCGCGAGGCCCGCCACTTCCTGGCTTATCTCGACCTGGCCGGCCGGGGTTCCCTGGACGAGGTCACGGTCGATGACGTCCGGGGGTTCATGACCGAGATGGCGGCCAGGCGGCCCGGCGGGACCGGCAACGTGGTGTGGGCGCTTAAGCGGCTCTTCGCATTCCTCAACGCCGCCGGCCTCAGCGACGTCCGGGTCGGCGGCCTGCTCGCGCACGCCGCCCCGCGGCGGGTGCGGGTGCTGCCGTGCTTCACCCGTGAGGAGACCAGCCGCCTCCTGGAGGGGATCGAGACCGGGACCGCCTGCGGGAAGAGGGACTACGCGATGGTCGCGCTCGCGGTCTCGACCGGGCTGCGCTGCTGCGACATCGTCGCGCTGCGGCTGGAGGAGATCGACTGGCGCCGCGACGAGATCCGGCTGGTCCAGGCCAAGACGTCCGGGCCGCTGGTGCTTCCGCTGACGCCGCTGGCGGGCAACGCCGTCGCGGAGTGGATCCTGCACGGCCGGCCTGAGTGCGAGGCCCCGGAGGTGTTCACCCGGCTGCAGCCGCCGTATACGAGGCTGGGCAAGTCGGCGGGCTCGACCCTGATGCGCCGCCGCCTGGCGCGGGCCGGCATCGATCATGCGCCCCGTGACGGCAAGTCGTTCCACGCGCTACGGCGCACGACGGGGACACGGCTGATTGAGTCAGGGGCCGGGCTGCCGCTGGCCTCGCAGATCCTTGGCCATGCCCGGATCAGCTCCTCTGGCCGCTACTACGCCCTGGCCAGCGAGCAGCTTCGGCAGTGCTGCCTGCCGCTGGACGGCTTCCCCTGCACCAGGGAGGGCCTGCGATGAGCGCGCTCACCAGCAGCTTCGCGGCCCATATCGAGGCCATGCTTCAGTGGCGGGCCTCGCTGGGGCACAGCCCGCGCGACCTGACGAGCGCGCTGGCGGGCTTCGACCGGTTCTGCTCCGCCCGGCATCCCGGCGAGACGGTGCTGACCCGGGAGCTGGCGACCGCCTGGTGCCTGGACACCGTGACGGGCACCTGGGGCTCCTACCGGACCCGGGCGGTCCGCGAGCTCGGCAAGTACCTCCAGCTGGCCGGCGTGGACGCCTTCATCGTGCCGTCGGCGTGGATCGGCCGGCCGGAACGGGGCCTGCCGCACATGTTCACCGACGAGGAGCTGGCCGCGTTCTTCCGGGCCGCTGACTCCATCGCCCCCGAGTACCGCAGCCCGTTCCGCGAGTACACGATCCCGGTCGTCTTCCGGCTGCTCCTCAGTACGGGGCTGCGCCCGACCGAGGCCCGCCGCCTGCGCCGCCGCGACGTCGACACCGGGAACGCGGTGCTGATGATCGAGCGGTCCAAGCGGAACAAGGACCGCGGTGTTCCCCTCGACGGGGACCTGGCCGGGCTGCTGGCCCGCTTCGACCGGCTGGCGGACCAACGGCACCCGGACCGGGAGTGGTTCTTCCCCGGCAGGAACGGACGCCGGCTGACCCCGCAGTGGCTGATCGACGGCTACCACCTGTGCTGCGCGCAGGCAGGGGGGATCGCCCCGGGATCGACTCCCTACGCGCTCCGGCACAATTACGCGGCCCGCACGCTGATGCGCTGGGTCGAGGAGGGCCGGGACCTGGAGTCCTGGCTGCCCTACCTGGGGGCCTGCATGGGCCACGAGAAGTACTGCTCGACAGCCTGGTATGTCCACCTGCTGCCCGAGCGCCTCGCGGCGGCCGGCCTGAACTCCGCTGCCGGCATCATCCCGGCGGTGGCACCATGAAGCCCCGCCGGGAAGCCCCGGACGGCTTCTACCGGCACCTCCGCGAATGGTTCACCGCGTTCCTGCCCCGCCAGCGGGGCGCGGCCGGGAACACGATCACGTCATGCCGCCAGACCTGGAACATGCTCCTGGGCTACGTCGCCGCCCGTCACCACGTCCCGGTCGAGAAGATCACCTTCACGATGCTCGACCGGGCCACCGTCACCGGGTTCCTCGACCACATGCAGGCCGAGAAGTCGTGGACGGCCTCGACCCGGAACCAGCGGCTGGCCTGCATCCGGTCGTTCTTCACCTACGCGGCCGCCGCCGAGCCCGCGCTCGCGATCTACCTCGCCGACCTCGCTGCCATCCCCCGGCTCAGCGGCCCGGCCGCGGCACCGGTGAAGTACATGTCCACGGACGCGGTCACGGCGCTGCTCGCCGCTCCGGACCCCGGCACCCGGCTCGGGCTGCGCGACCAGTTCTTCATGATCTTGATGTATGACCTCGCCGCCCGCGATGCCGAGATGCTCGCCCTGACGCTCGCCGACATCGACGCCAGGCGGCTTACCGCGGACCTGCTCGGCAAAGGCTCCAAGCCCCGCCGCCTGCCCGTCACCAGCGAGACGGCCCGGCACTTCGACCGCTACACCGCTGTCTTCCATCCCAGCCCGGATCCGGCGGCCCCGTTGTTCTACACCGTGCGGAAGCACCGCCCGGCGCAGATGTCCGACGACAACGTCGCCAGGTTCATCCGCCAGCACGCCGCTGCCGCCCGGGCCGGATGCCCCGACGTTCCGGGCCGGGTCCACCCTCATATGCTCCGCCATTATGTGGATGGCCGGGTTATGTGGCCGGCAGG
>JBEKKH010000714.1:0-4104 GCA_050010815.1 Streptosporangiaceae bacterium | reverse complement strand
AGTCCGGCGCCCTGGCCCAGCAGGTCCGGCGTGCGCTGGCCATCTGCCGTCAGTCCGAGCTGATCGTCCTCGACGAGCCGACCACGGCCATGGACACGGAAACCCGCCGGCTGTTCTGGTCCAGCATGAAGGAGGAAGTGACGCCGCGCCGCACCGTGCTGTTCGCCACCCGCGACCTGGAGGAGGCCGACCAGGCCGCCGACCGGATCGCGGTCATCAACCGGGGCAGGCTGCTGGCGGACGGTACGCCCGCCGAGATCAAGGCGCGGGCCGGAGCCCGGCAGATCTCGTTCCGGCTGGACCGGGTGGACATGCCCGTGCTGCTCGGCCTGCCCGGGCTTATGAACCTGGAAGTCAGGAACGACGTGGTGCAGCTTCAGTCCACGGACTCCGACGCCACGCTGTACGCGCTCCTGGACGCCGGGCTGCGGCCTCGCGAGATCGAGGTCACCGGCCTCGATCTTGAGCAGGCCATCCTGGCCATCACCGCGGAGGACGACAGCGCCAGCGGCGGCCGGCAGGCCGGGTAGAGGACCTTGACAGGTCCGGGACCCGGGCTGACGGCATCCCGCCGGGCTCGCCGGAACGCCGCGCGTTCCAGCAAAACCCCTAGTGGCAGGGCTGCACCTAGATGGCAGCATGGAAGCGAGGTGAAGGCGCGATGTCAATAATGCCCGTAAGGAACGGGACCGAGCAGGCGCCGTCCCGCCCAGCCGCCCCGGCCCGCCCGCCTGTCTCGTCCCGCCCGCCTGTCTCGTCCCGGCCGGCTGCCCCGGTCACGGGATGGCGGGGCCATGGCATCAGGCCCGGCCCCGGCAGCCTGATCCGCTGGTTCGTCACCGGCGTCTGGCTGCTCTATCTTGTCCAGCCCATCGACGGGCTTTTCGGTCATCACCACGGGCCGCTGTGGATCGCCGGCGGCGTCACCATCGCGGCCGCGTTCTGCGCCGTCTACGTGCCTGTTCTTACCCGGCTGGAAGGGTCGCCGCGGCTGGCGCGCGGCGGACTCGCCGCCCTGGCCCTGCTGGCGGCGCTGGCTGTCACCATGTACGGCCCGAGCTGGACGCCGCTGTGGATCTACGTGTCGGCCGCCGCGGGCATGGTGCTCGCCACCGGGCCGGCCGGCCGCCGGATCGCCATCACGGGCGTTGCCGCGGTCAGCGTCTGTTACACGTTCTTCGGCTGGCTTTCCCATCTCAGTCTCGGCACGTTCCTGATCTCGCTGCTGCCCGTGCTGCTGGTCGGCATGGCCGGCATCGGGTTCCGGATTCTGCTCGTGCTCCTGTACGAGCTGGCCCAGGCCCGCGAGACCGTCGCGTACCTGGCGGCGAACGAGGAACGGCTGCGGCTGGCCCGGGACATGCACGACCTGACCGGTCAGTCGCTGTCCATGATCACGCTGAAATCGGAGCTGGCCGCCAAGCGGCTGGCTCAGCTGCCGCCCGCGCTGGCCAGGGACGCGGTGCTGACCGAGCTCGGCGACATCGGCCGCGTCAGCAGGCAGACGCTGCACGACATCAGGGAGGCGGTCAGCGGTTACCACAAGCCCACCCTCGCCGTCGAAGTGATCACCGCGAGGAACGCGCTTGAGGCGGCCGGCATCCGGCTCGAGGACGACGCCGAGCTAACGCTGCGTTCGGGCTCCTACGACCACGACACCGAGGCGGCGCTGGCCTGGTGCCTGCGCGAGGCCGTGACCAACGTGATACGTCATTCCGGCGGCGAGAGCTGCCGGATCAGGCTTATCGAGCGCGGAACGGAGTTGTCACTCGTGGTCACCGACGACGGCCGCGGCTTCACCGAGCAGGACGGCCGGGGCACCGCGGCGGACGGCCCCGTCCCCGGCCCCGACGCCCCGGATCTGCCCCATCCCGGCTCCGCGGGAAACGGGCTGCTCAGCATGTCCGAACGCCTGTCCGCGGCCGGCGGCCGCCTGTCGCTCGGCCCGGCCGAACCGGGCCGCCCCGGCCACCCGCGCGGCTTCCGCCTCACCGCCACGATTCCCGCCCCCGCGGCCCCCACGATTCCCGCCCCCGCGGCTCTGGCCCCCGCGGCCGTGGCCCCCGCGGGCCGGAACGGCCGGCCATGACCCCAGAGCCTGCCCCCGTCCTGGCCTCCGGTCTCCGGGCGCCGGTCCGCCTGCTGCTCGCCGAGGACCAGGTGATGATCAGGGAGGCGCTGGCCGCGCTGCTGTCCTTCGAGGCCGACATGGAGGTGGTGGCTCAGGTCGGTCGCGGTGATGAGGTGCTGCGGGCGGCCAGGGACACCAGCCCGGACGTGGCGGTGCTGGACATCGAGATGCCGGGGATAGACGGGCTGGCCGCCGCGGCCGAACTAAAACGATGCATCCCGCACACCAAGGTCGTGATCCTGACGACGTTCGGGCGTCCGGGATTCCTGCGCCGCGCGATGGAATCCGGCGTGTCAGCCTTCCTGGTCAAGGACTCCCCGGCGGACAAGCTCGCGCAGACCATCCGGCGTGTGCTGGCCGGGGAGAAGGTCATCGACCCTGACCTGGCCGCGGCCGCGCTGGCCGACGGCCTGAACCCGCTCACCCCCCGCGAGCGTGACGTGATCACGGCATCCGCGGACGGCGCGACGATCGCGGAGATAGCCGCCCAGCTTTACCTGTCCGAGGGAACGGTGCGCAATTACCTGTCCGCGTGCATTCAGAAGACCGGTGCCCGCAACCGGGCCGAGGCCCTCCGGATAGCCTCCGAACGGGGCTGGCTCTAGACCGTAGGATGAACGGCGTGACTTCATCTGGATATTTGCGATTCCCGCACATTCACGGTGATCAAGTTGTTTTCGTAGCCGAAGACGACATCTGGCTCGCCCCCGCCGACGGCGGCCGCGCCTGGAAGCTATCCGCCGACAGTGCTCAGGTGAGCTATCCGCGCTTCTCCCGCGACGGGTCCGCCATCGCCTGGACCAGCTCGCGAGACGGCAACCCCGAGGTGTACCTGACCGACCCCGAGGGAAGCGCCACCCGCAGGCTCACCTACTGGAGCGACAGCAAGACCAGGGTGACCGGCTGGACGCGGCACGGTGAGGTCCTCGCGGTCAGTGCCACCGGCCAGCCCGAGAACTATCTCACCTGGGCGTACGCGGTCCCGGTCGAAGGCGCGCCACCGCGGCGTCTGCCGTTCGGCCCGGTTGCCGACCTGGCCCTGGCCGATGTGCTGCCTTTTGGGGGGGAGACCGCCTTGCTTACCGGCCGGATGAGCAGCGAGCCGGCCTACTGGAAGCGTTACCGCGGCGGCACCCGCGGCAGGCTGTGGACCGCCAGCGAGCAGGATCCCCTGTTCACCAGGGTCCTGGCCGACCTCGACGGACAGCTCAGCGCCCCGCTGCTGATCGGCGGGCGGCTGTTCTTCCTGTCCGATCATGAGGGCACCGGCAATATCTATTCCTGCGCGCTGGACGGTACCGACATCAGCCGTCACACCGATCACGACGGTATGTACGCCAGGAATCCGTCCACCGACGGGCAGCGGATCGTCTACCACGTGGCCGGCGACATCTGGATCCTGGATGGCCCGGACGCCCCCGCGCCGCGCCGCCTGGAGCTGACCCTCGGTTCCCCGGCGGCCGCTCGGTCGCCGAAGCTCATCTCGGCTCAGGATCACCTGGGCAGCCTGAACTGTGACCGGACCGGCCAGGCCAGCGTGGTCGAGGTGCGGGGCACGGTGCACTGGCTGACGCACCGGGACGGCCCGGCCCGCGCGCTGCTCGTCGACCCGCAGGCTCGCGCCCGGCTTCCGCAGGTGCTCGGCGACACCGGCCGCGCGATCTGGGTCACCGACGCCTCCGGCGACGACGCGCTGCAGATCGGGGTCGTCGGGGTCGTCGGGGTCGTCGGGGTCGTCGGGACGGTGGCCGGCGAGCCGGAGTCCTCATCGGTGGCCGGCGGCCTGCTCGGTCACGTGCGGGAGCTGGCGGCCGCCCCGGACGGGTCGATGGTGGCGGCGGCCGCTGACGACGGCGCGCTGCGGGTCGTTGATGTCACCTCGGGTCAGCTCACCGAGCTGGCGGCGTCGGATGACGGGCCCGTAGACGGGCTGAGCTGGTCACCGGACTCGGCCTGGCTAGCCTGGTCCCAGC
>JBEKKH010000713.1:0-4113 GCA_050010815.1 Streptosporangiaceae bacterium | reverse complement strand
CTGACACCCGAGCTGGCCGCGGAGTCGGCCGCCCGGCTGGCCGGGCTGGTCGACTACCTCGTGGTGGTGCGCGGGTCGATCTACTCGGTGCCGGCCACCCGGCCCGACCTGCACTCCGAGCCGGGCTTCGGCCTCGAGCTCTGCCGTCAGGTCCGGGCGGCAGTGAAGGGGGCTGGGGAGGTGGGCGGGGGGGCGATTCCGGTGGTCCTGCAGGGCAGCGTGGTGGACCCGGCTCAGGCGCAGTGGGCGCTGGCCGACGGGGTTGCTGACCTGGTCGAGATGACCAGGGCTCAGATCACCGATCCTGACCTGGTCGCACGGCTGCGGGCCGGCCGGCCGGACCGGATCCGCCCCTGCCTGCTGTGCAATCAGGCGTGCATGGTCCGCGACAACAGGAACCCGGTCATCACCTGCGTCATCGAGCCCGGCAGCGGTCACGAACTCGACGACGTCGATGGCTGCGGCGGGGACCAGAACTCGAGCACGGTGCTCGTGGTCGGCGGCGGGCCGGCGGGTATGGAGTCGGCCAGGATCCTGGCCGAGCGCGGGCACCGGGTGCGGCTGGCCGAGCGCGGATCGACCCTGGGCGGGATGCTGACGACAGCGGCCGCGGTGCACGGCCGGCATCGGCTGGGCGTTGCGGTGGACTGGTGGCGCCGGGAGCTGGCCCGGCTGGACGTGACCGTCTCGCTGGGGCACGAAGTCAGCGCGGCCGAGCTGGACGACGCCATCGCCCAGGGCACGCGCGTGCTGCTGGCCACCGGGTCCGTGCCCGGCCCGCGTGATTACCGCATCGCGCCGGGCGCGCACGTGGTGGAGGCTGCCGACCTGGTCGCCCTGGCGAGCTCCGGCGCACTTGACCAGCTCCCGGAAGGCCGGGCCGTGGTGTTCGACCCGATCGGCGGGCCCGTAGGCGTCGGTGTGGCCGAGCTGCTGGCCGCGAATGGCCGGCCGACGTCGATCGTCACTCAGGATCAGATCGCCGGCACTCAGCTGGCCCTCACCGGCGACCTCGCTGAGGCCAACTCGCGGCTGCAGCGGGCGGGCGTGCGACGCGAGCTGCGCGCTCTGCTGCGCGAGGCGGCCCGCGACCATGTGCTACTCGAGGACCGTTGGACCGGCGAGCAGCGCACGGCGGACTGCGGGTTCGTCGTGCACTGCGGGCACCGGTTGCCCGATGAGGCCCTGTACCTGCATCGGCCGGGCACGTTGCGGGCCGGCGACTGCGTGGCTCCCCGGACCCTGCTCGAGGCGGTGCTTGAGGCCCGCCGGGCTGCGATGGCGATCTCCGCGGCCGATCAGCTTCCCGAGCTGTCGGCCCTGACCCTGACGGGCGGCAGCCGATGAGCGGGGGCGGCCGGTACCGGTACCTGTTCTCGCCGTTGCGGATCGGACCGGTGGTGGTCAGCAACCGGATCGTGTTTTCTGCGCACCTGACCAACTACGCCGAGGACGGCCTTCCCACCCAGCAGCACGCCGATTACTACGCGGCCCGCGCGGCGGGCGGCGTCGGCCTGATCATCACCGAGGAGCACTCGACTCATCCCACCGACTGGCCCTATGAGAAGCTGATCCACGGCTTCCACCGTACGGTCATCCCCGGCTACCAGAAGATGACCGCGGCGGCACACGCGTACGGCGTGCCGATCTTCGCACAGCTCAACCACAACGGCGGGCAGGCCTCGTCGATGTTCTCCCGGCTGCCCGTGTGGGCGCCCAGCCCGGTGCCGGACCCGCTGTTCCGCGAGGTTCCCAAGGCCGTGGAGCGGCACGAGATCGCCGAGATCGTGGCCGGCTACGGCACCGTCGCCGGGCACTGCGCCGAAGGCGGCTTCGACGGCGTGGAGCTGCAATGCTCGCATTCCTCCATCGTGCGGGGGTTTTTGTCTCCCGCGACGAACAAGCGCACCGATGCATACGGCGGCTCGCTGGCGGCCCGGGCCCGTATCCTCCTGGAAATCGTCGACGCGGTGCGCGAGGCGATCGGGCCCGACCGCGCGCTCGGCGTTCGGATCTGCGGCGACGAGCTGATCGAGGGCGGGAGCACGCTGGACGAGGCGGTCGAGGTGGCCAGGATGATGGAGGCTACCGGCCAGGTCGACTACATCAACACCTCGATCGGCGTGGCCACCGCGACGCTGTTCATGATCGAGGCGTCGATGAGCATCCCGCCCGGCTACGCCCTGTTTATCGCCAACGCGATGCGTCAGGCGGTCAGCCTGCCGGTTATCGGGGTGGGCCGGATCAAGGACCCGGTCCAGGCCGAGCGCGCGCTGGCTGACGGGCACTGCGATCTGGTGGGCGTCGTGCGCGGCCAGATCGCCGATCCCGACTTCGCGGCCAAGGCCCGGTCGGGGCATGGCACCGAGATACGCACCTGTCTGTCCTGCAACCAGGAATGCGTCGGCCGGATGGGCCTGAACCGGTGGCTGGGCTGCATCGAAAATCCTCGCACCGGCCGGGAGGCTGTCCCGCTCCCGCCGCCGAGCCGCCGGGGACGCCGGGTGATCGTGGTCGGCGGCGGGCCGGGCGGCCTGCAGGCGGCCGCCACGGCGGCCCACCGCGGCCATCGTGTCACATTGCTCGAACGGCAGCCGCGCACCGGCGGGCAGGTGGCCGAGGCCGCGTCCGTGCCATCTCGGGCCGAGTTCCTCGACGTGGTCCGCAACCTCGCGGCCGAGTGCCAGCGCAACGGGGTGGAGATCAGGACCGGCATGGCCGCCACCGCGCAGTGGCTGCTTGGTGAGTCACCCGACGCCGTGGTGCTGGCGACCGGAGCGCGGCCGCAGCCGCCGTACTGGGCCGCCGGGCTGCCACGCGTGGTGGACGTGCGCGACGTGCTCGAAGGCCGCGCTGAGCCGGCCGGGCAGGTGGTCGTGGTTGACGACCTCGGCTTCCATCAGGCCACCAGTGTCGCCGAACTGCTGGCCGACCGGGGTTGCGAGGTGGAGATCATAACCGCAGGCATGGTCGTGGGCCAAGATCTCGGCATCACCCTCGACATGGAGACCTTCAACGTGCGGGCGCACGCCAAGGGAATCCGCCAGGCCACCGATCTGGTGGTGATGGGCGCGGCCGAAGACGGCGAGCCGGACGGGCGTTCCGGCGGGGTGACGCTCTCACTGCTGCATCACCCGACCGGCGAGCCCGCGCAGCGGCACTGCGACTGGGTGGTGTGCGCGGTTCATCAGGCACCCGAGGACGAGCTGTGGCAGGAGCTGCAAGGCGCGCCGTTCGAGGTGCATCGCGTCGGCGACTGCGTCACGCCGCGCCGGGCGCACGCGGCCGTAATCGAGGCACACCGGGTGGCGGTGGCGCTATGACCATTCCAGCCGAGACCATTCCAGCCGACGTGAAGGTCCTAGCCGTCATAGTGGTCCGCGGCGGTCAGTTGCCTGCGGGCGCAGCCGAGACAGTGGCCGAGGCGGGTGGCGCGGCGCTGGTCGCGGGATCGGGGACCGGTAAGGCGGCTGACGGGCTGGACGCCGCCAGCCGGATGTGGCTGCTCGAGGTGTCCTCGGTCGCTCCCGCCGCGCTGGCCAGTACGCTGGCGCAGGCGCTGGCGGGCGTGGAAATGATCCTGCTGCCGGCCTCGCCGGACGGCCGTGATCTCGCGCCGAGGCTGGCCGCGATCCTGGGACGGCCGCTGCTGGCAGGCGCCGTCCGGTGCGCGCCGGGCGAGGTGGAGGTGACCAGGCTCGACGATCGGCTGTCGGTGCGGGTAGGGGTGGACGGGCCGGTGCTGGTAACGCTGCGGCCGGGCTTCCGCGGCCAGCTTGAGTCGGTCAACGGGACGAAGCCGGCACAGGTGAGCGTGCTCTCGCTGGCTGCTCAGCAGACCTGCCGTGATGCCGAGAGCGTCGAGGTGCTGCAACCCGAACCCGGAGTGGTGGACCTGGCCGAAGCTCGCCGGATCGTGGGCGGCGGCGCCGGCCTGGTGCCGGCTGGCGCTGACGGGACGGCCGTGATGCGGCTGCTGGCTGACGTCGGAGCCGCGCTCGGGGCAAGTGCGGGCGCCACCAGGGTGGTGACCGACGCAGGCTGGATGAGCTACGACCGGCAGATCGGCACCACCGGAGTGTCCGTCAACCCGGAGCTGTACATCGCGTTCGG
>JBEKKH010000712.1:0-4119 GCA_050010815.1 Streptosporangiaceae bacterium | reverse complement strand
ACCTGTCGCCGAAGAACGTGGTGATCAGCGAGACTGGCGAGCCCAGCATCATCGACTTCGGCATCGCCGCCTACGACGGGCTGCATCTGGACGGCGCCACCCCCGGCTACGCACCCGCCCGGCAGCGGCGCGGCGCGCCGCCGGAAGTCGCCGATGACTACTTCGCGCTGGGCATGACCCTGCTGTTCGCGGCCACGACCCTGGATCCGGTCAGCGCCCGGGATGACCCGGCACTGCCGCGGCACCGGGCGCTGCAGGCGATAACAGCCGTTTACGGCGCCTCGCCCCCCGTGATCATCCGGATGGCCGCCGATCTGATCGGCAGCGGCGAACAAGCCGCGGCCGACGCGTTTGGGTACCTGGTCTCGGGCGAGTCAGGCCGTCGGCCGGCACCCGTCGGGTCACTGCCTACGGTCCCGGTGCTCACTGCGGACGTCGCCGCCGAAGTGGCGGACAGCCTGCTGGATGATCTGCTCAGGCAGGCTGAGCAGCTGCTAGATACCCCGCCCGGCCAGCGCGCCGCGCACGACGCCAGCATCTACCAAGGCAGCGCCGGGATCGGGCTGGAGCTGTTGCATCACATGAGCGACAGCCGGGCCGTGTACCTGCTGCCGAGCCTGGCCGCATTCAGCGCCCAGGCCGCGGAGCGGGCGAAGCTGGCACCCGGCCTGATCATCGGCACCACCGGGGTGGAGATCTTCCTGCGGCAGGCCGCTACCAGCGGGGTTGCCAGTCTGGCCCCGGCCGCGTCCGCGCCGGGGCCAGACTGGCAACCAGACGGCGACGACCTCATGGTCGGCGCTGCGGGCGTGGGCCTGGGGCAGCTCTGGCTTAGCCGCTCCGGCGAGCCGGCCCAGCTGGCGTCGGCCGTGCGCTGCGGTCACGGCATCCTGTCCGGAACCACGTCTGCCACCCCGGTTGGCGAGGGCTCTAGGCTCGTGGCGGGCGTGGATCCGGCCGCGGGACGGGCGCACGGCCTGGCCGGGGTGACCGAGTTCCTGCTCGCTCTGGCCGCCCGGACCGGCGACGAGAATGTCCTGGCCGCCGCCGCGGAGCGGGCCAGCCAGCTCGCCGAACGCACGCAGCCCCTGATCCAGCGGACCACGCAGCTGACAGCGGCTCCCATGGCGGTGTCCTGGTGCCAGGGCCTGGCCGGCATCGGGCCGGTCTTGGCGCTGGCCGGCGCCGTCTTGGCCGACACCGCTCTGACTCACCTGGCGTGGCAGGCAGCCGATGCCTGCATCGCCTACCTGCCACGGCTCGGCGTTGCGGGGCGATGCTGCGGCGCTGCCGGGGTCGGCACTTTCCTCCTCGACCTGGCTATCACCGGCCAAGACGAACGCTACTGGCACGCCGCCGAACGCGCCGGTACCCAGATCCTGCTGCGCAGCGCCGGCACCCCGAGCCATCCCGTCTTCACCCCCAGCGCCGACGACAGTAGCGCCGGCTGGGCCTACGGCCTGGCCGGCCTGCTACCACTCTTCCGGCGGCTCGCCAACCGGGGCGAATCAGACAGCCTCCCGTGGACTACCCCGCCCTGGTAAGCGACCTCTTCGCCGTATCGAGCCCGAGGGTACGTTGCCCTGACTATCCTGCAGGATGTCTACGGGATCGCCCGCACCCCAGGCCCGATACGCACGTAACGCATTCAGGAAATTACGATCACAGGCAGGTATCGTCAAAGCATTTGAACGTATGGGTTGCGTGAGCTCCGCAGCGGTAGTTATGAGCGTTCAGGGGCATTTCGATCGCGGGCTCTACCACATCCTCGCCGGCGACACGTGGTTCCAGGCTTAGCAACGCATTCACGATGACTCCCTCCTGTAAGGCCGGGCAGTAATGACCTCAGTGGATCGAGGCGCTTTATCTCATTATTGCTAGGATCGGCCGTTCGTCAAGTCCACGCTCAATGCCGGATAGAGGAGCGTGACGCTGTATAGAAGGGCGTGATTGACCGCTGGATGGAGCCGGTAAACTCAGACGTATAAATGTTTTAAACCTGGTCTATCGCAAGGGATCGGCAAAGTCGTTTGTGAGCCTGGTCTCATAGCAGTAGGTAGCTGAGCATGCAGGTCCGGTCGCGTCCGATGGCCATGGGGGTGCGGATGATCTCGGCAGCACGATCCGGGAGTCCGGCCTTCTCGAGGATGCGCAGCTCGTCTGTGAGAGGATGACGGGCGCCGGACGCGTCAGAACGTCGAAATGATCATCGAGCGCCGGCTTCGCCGGGGCAGAACCCTAAATCTGACCCACAACGAAGGACCATAGATGTTGCTGGGGCAACGACGATGGACCTCCGGTGTGGCTCGGTTCCCGTCACCTGCGTGCCCGGCCGGATGGGTATGGGTGCGGCACCGTGCACATTCTTTAGTGCACGGTGCCGCACCCACACCCAAACCCCAGGCCGGTTCCGGACCAGCGCGCCGGAGGGCGGCCCGGGGCTGGCCGGGGCGGGACGAGCCGGCTCGCGCCGGCCGGGCACCGGCGCGGGGCCGCCCGGGTCTCGTCGCCCGTCTCGCCGCGGGCCGGGCAGGTCCTGACCGGGCCGATGAGACGACGGTGCCCTTCATGTCTTACCTCAACTGGGTTTCCGTCATGGCGGTTTCCCCTGGTCCACGGCCTTTAGCGGCCAGGGGCGCGGGCGAGCAAACTGAGTGGTCCGGTTTGAGTCCGGGGCTGCTGGTCCGGACTCGGCCGTTCGGCCAGCCAGCCCGCAGGCCCGGGCCACCGTCGCTGCGGGCGGCTCGGGCCTGGCTCGGGCGGGCCCGGTTCACTCTGGTCTTGGTTCCCAGCGGAACCGGCGGACCGCCACGGTCGCGCCGATCACGCCCCAGGCCGCCAGGACGGCCAGGTGCCGCCAGTCGGCGCCCGTGTGCCGGGACAGGGGCCCGGTCAGCGCCTCGTTGAATGGCCGGACCGGTAGCCAGCCGGTGACCCGGTTGAGCAGCTGGGAAGAGATCGGCATGTAGGTACCGGACAGGAACAGCAGCGGGAACAGCACCAGTTGCGCGACGGCCGGGGCGGCCTCGGCGTTGGAGATCACTGAGGCCACCGCGACCCCGATCGCGCAGAAGCTGGCGGCGCCGAGCACCAGCGTCAGCGCGATCGCCGGCCACTGCGACGGGAACGGCACCCCGTACAGCCGCCCCACCCCGACGATCAGCACGATGTCGGCCAGGCTCACCAGGACGCAGTGAGCCAGCAGCCCGGTGAAGTAGCCCCACGCCGGCAGCGGGGTGGCCCGGACCCGCTTGAGGATCCCGTTCTGCCGCCGGGCCGCGAGCCCGACCGCGAGCTGCCCGTAACACGAGCCGAGCACGCACATGGCGGCGATCGTCGGCACGTAGTACTGCAGCGCCGAGAGCCCGCCGAAGTAGCTGCTCTTCCCGACCCCGCCGAACAGGGCGCCCATGATGGTCACGAACACGACCGGGAACACGAACGTGAAGACGGCGCTTTGCGGGTTGCGCCAGAACGACAGCTGCTCGTACTTGACCTGGTGGATCACCAGGGCCAGGTTGTTGTGGCGGCGCGGCGCGCGGCCGGCCAGGACGGCGGTCATCGGAGGCTCCCCTGTGCTGCGACGGACGGCGTGGCCTCGCGGGTCAGCCGCAGATAGACGTCCTCAAGGCTGGGCCGGTCCACGGTGAGGCCGGACAGCCTCAGGTCATGCCGCACGGCCCAGCTGGTCAGCCGGTGCAGTTCCGCCGTCGACTGGGCGGTTTCGATGACCACCGATCCTTCGTTCCACGTGCCTGGTACCGGCAGCTCGGCGAGCGTCACACCGGGCGGCAGCGTGAAGGTGATGCGCGCGTGCTCTGCGTCCCGCCCGCCCAGGCCGGCCGGTGGCCCCTCGGCCACCACCGCACCGTGGCTGAGCAGCACCACCCGGTCGGCGAGCGCCTGCGCCTCGGCCATGTCGTGCGTGGTCAGCAGGATCGTGGTGCCGGCCGTGCGCAGCTGCCGGACCAGGTCCCAGGCGCCGCGGCGGGCGGCCGGGTCGAATCCGGTGGTCGGCTCGTCCAGGTACAGCAGCTCCGGGCCGCCGATCAGGCCGAGGGCCAGGTCCAGGCGCCGCTTCTGGCCGCCGGACAGGGCCCTGACCTTGCGCCGCTCCAG
>JBEKKH010000711.1:0-4127 GCA_050010815.1 Streptosporangiaceae bacterium | reverse complement strand
CTCAACCCCCGGCGCCGGAATATCGCGATCCACCCCCTAGCTTATACGTGACATGTCACGTAATCTGCGAGCGGAGGACAACGATGAATCACCTTGAAGGCAAGACAGCCCTGGTGACCGGCGGCACGTCCGGGATCGGGCTCGCGACGGCCTAGCGCTTCGCCGAAGAGGGCGCCCACGTATTTATCACCGGCCGCCGCCAAGCCGAGCTCGATCAGGCGGTCACGTCGATCGGTCACGGCGTGGCCGGGGTCCGAGGCGACGTGTCCGACCTGGACGATCTCGATGCGATCTATGCGGAGATCGCTCAACGCGGTCGCGGCCTGGACGTCCTGTTCGCCAATGCCGGTGGTGGGTCGTTCGCGACGCTCGAGGACCTGGACGCCGCGCACTTCGACCAGACCTTCGCCATCAATGTCCGGGGCACGGTGTTTACCGTGCAAAAGGCTCTACCAGTGCTGAACGAGGGCGCCTCGGTCATCCTGTCCGGGTCGACTGCCGCCACCAGCGGCACTCCCGCCTTCGGCGTCTACGCCGCGACTAAGGCCGCTATCCGGTCGTTCGGACGGACGTGGGCGGTGGAGCTAGCCGGCCGGAACATACGGGTCAACGTGATCGTGCCCGGCCCGACTGAGACGACCGGCTTGCGCGGCCTGGCCGGCGACACAGCCAAGGCCGACGGACTCATCGCTCAACTGGGTAGCGGACTGCCGTTGGGACGAGTCGCCCGGCCCAACGAGATCGCCAACGCCGTCCTGTTCCTCGCCTCCGACCAGAGCAGCTTCGTCACCGGCAGCGAACTCTTCGCCGACGGCGGCGAAGAACAGCAGTAACCGCGGACGCGGGATGACAAGGAAGGCACCGCTCCTACGCAGTTCCGGCACGACCTTCCAGAAGGAAAACCTCATGTCAAAAGCAGTTCTGCTCACCGATTTCGGACCCCCAGGGGTACTCAAGTTCGGCGACATCAAGGTCGGCGACCCAAGCCCAAACCAAATCCGCCTAGCCATTCGCTTCGCCGGTGTCGGGCCCACGGATCTGGCGATCAGATCCGGGCGCCTGCGCAATGTCTTCCCTGCGTCTGAGGGCGCGGTGCTCGGCTTCGAGGCCGCAGGGGTGGTGGATGCCGTCGGAAGCGCGGTCACCGATGTCTCGACCGGTGACGAGGTCGCGGTCTTCCTGCCCGGCCTCGGTGGCTAGGCCGAACTCGTGCTGGCCGACTACTGGGTGCGCAAGCCGCCATCGGTCGACTGGGACGCCGCCGCGGCATTGCCGGCTTCTGGTGAAGCCGCGGTGCGTGTGCTAAATCTGCTGCAAGTAGCACCGGGAGAGACCCTGCTGATGCTTGGCGGCACAGGTTCAGTTGGCACCATCGCCACCCAGCTCGCTGTCGCGCGCGGCGTCCGGGTCGTCGCTGCGGTCCGACCCGATAACTTCGCTGTCGCCGAGAACCTCGGCGCGATCCCAGTCGAGTACGGCGAGCACCTGGCCGACGCAGTGCGCGCGGCCGTCGGACGAGTCGACGCGGTGATGGATGCAGCGCGCCAGCGACATGGAAACAGCGGCTGAACTTGCCGGCGGTCCCCAACGCGTCATCACGCTCACCAATCCGAGTGCCGAGCAGCTCGGCGCCACCATCTCCGGACCGATCCCGGCAGCGCTGACCGAAGCGATGAAACAACTGGCCGCCGGCAACCTGATACTGCGCGACCGAACCGCCAGACCGCTCGCGGACGCCGCGGACGTCCACGCGCAGCTGGAGGCCGGGACCCTCCGCAGCAAAGCCCTGCTCGCGGTCTAGTATCCGTAGTTGGAGCCGTGTCCCGCCCGCAGACAGCGAATCAGCGCGGAAGCCTCGCAAGTCACCGCCCATTGTCATCCTGCCGCCCATCGCCGTAGCGTTGGATGGGCAGCGACGTCAACGCGCGGTATCCGCCCTGACCACTCTGCTTTCCCAGTGGTGGGACCACACCGGTCGCCACCTCGCCTCCGCCGACCACGACGAGCCGGCAGGCCCGAACACCAGCCCGAAGGCTGAACCCTATCCACGTACCCGCCAGCGCCCCGGCACCGACAACCACGGTGCGGGCCGCTGGCGGCCCGGTGGCCGTGACCCCTTTAGGAGGTGGTGGCCCTGATGGCCGCCAAGACAGCGGCACAACATCTGATCTGCGGTGTCTTGGACTAGCCGTAGTTAAGCGCGTTCGGGCGGTATGACCCCCAGCCCGCAGCTCCCGCTTCGTACCGCCGTGGAGCAGAAGCCGCGGGCAGAGAGGGGCCGGAACCCCTCCCCCGGTTGCAGGCCCCTGGCCCTTCCCCTGGGGCCGGGGCCTGCGGTCTGTCCGGGACGCGGGACGCACGCATTCTGGGGCCCCCGGGTTTACAGCCGGGGTAACACCTGGCGGGGGGCGGCGAGGATGACCGCGCCGCTGACCGCGGTCCCGGCGGCAGCGGCCGCATCGGCGGCCGTGTCGAGCAGGACCGCCCGGACGTTCAGGTCATCACTGCCGTCATCGCCGCGCAGGACCAGCGCGCCTGCCAGCATGGCGGCCGCCGGAGGAAGCAGCTAGCCCGGCCCGAGTTCCGGGAGTACGACCTCGGCGACGATGCCCGGGTGGTCGTTACCTCGTCGAGGCGGTAGAACGCGGCATAAGCCGTACCAAGCAGGCCTTGCGATCGCCGGCCGACCACCTGCGGGTCCGGCCGGCGATCGCAAGCTGTCTGACGCCCCGCCGCTCGCGTGCGGCCGAAACGACCATCGACCATTTGCGGATTCGTATCGCCCAGACCTGCCACCGCTGGCACCTTGGCTGCGACTGGAGCGCGGCCGGCCAGGGCGGGGAGCTGCCGAGCGGCTAAGCGGCACCCTCAGCGGTCCTTTCGTGGCCTTTGACCAGGTGCGCGATCAGGCTTCGCTGCCGTGTCCGAACCCGGCTCATAGTCGCGCGGACGTCCGCCGCCCTGGGCTGTGTGCTCCCGCAGGCGTCCTCGGTTACAACCGCTGCCGCCAGGCCGCGGCTGGCTCCGGCGACTGCCGCGGCTAGACCGGCGTCGAGAGCGGACAACTGCGTGACCGCGGAGAACGCAAGGTCCGGGTCCGGGCCTGCTTCCACGAGCGCCCGCAGCGTACCAGCCAGCTGGCCAGCCTCGCTCCGCAGTCCCTGCGGGAAGGCGTGCGGCATGTCGAGCCAGGAATTCCTCGCGTGACACTGCCGCCGCCACATGGTCGCGACTTCCTCAAGCTGCCCGCAGACTGCACTCAAGTCGCCTACCAGCAGGTCCAGATCCTGCCGCGCGGCCGACCGCCGGTTATGGCGATCATCCATCGGTCCTTCCATCGCGTGCACCAGGCCGGCGCCCTCGTGGCCGGGCACGAACCGCGGGGTCGGCTTGACGGGCCAGTCGCCGTCGGCGGCGTGAATGTCGGTGTGGCACAGGCCGGAAGTCTCCATCCGGCCGGTGACCTGCCGGTGCCCAGCCAGCGGAATGGGCCGGTCCTCGATCACCAGCGGCTGCCCGAACTCTCGTACAGCTGCGGCCTTCATGTCGCCTCCAGGGAATGTCTAGCCTTCACCATGTGCCCGGTGTGCGGCGGCGCGGCAGGGGCTTTGGTCATCGCGTCCCCGGTCCTTGTGCCCCCGACCAGCCGGGGCGGTTGCGTGAGATGGGTGCCTCGGAATCAAAGCTCGGTACGACCAGCAGATATCCGCAGCACTCGGGCGAGGCCCTGTGCCGCCCGGAAGACCGGGACGTCCGGCGCCCATCATTGGCCGGTAGTACGAATACGCGGCACAATGGGTGTGGCCGCGGGAATCTCTGGCCATCACAGCGGCTGTGGCCGGACGGCCGCCAGTGGGCGTCTTAATTGCCACCAAATGCCTCCCGGAACCGATCGCGCCCGGATAGAGGCCGGTACAGGAAAACGGCGACTCGCCGTACTTCGCTCCCTTGATGGAGGCGATCCGCATCCAACGCCGCGGCCTGGGCAGGCCACGCCGCCGGCCCGGCCGCGCGATGGCAGATAAGGCATACTCCTCCCGCGCCAACCGCGCCTGGCTGCGGCGCCACGCCATCAAGGCCGTGATCCCGGTCAAGGAAGACCAGAAAAAGCACCGCCGTGACCGCGG
>JBEKKH010000710.1:0-4135 GCA_050010815.1 Streptosporangiaceae bacterium | reverse complement strand
TGGGCTCGGCGAACCTGATCCTGGTGCCTTACCCCGGTGCCCCGGCCGGCGTCGAAGACGCCTACCTGAAGCCGGGTGTCTTCGGTTCCTGCCTGGCGAACGGATTGCCGGCCAGCGAGGCCGGGGCCCTCGCCGCGACCCAGCGGCCGCTGACCACCGCCGCGTTTACCGAGCCGAGCGGCGTGCCTGCCTGGAAGACCATCCCCTCCTGGGCGGTGATCGGTACTGCGGATCACGCGATTCCGCCCGCCGAGCAGCTCACGATGATGAAGGCGGCTCACGCGCATATCACCGAGATCGACGCGCCCCATTTGTCGATGATTGCCGATCCCGGCGCCGTGACCAAGGTCATCCTCGAAGCCGTCCACGCCACCACCTGATCAGCATGGCTGGTGCCAGCCCTTTGTCCCGGCTGGCACCAGGGGCTGCGGGATGCGGGAGCATAGGAGGGTGAAGGGCATTTCCGCGGGCCGGTCCGGCTGGCTACAACCGGCATGGGCTATGTGGCTGCCGTGCGTATTCGCGGTCGTCGTGGCGGCCCTGTTCATCGTGCTGACCCGCATGCTGGTTCAGGACCATCCGTGAGTCCCGCGCATGAGCCGCCACTGACGTTCCTTGCATCCCGATCCCCGGCGAACCCGGTCAGGAAGGCTGACTGGACAGTCTGCGGAAGGGCCCACGGTGCGTTCCGTCCGCCGACCCGTCGCCTGCTCCGGCGTTCCTGGCCGGCGGCCGGCGTTCCTGGCGGGCGGCCGGCATGCCTGGCCAGGTGCCGGCCAGCTCAGGTAATGTTCGAGGTATGGAGGGACTTGCGGCCTCGGTCGTGCTGATTGCGATCTTGCTCGGCGTCCTGCTCCTGGTTGCCTTCGACCTGTTCTGCCTGGTACACCTCGCGGCAGCCGATCGCGTCCGTTTCCTGCCCAAGCTGGCCTGGGCAGTCGCCGTCGTGTGCATCAGCCCCTTCGGGGGCCTGGTTTACCTGCTCTCGCAACGTCGGCCCAAAGCCATCGCCGGATTCTTATCGGCTGTTCAGCGGGCGTGCTTGATTCGCTGCCGCGGCAGGTTGCGGTTGGTTGCGGTTGGTTGCTGACCGGCGGGCGCGCGATCCCCGGCTTTAGCCACGAATGCAAAGCGGACGATACGCGGAGCGGGAAAGGAGCGGGAAGAGGATGCCTGACGACCACGCCGTCGGTTTCCGGAATTCCTGCTCGGATTCCTCCGGCATACCCAGCTGTCAGGGCGTCGCCGCGAAGTGATCCGCCAGCAGCGCCGCCACCTTGTCCGCGGCTTGCTCGGGCAGCCAGTGCGAGGCGCCGTCGAGTTCGGTGAAGCGATAGGGCCCGGTGACGTAGCGGCCGCACAGCTCGGCCGCGGCCCGCGAGACGAACCGATCGCGGTTACCCCAGGCGAACATCGTCGGCACCCGCACCGGGCCGGCCGGCTCGCGCAGGCTGAACGGCATGGCCCGGTACCAGTTGAGCGGACCGCGCAGCACGGCCGGGTCCCGGGCCCGCCCGGCGTAGCGGTCCGCGCTGGCCGGATCGAGCCCGGTGCGCACCAGGGTGTCGCGGAAGGCCTGGCCGCCACGGCGGCCGAGCACGCGCTCGGGCAGCCAGGGCAGCTGGCAGGCGGCCATGTACCACGAGCGGGCCGCCTGGTCGCCGGTGACCAGGGCCCGGACGAACGCCTGCGGGTGCGGAACCGACAACGCGGCCAGCGAGGTCACCCGCCCCGGATGGCGGCCGACCACGTACCAGGCCAGGGCAGCGCCCCAGTCGTGCCCGGCCAGGTGGAACCGTTCCGCGCCAGCCGCGTCGGCCAGGGCGAGCACGTCCGCAGCAAGCTGGGAGTTCCGGTACGCGGCCCGGGCGGACGGCCGGGCCCCAGGGGAGTAGCCGCGCAGGTCCGGCGCGAGCACCCGGTAGCCGTCCCCGGCGAGCGCGGATGTCACCCGGTCCCAGCAGCGGCGGTCCTGCGGAAAGCCGTGCAGGAGGATGGCGACGCCTTTGCGCCCCTCCCTGCATGCTGCGGGGGTATCGGTGACCTCGAAGCTGAACGCCGCGTTAATAAAGCGTTCCATGCCGCCATCTTCCTCTCCCGGGCACGGCCCCGTTGGGCCCGTTTAATGGGTTGCGGGTCAAGGAACGTACCGAATAGAACTGAGTGGCTAGGGTATCCGGAGCTTTGCGGAAGGAGGGCTGAGCCATGCACGCCATGCACGCTGCGCTCGTGTCCTCCCGGGGTAATCAGCTGAGCTGATCCCAGGACGACAGGGCGCCCCCAGAGGGAGAACGCCTTGATTCTGCATCAGCATGACCTGACCCTGCGCTCGATCACCGGGCCTGATGAGCTGGACCTGTTCAACAGTTGGCCGTACGTCCTCAACGATGAGGTCGGTGGCGACCTGGCGGCCGGCCGCCGCCACCCGGAATGGCTATGGCTCGCCCTGCGTGGTGACCGCGTGGTGGCCCGGGCGGGATGGTGGTCGCGAGCGGGGGATCAGTACCCGCTCCTGATGGACATCTTCGATTTCGGCGGCGACGCCGGCGATGGCGTGCGGTTGCTGAAGACCGCGCTGCCCGCAGTGGTCCCCGCTCACGCCACACCCGCGGAGTACTGCCGGTTCCTCCCCGCGGATTGGCGCGACCGCCGGGACAGCCGACAGGCGGTCGAGGACCGGATGGGGGCACTCGAACGTGTCGGAGCAAAGCTGTTCGTCGAACGGCTACGCCTGGAATGGCGACCCGGTACGCCCGTTGCCGGACTCAGCGGGCGACTCACCTTCCGGCCGGTTCGCAACCCAGGTGAGCTCATCGAGCTCATGACGCTCGTGCTGGACGGCACTCTGGACGCGCACAGTCGCGATGACCTGACCCACATGACCCCCCGTCAGGCCGCACAGGAGCAGTACCGCAACGAACTCGAGCGCTATGCCAGCCCGCACGAGTGGTGGCGGATCGCGACGCTGCCGGATGGAGAACCAGCCGGGTTCGTGATCCCAGCGCACAACGGTTACAACCCGGTCATCGCCTACCTCGCAGTGGTGCCGGCGCATCGCGGCCATGGCTACATTCACGACGTGCTTGCCGCGGGCACGAGGCTGCTCGCAGCGCAGAACGTCCCGCGGATCCGGGCCGCCACCGACGTCGGTAACGCACCGATGGCGGCGGCCTTCGCCTCGGCCGGCTACGTCACTTTCGAGCGCCAGATCGACATGACCTGGCGAGGATTACGCGGCACTGGACCCGGCCGGCTTAAGGTCAAGCACCCGCAGCAAGGTTTCTTGAGACCCGAGGCGAGGGGAAGCTCCGACCAAGGCAACCCCCGCGCGTCCGCTCATCGGCCGCGGAGTGCGACTAGCACCGTGGGGTTCTGTGGCGGGGGCGTTTTGAACCCGGCCTGCGTGGTCGTGGTCGGGGCCGAGATGCCAGCATCTCCGCGGCGGCGGTAAGCCGCTGGTATCCGCCGAGCGCGCTGCGCGCCTGGTACTGACGTGACGGAGAAGTACGTGCGCGCCTAGAGCGAGGCGGGCGAGGGGAAGGATTGTGGCGGAAGACTCGCTGGCCGGGGCGGGAAACGGGGCCGTGGCGGCACCGCCGGGACGGGTGCGGCGGACGGGACGTCAGGGATCGAGAAGCTGCAGGTAAGGTGGCTGTTCGAGTTTTGCGGCTTGCTGCGGGACATCTCATCGAGCAACACGTAAAGCGATGGCTTCGGTGACGGCGCTGGTGTTCCCGCATTCCCAGCTGCGGTGCTGGATGATGCGCTCGATGCGCCAGCCCTGCGGGGTCCGGAGCATATGGTTGGTGTAGGAGCCGCGGAGCAGGTAGAACTCGCCGCTGCCTGATCCACGCCGCAGGTGCTGGGCGTACATGTAGGAGTGGCAGATGGCCCGGTCGGGATCGCTAGCGTCGAACTCGATGACATGATTGGGGCTGATGTGCTGGGTGACGGTGAACCCGTTCAGGACGGTGGACACCTGCGCGACCAGTTCCGCACGCGGGACGGTAGCGGCGGGGATACCGCCGCTGGAGAAGTCGGCATAGACGGGATCGGTGAAGCAGCCGGCGAACATGGCCCAGTCGCGGCGGTCGACACCCATCGCGTACCGGATGACCTGCTCGCTGATCTGGCT
>JBEKKH010000709.1:0-4145 GCA_050010815.1 Streptosporangiaceae bacterium | reverse complement strand
AGGCGGACGATCTCGTGGTACGGCTCAATGTCGAAGGTAACCCTCGATGATCCCCCGGCCGGAGTGTCGCCTGGGGTGTTGCCTGGGGCGTCGAAGGTCATCGTGAGCCTGCGGGGCGGCGCCGACTCCAGCACGGTGCCGATGACGTCAGCGATACCCGAGCCGTCGACACGCCGGTGTTCCCAGCGGGAGCCGACGTGCCAGTCTGAGACGTTGCCGTGGCCCCAGTACTCGGCGGTCAGCTGCGGGTCGGTCAGTGCATCCCACACCCGCTCCGGTGAGCTCTCAATGTAAGTGATATAAACGTAGCTCGGCCGCTCGGCCATCATGCCCTCCTCTGCTCGTTGCTTGACGGTGCTCAGCGCGCGTAGGCGAGGCTGCTCGAACTTGTCGATCCAGCGTTCCTGGATGGTCCACAGCGGAACGGGATTGAGGTAGTGAAGCTTCTCCCGGCCCCGGCGAACGGTAGAGATGAGGTTCGCGGCCTGCAGCACGCCTAGATGCTGGGTCGCCGACTGTCGCGCCATTTCAAGCGGTCCGCACAGTTCTCCCAGGGTCTGGCCGTTGCGTTCGCGGAGGCGGTCAAGCAGGACCCTCCGCGTCGGATCGGCCAGAGCCCTGAACACGGCATCGTCGTCGCCCACCCGGCCATTATGCAGGTAAATACCTGCATGTTGCAACCGCGCCGCCAGCGGCAGTTTCTGCCTCGCCCCCACTGGCCGGCGGCCCAGCGGGCCGATCCTCAGGCGCCGCCCCTGGAGGCGCCTCGTGGCGGTGTAGCCGGAGCGCCCCGCGGGTTCACGGCGGGGACACTCTTATGGCCGGGGGTTAGTGAGTAATCGTGCCGAAAGTCACATCGGGAGACCAGATTTTCTGCCATCTGATCCCGCCGGCCGGGGTGGTCGCCGAGACCATTTGATTGCCGCCTTCGTAAACGGCGACATGATAGACGGGGCTGTTCGGGTCCGAATCCTCATGGAAAAAAATGAGGTCCCCGCCCCATGCCGCCCTCTTGCTCTCGCGGCGGAAATGCTGGAACTGCGCTTCGGCTGTCCGCGGGATAGACCGGCCGTAGTGACCGTAAACGTACCGGGTAAGACCGCTACAGTCAAAGCCTGAGCTGGGAGAACTTCCGCCGTAGGCGTAGGGAACCGTCCCCACGAACGTCTTAACGTAGGAGGCTGTCCGCTGGTTGAACGACTCAGTGTGAGCGCTAGCCGTTCCTGAGAAAAACGCCAGGGATATTGCCATCGTTCCGGCGATGGTGCCTACCTTATGTCGTACTTGCATGCTCCTGCTCCTCACGGTTTCCGGGGGTCTGATCGAGGACATAGGCCTCGTGCGCGGATGGTGCGGACTTCTTCATGGTTGCTACCAAGGTGCGATCGGTCCGACCCGCGCTAAATCAGCTTGCGGCATCGTGTCACGAAAATCCGGGAAATCCGGCAAAGATCCCATGTTATGGAACATCGTAATGGACATTTGTGTCGCTACTATCTACTTTCGCGTCAGGTATCGCAGGTATCACGGATGGATATCTAAACCATCACGTGACACTTAAGAGATAGCGATATTACGTGTTTGCAGCCTTGTTTAATCGGCCAATAGGCCTCTGAACTGCCAAAACGCGCTAATAGCGACGATCGGAGATGCGAGAACCGGATGCCCTTCCCGGTCCCGGGAGCCCTGCAGGGCAGGGCAGGCGTCTAGATGGGGACGGGTCGATGGCATGTCATGGCGCAGTCGCCCAGCGTGTCATCCCGGGGCGCTCTCAGCCGGGCTGGCAGGCCGGGCACCAGTAGGTGACGCGGTCCTGCTGTCCTTCGAAGCGGATGGGAGTGCCACAGCGGCGGCACGGCCGGCCGCGCCGACCGTACACCCAGTGCTCCTCGCCCCGATGCCAGTTCCCGGTCGTTATGTGACCGTGCCGCTCTTTGTTCGCGTCGAGCAGCCGTCTGGCCAGGCCGACCAGCGCGTCAAGATCCGGCACGGCACCCGTGGGCCGCCATGGATTGACGCCGCGCAGGAACAGCACTTCGGCCTTATACACATTGCCGATGCCGGCCAGGTTGCGCTGGTCGAGGAGCGCATCGCCGATTGGGCGGTCAGGTTCGGCGCTCAGCCGCCGCACTGCCGCGGCGCGGTCCCAGTCGTCACCGAGAAGGTCCGGGCCCAGGTGGCCAGTGACCTGCGATTCTTCGCTGGTGCGGATCAGTTCGACGACGCCGAGCTGGTAGCCGATCGCCTGCCAGTCGTCATTCGCGAGCACCAGCCTGATCTGGTGGCTGTCCCGCATCCGCTCGGCTGCGGGCCGCACCCGCCAGGTGCCGTCCATCCGCAGGTGGGTATGAACGGTGAAGCCGTTCTGGGTGCGGGTCAGCAAGTGCTTGCCGCGGGAGGTGGTCTCGGTCACGACGTCACCGGTCAGATCCACGGTAGCCAGCCGCGGAACCCGGAAGTCGCTACGGGTCAGCGTCCGTCCCGCCAGCGCTTTATGCAGACGGCGAGCCGCCTGCCAGACCACGTCTCCTTCGGGCATGATTCCAGTGTGCTTGACGTCATGAGCATTTGATCACTTACCGCCGGTAGTCGTCCCGGGGATCACGCGGCCGGCCGGGGAGCATCGGGCCTGGATGACCGGGCCATGGGGATCGGGTACCTCGCCGGGTACCTGCCCCGTTCGGGTGCCTCGGTTCGTCGGCAGGAGCGTTTCCGTACGGGTCGCCGAAGGGTGTGTTCGCCGGCGCGGTCGCGGCGGTGCCCGTAGGCAGCTCGGCGCGTGACCGGTGCCCTTCGTAAGGCGGGCCCTCGCTGTAGGACGGCGGTTCGCTGGCTGGTCGACCAGGGTACAGGTATGCCGAGGTGCCGCGGTAGGCCTCGGCACCCCCATCGGGCGGCCAGCTCCCGTCCGAGCGCTGCCCCTGGGTATCGACGGTTCTGAAGGTCTGCGTTTCCGTCTCCTGCGGAACGGCCGCGTTGTACTGGTCCCAGCTGGCCTCCCGGGGACCGGTGGAAACCTGGTTCGAACGGCCGTCTACCGGCCCGCTGGCTCGCAGCGAAAAGGCCGCGCTGGTCAATGGGTCCTCACCAGCGCCGACGTGGCGGTGGCCACGTCGTTCGTTAGGCCCGGTAACGGGTCTGCCCGGTTGGCTGCTGCCCGGTTGGCTGCTGCCAGGGAGGAACTGTCTTCCCGGCCCTGGATCCGCTTGGCCCGGCCGAGTTCCGCCGAGGCTTGGGACGGTTTGGGAGGCCTGCTGAAAATGGGGGGCCTGCTGGACCTGAGAGACAGGCTGCGGCTGGGTAGCCGAATGAGGCTGGGGAGCCTGCGGAATCGACGGGGGTTGCGGGACGGGCTGCGCCGCAGACCGGAGCTGCGCATCTGGGGAGTAGCCCGATCCGTTTCCTTCATGAGCGGCTCGCCTGCCCTTGCCGCGGGCCCGGTCGACGGCCCCAACCGCATCCGGTGGCCGGTGCTTGGCCTCGGGATCCTGCTGGGCGCTGCGGGCGGTCGTCGTGAGGGGCTTGTCGGAGGCGAGGTCATCCCAGAACTGGTCGTCGCTCAAGCCGCCAAAGGACTCCGCCGGCCACATCTCCTCGTCGATGTCGGATCCCTTGCGCCAGCCCTTCCGCCGACGTGATTTGGGCTCCTTCGCCGGCCCACCCTCGTCACCCGGGTATGCCGGCGCTGTCGGGTCTGCTGGGGTCGTCGGGTCGGCTGGGAACCCTGGATGGGCGGCCGCATGGCTGGCGCGGCCCTGGCGGGCCGCGGATCGGCCGCCCGGCCTAGCCGCAGCGGTGTCAGAGGCGTCCAGCGGCGTGGGCGCGCCCAGCGGCGCGGCGGCACCCAGCGGCGCGGCGGCACCCAGCGGCCTCAGGTCACCGTTGCGGCCCAGCCATTCTTCAGCCGGCACCTCGTCCGCACCGGCGTTGAAGGCGGGAAGAGCGACGGTGGGCACCACAGCCTGCGCCCTGCGCCCGGCCGCCGAGGGCACGGGGCCGGCCACCAGCCCGGACTCCTGGCCGAAATCCATCACGGTGTTTGGTCCGGTACGAGCCTCGCCGCGGCTATTACCGGAGGCGTGAGTCCCGGTCCGTGCGGCATTTGCGTTTCGCCCGGTATTAGCGGTCCGGCTGTTATTCCCGGC
>JBEKKH010000708.1:0-5555 GCA_050010815.1 Streptosporangiaceae bacterium | reverse complement strand
CGGTCCGGCTTGGTGTCCGGGTCGGGCTTGTACGCGATCACGTACACCGCCGCCGTGGCCGGCGGCGGGGTCCAGCCGGCCAGCAGGCGAGGCCCCTCGAACGGGTAGCCAGCCAGCGATCCGAGCCGGATCATCGGAGTTCGTCCTCGTCCTCGCTAATCGCTTCGGTCCGCACCACCGGGGCGGCCGGAAGACCCGCCCTGGCTGCGGCCCGCGTGAACTCCTGCGAAGCCCTGGCGATCGCCTCTTCACGGCTGTCAGCCTCGACGATCAGCTGAGCGCCGTACCGGTGCGAGCCGATCCCGGTGGC
Source organism: Streptosporangiaceae bacterium (assembly GCA_050010815.1). GTDB lineage: Bacteria > Actinomycetota > Actinomycetes > Streptosporangiales > Streptosporangiaceae > Palsa-504. The sequence continues at coordinate 5,245 of JBEKKH010000708.1, read as the reverse complement.
TATGCCACCGTTGACGGCCACAGCGTCGGCCAGCTCGACCACCTCCTCCCGGGACAGCACCCGGTCGGCCTCGGCCTCCACCCCCACGCTCCACCTCACCGGCACTCCCTGTCAGTTCAGCCCTGGCAGCAGGGTAGCGAGTTTCTCCAGGCTGTTCAGATCGTGGCCGGAGAGCAGCAGGTCGATATGCGGGGCGGCGACCATCATGCCGATCGTGCTGGGCCGGAAATTCCGGTCGTCGCCCTTGTGCGGGTTCAGCCAGACCAGCCGGTGGCTCAGCAACGACAGCCGCTCCATGGCCGCGGCCAGGACGTCCGGGTCCCCCCGGTCAAGTCCGTCGGAGCAGATCACGACCACGCCGCCACGGCACAGGCCACGTCGCGCCCAGCCGCGGACGAACGCGTCCAGGCAGTCGCCGATCTTGGTACCGCCGTCCCAGTCGAAGGCGGCCCGCGCGGCCCGCTCCAGCGCCTCGTCGGGGCGCCGGCATTCCATTGCCCCGGTCACCCGGGTCAGCCGGGTGCCGAAGCAGAAGACCTCGACGCGTCCGCCCGACCGCTTCGCCGAGTGCGCGAACTGCAGCAGGCTGCGCGAGTAATCAGCCATGGACCCGGATATGTCGAGAATGAGGATCAGCGGCCGCAGCCGGACCTTCCGCCGCCGCCAGTACAGCCGGGGCGGCTCGCCGTGCATGCGCATGGATTCCCTGACCATCCGGCGGGGATCCGGACGCGGACCGGTCCGCGCCGGGCCGCTGCGCCGGGTCCGGCGGCGGGGCGGGGTCAACTTGATCCTGGTCATGATCCGGCGCAGGGCCGCGAGCTCTTCCGGCGTGCAGGCCGCGAACGACTTGTGCTTGAGCGCGTCGACGTCGGAGGCCATCCAGCCCAGGACGGCTTCGTCTTCATGCTCCTCGTCGCCCGGCTCGGTGGCGGGAAGGGCCAGCGCGCCCAGCGCCTCCGGCGACGCGCGCAGCATGAGCGTCCGCATGTCCTCTTGCGCCGGTCCGTCCAGGAAGAAGCGGCGGAACACCTGGTCGTAGGTGGGGATGTCGTCGTGCCGGTTGACCAGCGTGGTCCGCCCGCGCCGAGCAGTAGATACCGACGTCGCCGGAACCTACGGCGAGCCCGGCGGCGCGAAGTTCGGCGGCGAAATTGACGAGCAGGCCCACGAACGGCTCGCCGTCCGGATCAGGAACCTCGGACACCGGAGGTGATCTCCTGCAGGTTCTCCCGGACGACGTCTAGGTCGTCGCGGTCCTTGACGACGGCACCGAGCGTGTCCTGCGCGTTGCCGGCGTCCAGGTCCGTCTCGCCGAGGAAATCCAGGGTGCGGGCCCAGTCGATGGTCTCGGCCACTCCCGGCGGTTTGGCTAGATCGAGTTCGCGGAGCCGCTGCACGGCGCTGACCACCTTGCGCGCCAGCGTTTGCGAGATGCCGGGCTCCCGGATCAGCACGATCTCAACCTCGCGTTCCGCGTCCGGGTAGCCGATCCAGTGGTACAGGCAGCGCCGTTTCAGCGCGTCGTGCAGCTCACGGGTCCGGTTGGAGGTGAGCACCACGAGCGGCGGCCGCTCTGCCTTGATGGTGCCGATCTCGGGGATGCTGATTTGGAAGTCGGAGAGGATCTCCAGCAGGAAGGCCTCGAACTCGTCGTCGGCCCGGTCAATCTCGTCGATGAGCAGGACGGCCCGATCACCCGCCCGGACCGCTTCAAGCAGCGGCCTTTCCAGCAGGAACCTGGGCCCGAACAGCTTGTCGACCGCCTCGGAGGCGGCGGGTCCGGCCACCTGGTGATCGGACAGCGCCCGGATGTGCAGCATCTGACGGGCATAATCCCACTCATACAGGGCCTGGTTAGTGTCGATGCCCTCGTAACACTGCAACCGGATCAGGCGTCGGCCGAAAACCGACGCCATGACCTTGGCGACTTCGGTCTTACCCACCCCGACCTCGCCTTCGAGCAGGATGGGGCGGTTCAGCGACAACCCGACGAACAGCGCCGTGGCCAGCCCGCGGTCCGCCAGGTAGCCGCCCTGCCGCAAGATCTCGGTCAGCTCGCCGACGGTCTCCGGGGACTCCATGCGTAGGTTGCTCCTTGCCGCCGGGATCGCGGAAGCGCTCGTCAGCTAACGGACCTCGGCCGGGCGCATGACCAGATCCCGCACACTGCCTGCGTCCGGGTTCAGCTTGCCCTCACGGGCCAGCCGGGTCCGCCAGGCGAGCCGCAGGTCACCGCCGGTCTCTTCGGCCATGCCGTCGAAACCCACGTCAGCCATCCTCTTGCAGGCTTTGGTATCGCCGCAGGCCTCGTCGACTTCTTCTGCGCTCTGCCCGTTGGCGCTCCACACGCTGCGGAGCACGTTGAGGGCATCTTCGGTGTTGCCGCTCATCTGGCCTCTTCTTCCCTCGCCAGGCACGCTTGTCTGATTTGAGACTATGCCCAGCCCGGCCGCCCAGGCGACCGCAGATTAAGGCTTCTCTTATCGCGGTCGCCCGCTCGACGCTAAAACTATGGGAATGGAGTTCTTCTGCTACCATCGCGACCGGCCCGGCTCCGTAGCCCTGCGCGACAAGCTGCTGGAACGGCACTGGGCCTATATGGACCAGTACGCGAAGCAGATGATCGCCCGGGGCCCGACCTTCGCCGACGACGGCGACACCCCCACCGGCAGCGTGCACATCATCGACCTGCCCGATCCGGCCGCCGCCCGCACGTTCGCCTTCGACGAGCCGAACTACCAGGCCGGCGCGTACCGCGACGTGCTGCTGCGCCGGTGGCGCAACACGCTGGGGCGGACCATGTGGGACTTCCCCGGCGGCCGGGCCGGCGGCGACCGGTACCTGGTGCTCGGCCTCGGCACGGGACCGGCCGCCGACCTCGCCGTGCCACCCGGCCAGGAAGAGCTGATCGCCTACGGGCCGCTGCTGTCCGACGACGACACCGCCTGGCTGGGAACGGCGGCGCTGATGCGGGCGCCCGACCCGGGCACAGCACGCGCCATCCTGACACCTGACCAGTACGCCGACATCGAGGTGCACAACTGGCAGTTCGGCGGACGCCAGTAGCACTGGAAAGCCAAACCGGGGCTGTTACCCGGCGCGGGCGGGTGGGCTGTGGCTGCGCAGGACCTTGAACTTGTCCCGGTTCCAGGCCATGGTGGTGCCGTCTGGGTGGCGGACCAGGGTCCAACCCATCCGGTGGATCATCACGTTATGATTGAACCAGCAAAGTAGAATACAATTTTCAAGACTTGTCTCACCGCCATGGCCCTTGTGCTTGAGGTGATGCACCTCGCACGCTGAGGCGGGCTGATGACAGCCGCCCAGCAGGTAACAGCAGAATCGGCTAGTAGCCGTAGACCGAGACGCTTCCATCTCTCATACGCATCGGACCGCCTACTGGGTCTCGGCGAGTGCGGGCAGTACAGTCGCGACGATTCCGGCAGCGATCGCATGGGCGTCGCTGACGGTGCGGAATCCGTCGAATGCGGCGAGGAAGCCTTGATGGAAGGCGGCACCGACCAGAAGACGGGCCGCTGATGTCGTGTCGCTGGCGGCGCTGATCCGGCCGGCGCGCTGCTCGGCGTCCAGATAGGCCTGCACTCTGTACACGGGTCCCGCCGGTCCGTATCCCCGTCCCGTGATCGCCTTGCGATGTTCGGCCAGTAGCCGCGGTGACCCGAAGATGGATGCCGCGATGGGAAACGTCTGCACGAAGAATTCCATGAGCTGCTCCACGATCCCCGTGAGGTTGTCGCCGAGCTCACCGTCACGAAGGCTGTCAAGGTGGACCTGCGGGACACGTTCCTTCAAGACGCTGAGGAACAGTTCCTGCTTGTCGGCAAAGTGCTTGTACAGCAAGGCTTCCGAGTAGCCGGCCGCCGCTGCTATCGCTTTCGTCGTGGTGTTGGTCAGGCCCTTCTCGCGCATGACGGCGGCGGCGGCGTCGAGGATTCGTTCGCGGGCTGGCTTGACTTTGTCATCGGCTGGCACGTCTACTAGTCTAGGTCAGTAAGTGTTCACTAACCCCAGGATCTGGAGGAATCGCGATGCGTGTCGCCGTCATCGGAGCGTCCGGCCGGACCGGCCGGGCCACCGTCAAACATGCCCTCGCCGCAGGTCTGGACGTTGTCTCGGTCGTCCGCAACCCGTCGTCCGCCCCGGAGGGAACAACGGTCGCGCAGGCGGACGCGCGCGACCACGAGGCCTTGGCCGCCGGCGTGAAGGGAACCGATGCCGTGGTGTCGTGTCTCGGACATGTCGCCAGCGACCAGGATCCGACGGTGCTGCAGGACGGGGCGACGGCACTGGTCGCCGCGATGGCGTCGGCAGGAGTGTCGCGCTTGGTGGCCGTGTCGGCTGCGGGCGCCTTCGTCGCCGGCGACGATCCGTTGTCGCGGTTCGTCGCCAAACCCATCCTCGATCGTGTCTTGAGAGCGAACAACGAGGACACCCGGGCGATGGAGACGGTGATCCGGGCTAGTGACACGTCCTGGACCCTGCTGCGCCCGTCGCGGCTGATTGCCGGTGACAGGAGAGTCGGATATCGCTGCCGTCTCGACGCCAGCGTGTGGTGGCACTACAACACGACGTTCGACACCGTTGGACGTGCCGCCGTCGATGCCATCAGCAAGCCCGACTGGGCCGGACACGCCGTCTTCATTACCGAATGACCAGTGATAACGGGTGCCTTCACCTAGGTCATCGACCGACGGAGCGTCCGCTAGTTAAAGTGTGTTTAGAGGAAGCATCCGCTGGCCCACTGGCAATGCATGTCCCGGACCCTGACCGCGTTCCGGATCGACGCCGGGACGCTATCGCTGTACCCGACGTCCAGCGGCAGGCTCGGCCCGGCCAGCCGGGGGCCGAGCTGCTCCCGCCGCAAGAACGAGGCCAGCCCGCCCGGGCCCGAGACCAGCGCGACCGCCTTGCCGATGATGAGCCGTTCCAGGCTCTCCCGGCTGAGCAGTCCTGGGGAGGACAGCGGGAGCGGGAGGGCCTGGGGGTTGGCCGGCCCCAGGGCGGCCGGGTCAGGGGTAGCCGGGGCGGGGTCGCTGGACCCGGCGGGGCCGGACGGGTCACCGGAGCCGGCGGACCCACCGGGGGTGCCGTGGCCATGGCCGAACCGGGCGAGCTGAACGCAGAGGCGGACCAGGTCATCGAGTACCGCTGGGTTCACGTCCCCGAACACCACCGGGGTGATCGACGCGTCGCACGCGAACCCCTCCGCGGCGTCCCCGTC
>JBEKKH010000707.1:0-4176 GCA_050010815.1 Streptosporangiaceae bacterium | reverse complement strand
ACCTCGGAGAGCCGAGCGCGAAACCAGCCGACCGATTAACACACCATCTGGGTATATTTGAACATCGAATTCGCACCCATATCGGACCATGAACGACGTCCCACACAGCAGGGCCGGCATCGGGTCGGAATAGCAACCTACCTAAATGACACCCTCGCGCTCGGCTACAGTGCGCGCATATCAGATGTTCTGGGTTCCGAGAGCCGTCATCCTTCAGGAGCCCGGAGACACGCCGAATCGGCGATCTGAAATTGTTCGAGCCAATGACAATGTGCCCGTTATAGCTGTGCGTGACCGTGAGGAGCGGTAGCGGGGCCTGGTCTGGCCATGTAGATCGAGGTAGATGTGACCTGCCGTTTACAAGACTGCAGGTGCGCCTGAGATCATAGCGCCAGTAAGTCGTTGAGACGGGACAGCCCGCAGGCGTTGCGTAGCCGCCATTGCGGGGCAGGCAGGCCAAATTTGAGCCTCTGGTCCCCCGGCTGCTCCGTCGCCGGGGATCAGGGTGCTTCGAGGTCCCCGGGCCCGATGCCGCGGAGGTGCCCGGAATGTAGGCTCGCCGCACCGAGGCAGAGACCTTCCGTGCCGCGCCCTCGGGAAGACGGAGCCTACAGCCTCAGCGCGGCAGCATTCGGCGGGTCGTCCAAGGTCACGACCCGTGACGAGGAAGAACCCGTGGGGTTTCTGCGCGGCCTCGCTGAGCTCGGGGTCGCTGGATGAGGGCTGTGGCTATGCGCCGGCCCGGGTCAGTTCAGCTGATAGGCCAGGCTGTCGGTGGTGCCGCCGTCGTTGGGGAAGTACTCACCGGTCGAGATACAGGTCGTCACGGCGGTGCAGGAGATCGCCTCAGGGGCGCTGAATCCGTTCGGGGCGGGGGTGGTCTCGATGGTCCACGTGCTGCCGTTCCATCCCTCGGCCAGGGTCGCGCCTCTCGCGCCTCCGGTGTTGCCGATCGCGGTGCAAGAGGTGGCCGACGGGCAGGACACAGCCGTCAGCTGGGAGGAGTCTCCCTGGTTGGGTGCCGTCTGAATGACCCACTTGGTGCCGTTCCAGCGCTCGACCAGGTTGTTCTGGCCGCCGCTGGCGAGCCCCGAGCCGGTGGCCGTGCAGGCGCTGGCGGAGAAGCACGAGACGGCGGCCAGCCCGGATAGCTCACCGGCCGGCGCCGGGACCGACACGGACTTCCACGTGCTGCCGTCCCAGATCAGCGCGTACGGCTTGTCGACGTATGTGGCACCGACCGCGACGCAATAAGTAACCGACGGGCAGGACACCGAGCTGAGCGTGTCCGAGCCGGCCGGTACGGTCTGTTCGGACCACGCGGTGCCGTTCCACTCCTCGGCCAGGTTATCGCCGCTGTTGTTAAAGTTACCGACGGCGATGCACAGGGAGGCTGACGGGCACGAGACGCCGTCGAGGCTTCCGCCGCCCGTCAGGGTGGGAGTCGACTGGATGGCCCAAGCGGTGCCGTTCCACCGTTCCGCCAGCGTGGTGCCGTCGGACTGGATATTGGTGGAGTAGCTGCCGACAGCCTCGCAGTGCGTCGTGGCCGCACAGGAGACGGCGGAGAATTGCGTGAGCACCGAGCCGGACGGGTTCGGTGTCGTCTGCAGCACCCAGCTGCTGCCGTTCCATTTGTCGGCCAGGGAGAAGTTGGTATTGCTGGCCGAGACGTAATAGCTGCCGACAGCGATGCAAGTGGACGCCGTGGCGCAGGACACGCCGTTCAGCGATGAGTTGATCGATCCGGCTGGATAGGGCGGGTACTGCACGGTCCAGCCGCCCGCGGCCGACGCAGGGGATACCGTCGCCAGCAGCACGGCGGCCGCGGCGCAGATCAGGACCAGAACACGGCGCATAGCTACCTCCAGAACGCGCATCAACCACCACAATCGCGCACCAGCTATCACCGGTATGCTACGCCGTGTCGCGTAGAAGAGATGTACGTATCTTTCGTAACTTTCCAGCAGCCCCTGCGGCCTTCTGCGCGGCCGGGCCGGCTCGTGCGCGGCGGGCGGCGGCTGAAAATCGCCGCGTCCTGGCCCTGGGCGAGGCGATCACCGCAGCGACGTCCTCGGCCGCGCCGGACGTATCGCACACAGCGGATCACATCAGGCCCGGCCCTCCGTAAGCAACATGACACGCGAGCCGACCGACACGGGACCTGAATGTTCATACCCTGCAATGCTTCGGTGATCGCGCAGTCCGAAGGACTGAACCCGAGATGCCAAGAGCTTGATCGATCAGCTTCGCGCTGTCGACGTCTCCTATGTCAGCGGCGACACTGCGGGTCACCTTTACGACGAGCAAGTCAAAGTCCAACGTCTAATATAGCTGGATGTTGAGCCCCCCCGGTAGGTCCCGGCGCAGCCGAACTCGTAATATCCAACGATCGTGGTGAGTTGCGAGTTGCTGTAATACTCGGTCACATACTCGAACCCGGAACTGCTATCACGGCCAGGCTGCGCCTGAGCTGGCAGGGTGCTACCTGCAATCGCGGTGCCGGCCAGCATAATAGCGGTGATCCCGGTCCAGGCGAGCTTTTTCGTCACGCAGTCCTCCAGGCCTTGTCAGCTCCACTGCTCCTATCAACTGTAAACAGCCGGGAATGCGAAGTAAAGCGTGCCTGGCTAGCCCTGATGTTTCATCCTGGTTTAAGGTTGGTGCTGGCAGCGTGGCAAGCCGTGTTCTGGGGCCGGATTCTAGTTCCGGGTATGACAGTGGCACGGCTGACGTGCCGGGTAGCCGGGGTTCCACGGTCCCTTGGTTGTCCCTTCCTGGCTCGCCGGACTGGCTCGTGCTGGTCGCGGCATCGCCGCGGTGCTGGCCGCCCTGTCCTCATGGGCGCTGGACCTTGTACGTGCCGAAAATCTCGTCCATAGCTCTGACCAGCACGGATGAATTATCGGCATCCACAGGTCCACGGTTCGTCTGGGTTGGCAGTGATCCCGAGGTAGTCACGTAGCGGCAGTGGACTTCCATGACGAACAGGCAGTACGGGCGCCGGAGAGTGACCGGTCACACTTGCGACCGCCAGCTGCCCTTCATGGACCTGGCGCCGGTCTGCGGTTGACCCGGCTCTTCGGCGCGGCCTCGGGCGTACGGGTCAAATATCCCTGTAACCAGCGCATCCGCTCGGCGAGAGTCACTCTCAGATGGAGGAGTTCCAGAGCGAGGACCGACACAACCCATTGCCCCATATCGGCCCGTGTGCCACAGCGTTGAATTGATTATACGGAAAGACGGTTCTCCTGCCCACTGGTCTGGCCGCTGAGCTGCGGGAACTTCAGGTTACGCGCGGGCTGGAATGGCGGCCGTGCGAGCCTTCTCGGTTCACTTCAGTACGCCGCGGATTATGCGAAGCGTGGTACCGGTCAAAGCAGCAGTGCGCCCGCGTGAGATGACGGGCGAATTGCATGCGTGCACCTGATAGGACCGCTGCTGACAGATGGTAGTCATGCCTGCGGCAGAAAGCGTGAGCCTGCGAGGCCGGTCCCGGGGGAGGAGGAGGGCATGGCGGAGAAGCGGTTCAGGTATGGATCGATGAGGCGGACCGTACGGCCGGGCTCAGCCGGATGAAGAACCTCGAAACCGCGATCAGGCTTGCCCGGGACTACGGGCTGCCCGCGCTCGCCGCTACTGCCACGGCCAGGCTGCAGGCAGCAGGTTCAGAGGACCTCGGGCTTAAGGCCCATACGTTCCGGTTCACCCTTCCGGACCATGAGGTGGAAGCGTACCTCTCGGAATTCACGGACGCTCCGTCGTGGCAGGCGTCCCTGGAAACGCTGATCGCCGACGACCCGCCAGCGGGCAACGCTTCCGTCAACCGGGAACTAGCCGCGAAGGCGGCTGCCGACGCGCCTTTCTACGCGATCATCCCCAAGACCCGGCTGGGCGGCGACCACTTGCCCCGATTTGCTGCATCTACTGACGAGCAGCGTTCTGAATGGCTGGGGGCCGAATTCGAGGTCTTCCGCCTGGACATGCAGCCCGGCCTGATCGCAGAAGCGCGCCGCAGGGTGTGGTCCAAGTGGGGACCGATCAGCGAAGGCGAGCTCGCGGCGTACCTGGGACAGCGCACCCACGTCCCCGGCCCGCTGGCGGCCGTCCTCGCCCGGGGCTTTATCCGTCACTTCACCGGCGACTTCGAGGGAGCCGCGTACACGGTCACGCCGA
>JBEKKH010000706.1:0-4176 GCA_050010815.1 Streptosporangiaceae bacterium | reverse complement strand
GCGGCGGTTCGGACAGCGGAGGGAACGGGGACGGATACGGGAACGGGGGCGGGGGCCGGGTGGGGGCGGGCGCGTTGTCCGGGCGGCAGCCGCTGCCGCTGGCTGAGGTGATGGCGATCACGGAGCGGGAGTTCGCCGCGGCGGCCGTGAACCGGGACGCGGCCGCGATGGTCGGGGCGATCTTGGAGCTGGAGACCGCGATCGGGCAGTGGGAGGCCGACACCGACGAGGACCAGGGGACCGAGCAGGCGCGCGCGTTGCTGCGCAGCCTCATTGGCCGCCTCGGCCGGGCGGCGCAAACGGGTCTGGCCGATCCCAGGGACCGGTTGCGGCCAGCGGTCGAGCCGCTTGTCGCGCTGCGGAACACGCTGCGCACCGAGGGCAACTTCACCGCCGCCGACGTCATCAGGCAGGCCCTGTCCGCCGCCGAGCTCGATCTCGGCGACACTCCGGACGGGACCCGGTGGCAGCCCGCGGAAACGGCCTGATCCGCCTGTCTGTGCCATGGATGACATCTTCATCATGTTGCCGCCTAGCCAGGTCCGGCCACGCATTCACCCACTACCCTTGGCTCACGAGGCTGGGCCGTACGCAACCCGACGCGACCTGAACGAGAGGAGCGGCTTCCGTGCCTGGCATGAACTCCGGCCTGAGCCCGGGTGACCCGACACTGGTCGCCGCGTTCAGGACCGCACTGATCCACCAGGGCGCGATCGCCCTCCTCCTGATCGTGTTCCTCTGGCTCGCCTGGGCGACAGCGCGTACCTGGCGGATGGCCACGCCCGGCGCGAAGGCCGAGACCGGCGCGAAGGCCGAGACCGGCGGCAAGGGCGCGACGAGGGAAGCCAGGGGACGGTGGCTGCTGCGCATCGGGTTCGGCGTGCTTTGGATCGTGGACGGCCTCCTGCAGGCACAGCCCAAGATGGCCGGCGGGCTGGCCTCGCAGGTCATCCAGCCAACCGCGGCGGCGTCGCCGGCCTGGGTTCAGCACCTGGTCAACTGGGGCGCCACCGCCTGGTCTTACCATCCCATCCAGGCCGGCGCCGCCTCGGTATGGATCCAGGTCGGGATCGGCGCCTGGCTCTTGGTGTCGGCGCACGGGCCGTGGTCCCGGCTGGCCGGGGCGACCAGCGTGGGCTGGGGCCTGGTCGTGTGGGTCTTCGGTGAGTCGTTCGGCGGGATCTTCGCGCCCGGCCTGAGCTGGCTGACCGGCGCACCCGGCGGCGTGCTGTTCTATGTGGCCGCGGGCGCGCTCATCGCGCTGCCTGAAAGTGCCTGGCGTAGCCCCCGGCTCGGCCGGGGGCTGATGGCGGCCCTCGGGCTGTTCTTCGCCGGGATGGCGGTACTGCAGGCCTGGCCCGGCCGCGGCTTCTGGCAGGGCACGGCGGGAGGCAAGCCGGGGACGCTGGCGGGGATGGTCCAGACGATGGCCGGAACCCCGCAGCCGCATGTCCTGTCCGCCCTCATCTCCGGGTTCGGGTCGCTGACCGCCCGGCACGGCTTCGCGGTCAACCTCGTCGTGGTCATCGTGCTCGCCGCGCTGGGCGCCGTCTTCGGAACCGGGCGCCCCGGGCTGGTCCGGTACGCGGTGTGGCTCGGAGTCGCGTTCTGCCTGGCGGACTGGGTGCTGGTCCAGGATTTCGGCTTCCTGGGCGGCCTCGGCACCGACCCGAACAGCATGGTCCCGATGGTGCTGCTGTTCTTGGCCGGTTACCTGGCCCTCATCCCGGAGACCCCGGAGAGCCCGGAGAGCGCGGCGGCGTCCGCGATCGAGCCGACGGCCGGGGCGGTTGCGGCCGGGGCGGTTGCGGCCGGGGCGGTTGCGGCGGGCGCCGAGGACACCACGGGACGGCGGCTGCGCTCGCTGCGGCCGCGGATGCTGGGCGGGATGCTGGCGACGGCGGGCGCCCGGTCGGTCGCCGCGGTGGCCGCGGTCGCGGTCATCATCCTCGGGGCGGCGCCGATGGCCTCGGCGGCGGCGAACCGGACCGCGGATCCGATCCTGGCCCTGGCCATCGCGGGTGGCAGCACCACCCTGGACCTGCCGGCGCCGGGCTTCACGCTCACCGACCAGAACGGCCGGGCGGTATCGCTGGCGAGCCTGCGCGGCAAGGTCGTGCTGATGACCTTTCTTGACCCGGTGTGCACCACCGACTGCCCGATCATCGCCCAGGAGTTCAAGCAGACCGCGGAGATGCTCGGCGCGCAGAACTCTCACCTCGAGCTGGTCGCCGTCGTGGCCAACCCCACCTATCGTTCCACGACCTTCACCCAGGCGTTCGACCGGCAGGAAGGGCTGGCCGCGGTGCCGAACTGGCTGTACCTGACCGGCTCGCTGAGCCAGCTGGGCGCGGTCTGGCGGCAATACGGGGTCACCGTGCAGAACCTGCCGGCCGGCGCGATGTCCGCGCACAACGATCTGGCCGTGATCATCAACTCCTCCGGTGAGATCCTCGAGGAGGTAGGCGCCGACCCCGGCCCGGGCACGAGTAGCACCAAGTCCTCGTACTCGGTGCTGCTCAGCCAGTACGTCCGCCAGGCGCTGGGCGCCTCATGACGAGCGGGGTCGGAGTCTGGGCCCGCGCGGGCCTGGTCGTGGCCTGCGCGAGCCTAGCGGCTGGCTGCGGGTCCGCGACACGGACTGGATCCGGCTACGGATCGCCGGGCCGGCCGGCCTACAGCTCGAGCCCGCCGGCCGTGACCGTGCCGCTCAGCACCTCGCTTGTCACCGCGCAGGGCACCTGGGCGATCGCCGTCATGGGCGGATCGGCCGCAGCTGAGAACGACTTCTGGCAGCTATTCGTGCGACCGCCTGGCGCCAGCCGCTGGTCGCTCGTCACTCCCCCCGGGGTGGCCGACAATGGCGGGCTGGTGGCTACGGGCACCGGGACATCCCTGGTCGTCGGGTTTCGGCCCAGCCAGGACCTGGCTTTCTCTCCGCTGGCGGCGAGCACGGACACGGGCAAGAACTGGACGCCCGGACTACTCGACGCACGTCTGGCCGACACTCAGGACGCGCTCGCGGCCGGCCCGTCGGGACAGGCCCTCGCACTACTGCAAGACGGCAGCATCGAGGCGGTGCCCACCGCGAGCGCGGCCGCGGCCGGCAAGTGGTCGCCGCTGACGACGCTGGGGGCCCTCGCGGCGTCCAGCCCGGGTCGCGAGTGCGAGTTGCAGGAGTTGCAGGCGGTTTCGTTCGGGCCAAATAAGGACGCGATGACGGCAGGGAGCTGTGAGCGGCCGGGCGTGGCGGGGGTTTTCACTGATGCCGGCGGGACGTGGCAGTCGGCAGGGCTGGTGCTGCCCCCGGAGTACGGCAGCGATCAGGTTCAGGTGCTGGGCCTGGGCGCCGAGGCCGGCGGCAACGTGGCGCTCCTGCTCGCGGGAGACAGCCTGCTGGCCGCGTGGTCGAACGGGGCGCACTGGACGGTGTCAGGTCCGGTCCCGGCCGGCCCGGTGCGCGCGTCCGGGTTCGGGCCCGACGGGAGTGCATGGCTGCTGCTCAGCGGCCGCCGCGCGGACACCATCAGCGGAGCAGGCGGTGCCTGGCGGGCGCTGCCGGCCGTGCCACCGGGGACCGTGACGCTCGCTCCGGGACCCGACGGCTCGTATGACGCGCTGGCCGTGGCCCAGACCAAGCTCACCGTCTGGCGCCTGACCAACGGGGCCTGGGCCCTGCTCCAGCGATTCAGCGTACCCATCGAGTACGGGTCCTCGAGTTAGGACGGCCATGAGCTACCTGACCGGCCACTGGTCGTTCGACCCCTTTCTCATCCTGGCTCTCGTGGTGGCCGGATGGCACGAGATCGGGCTGTGGCGGCTGGCCCGCCGGTCCCGGCCGGAACGTACGCGGGAACGGCGGCTGAGGTCGCTGTGGTTCTATGCGGGGCTAGTGGTGCTGCTGCTGGCGGTGGAGTCACCAATCGACTACTGGTCCGACGACTACTTCTCGGTGCACATGGTCCAGCATCTGCTGCTGATGTTCGCCGCGCCCTCGCTGATCGTGGCCGGCGCGCCGTGGCAGCCGCTGCTCGACGCGCTGCCCGGCCGGTCCGGGCGCAGCGTGACCCGCGGGGTGCTGGCCGGTACCTGGTCCAGGCCGCTGCGGGCGCTGGGCGGCCTGGTGCTGCGGCCGTGGGTCTCGATCGCGCTTTTCAACGCCGTGATGATCGGCTG
>JBEKKH010000705.1:0-4176 GCA_050010815.1 Streptosporangiaceae bacterium | reverse complement strand
GCCGCCCCCGCCGCCCCCTACCTGCTCGACGACGCCAGCTTGATCATCCTCCCGGCCACGCGCGAATTCAGCGCCGGCCACGAGCTCATCAACGGCATCGGCGTCGCCCCGGACTACTACATCCCGCTCACCGCGCACGACCTGTCCACCGGGCACGACCCCGACATCGCCAAGGCCCTCACCCTGCTCGGCGGCTAACCCACGCCCGGCCCGGCGGCACCCAAGCCGCCGGGCCGGCCCATGCCCGGCCGCGCGGAACGCGGTTCGTGAGCGCCTTCGCCGTGCCGGGATCGGCTAACGGAGGCGCCATCGGGGACAACGAAACAGGCGGAGGGGCGAGGATTCATGGCAGAGCAATAAAATTCAGCAGTGTGTCTATGCTTGCCTCGAGCGTCGCTTGCGTCACGGCGGCGCCCGCCAGGGCACTCCCCGCGCCGGGCAGGAACGCCGTGCATCCCTCGAAGGCATCCACGACGAGGCCCGTGTAGCGGATCAGCTGCTGCGCATTGGCGGAATTGCTCACCTGCAGCATTCCGGTGCGCGAAAAGCCCTGTGTGCCGTTCGTGCTGACGCTCAACGTGAAAGGCGTCTGCGTGAGCGCCGGGGTGCCGACGACGGTCGAGGCTTGTATCACATTGGCGCCGTCGCCCGCCGTGCCCGCGTTGGCCGGCGCCGTGCAACCGGTGAACCCATTCGCCGCGGCATTGACGCCGGTATAGGCGACGAGCTGGGGTCCGTTGCTGATGGTGTCCACGAGAAGATGCCCGGAGGGCTCGAAGCCGTCCGTCCCGCCGTTCGCCACCGTGAGCGTGAACGCGGTAATCTCCAGCGCCTGATTGCCCTCGGCGGTGGTGGCCGCGGTCTGTCCGTTGGTCGCCGGGAAGTCGCCCGTGTTGATCGCGTAGGCCCAGTCGACGCGGTCCCAGCGCGATTCGGCCCAGGTGGAGGCGCCCGGCGTGCCGCCGGCCCGATCGTAGCCCGGCGCCCGGGCGCCATTGCCCCAGACGGCGTGGGTGTGGATGAACTGCGCCATAGCCTCGGCCGAGGCCGCCGTGCCGTCGTTCGGATCGCCGATTTCGTTTATCTCGCCGTCGCCGCCATAGACGTATGGGATCTCGAGCGTTGAGGCGAGGTCGAGCGGGTCCAGTCCCGATCTCTGATCCTCGGCGATCGCCTGTTGCCCGGTCCGGCCGACGGCGCGCGTCGGGAACACCTCGACCTCGGTGATGCCGGCCGGCTGCAGAACGGCCTGCGCGAGATAGGCCTGATAGCTCATCCGGGTGACCTGCTCGACGACGGCGCCGAGCAGCAAATAGCCGTAGTTCGAATAGGCCGAGTCCGTGCCAGGGGGGAACTGCAGCGGCTGACCATACATGTAGTGGGCGATGTCGAGCTTACTGCCGACGACATGTCCGAGCGCCTGACCGATCTGCCGCATGCTGTAGGTCGGATCGAGCGCCGCCGGATAGCTGGGATTTCGGCCGTCGTCGTAGCCGCCCTGGTGATCGAGCAGCTGCTGCACCGTGATCGTGTCGCTGGATGGGTCGAACGGATCGGAGAATCCGAGCAGGGGATAGGCCGTCGTTCCCGGATCGTAGGCGAGCACCGTGACGGTGCCGCCCGAGTTGCTCATTGTCGCGGCGTCATCTGACGTCGTGAACGTGTTGAGCACCGAAACGAGCGTCAGCGTGTCGCCGTTGACCGCCGACACGACGGCGGTCGCGCCGGTCTTGTTGCCCGTCACGATGTCACCGACGACGGGCTGCTCGTTCCCGTTGGGTTCGACGGTCAGGGTCGGCGGCTGCAGGCTGCCGCTGTCATAGAGGCTCTGGATCGCCGCGGCACAGAACATCTTGCTGCAGCTCGCGAGCAGGAAGCGATCGGTTGGCTGCGTCACGCGGTAGGCGGGCTCCGCCCAGGTGTACCCGCACGAAGCCATCCCCACGCCGTCCTTGGCGATGGCAACCTGCGCGGCTCGCACGCCGTTGGCCTGCATGAAGAACTGCACCGCCTGATCGACCGGGGCGAGGGCGGCCAGCGAAGCCCCGGTGACGGTCCACTGGCGGGCGTCGGGAATGTCCTGCCTGGCGAAGACTGCGGCGTAGATCGGCGCCGCCGTCGTGCCGCCGCCCTGCACCACGATGGGGTATGAGCCCTCGGCGACCTGCTGGTTGAAGAAGGCCTGGTAGCCCGAACCGGACAGACCGTGGCGCGCGACCCAGGGTCCGACGAAATCGTCTTTGAACACCGAGCAGTAGGTCGCGTCACTCGACAGCGCGACATAGGCCGGCCGATATGCGTTCAGATAGACGCCAGGCAGCTGGGTCTCGGCGTTGAAGTTCGTCTGGTAGCCGGAGGCGCTGTCGGCGGCATGCACGTGCCATTTCACGTAGGCCGGATCGGGATGCCAGATCGCGGCGTAGCGCTGATCGAAGGACGCGCCGTAGATCGCGAAAGAGCGGATCATCTGCCCATTGGCGAGCGCCGAATTGTTGGCCGCCGCGAAGTCGGCGGGCGTCATGCCATGGCGCCCGAACCACGGGCCCGGGTTGCCCTGTTCAAACACGGACGCGAACACGGCGTCGCTGATCGTGCCGGTCGCCGAGACGAGCACTGGGTAAAAACCCTCGTTTGACCATTTCGTGAAGAAACTCTGATAACCCGCGGCGTCCACACCGTGGATCGCGACCCAACCTGGCCCGGCGCGCTGGACCCACACCGCGGCGTACAACGCGTTGCCCGGGTCACCATAGACGCTGAGCGAAATCATCCGGTAGCCCAGGGCAGACCACTTGTTGAAGTTTGCCTGATGCTCGGCGGCCGTTACGCCGTGATAGGCCTGGAACGGCATGGGTTAACTCCTTTGTCAGCAATCAACTTGTCTGTGTTTATTGTCACGCGATCACGCAGTGTCCGCGGCCGTGAAAAGGTCCCCGCCAGAAGGCGGCCTGGCGATCCTTGCTGCTTACCTGCACGGAGCAGGGCCACACCCGTCTGATACATCGGACGGCTGACCTTTGGCGACCAGACCGATCGAACGGACCGGGGCAGATGTCACCGAAGATCAGCCAGAAGACGCTTTCCAGGGCTAACACGTCGAACTTCGCCGTCTGGACAACGGTCATTGCCGCACTCGCGTGAACGGGTGCCTATCCTGTCCACGGGGTCAGCTCGAAGACCGAAGTCCGGTGGGCGATGGGCACGATTGCCCCGGAGCCGGGCAGGACGCCCTCCGCCAGCCCGGCTCGGGCCCGGATGCCCGGGTCGCGGGTAGAGGCGAATATGCAGCGGGGGGTCTCGATAAAGATCTCGGCTGTCCTCATCCAGCTTTGATCACAGAACACGCAGCCTTCGCTCATGGAGTGCCTCCACATGCCGGGGCGTGGACAGGTTCTCGTCTCACGGGCGGTCGGCCTGCGAAACGCTGGCGGTGGTACACGGCGCTTTACCCCTCTGCGTACCTGTTAGTTTGATCTTTCGGTCACTCGCGGCAGGCGGTCGGCTCGCCAGCACCACGATCGCAGCGGTATCTCGACCCGCGAGTCACCGGTGGCGTGCGCGAGCAGGGCCGCCCGGCACCGCGCAAGACCCATCTCCCTGCGGGCGGGCGGGGCAGTGATGAAGGCGCTGTTCGTGGCCAGCCAGCCGATCACGTCGTCGACCTCCATCATCCGGGTGAACGTGAACGACGCGGCCTCCGCGCGCCCGAAGGGCGCATCTGGCGGCAGGGTTACCGAGTGATGACGGTCCAGCTCCTCCCGCACCTGATCCGCGGTGCGCGGCTCGCCGGCCTCCCGCTCGCCGGCCTCCCCGGGCACGGCAGACAGCCGGAGCAGGTCCAGTTCGGCCACCCAGTCGTCGGCTCTGTTCCTGCTCGTCCAGATGACCCCGAGCCTCCCGCCGTCCCGCAGCACCCTGGCGATCTCGGGGATAGCGAGTGCCGGGTCGAGCCAGTGCCATGCAGTCGAGACAAACACCCCGTCAGCCGAGGCATCCGGCAGCGGTATCGCCTCGCCGCGCCCGTCGAGCACGCGGACGCCTCCGGTCCGCTGCGCCAGCACTGCGCGCATTCTCCCGTCCGGCTCGACGGCGGTGATATCCGGCACCCGGCCCAGGAGCGCCCTAGTGAACAGCCCCGTTCCCGCCGCGAGGTCCACGGCCGCCCTGCACCCCGCA
>JBEKKH010000704.1:0-4181 GCA_050010815.1 Streptosporangiaceae bacterium | reverse complement strand
TATCAACCTGAATTCCTACTGCGGACGCGGAAATGGTCCGAGGTCGGCCGCATCGACATTGGCCAGGGCACCGATGATTCTTTCGAGTCCCCAGTTGACATCGACAAACGTCAGGCCGCTGTAATCGTCGTCAGTTGCTTTCCTGAGCTTGGCTTGCAGCTTGGCTTGCTGGTTCTCGGGCGCGAAGGCGACGACGATGTCGTCAGGGTCGAAGGTGAACCTTCCGACGTGGCGCCATTCCCGTTCCCACCAGAACTCCTTTCGGCTGCCCTTGGTGGGTCCCATCTGCTCGATGAACGGGGTGAGCTGGAGTATGTCCGCTGCGGCGAGGGCGGAACCGTCGGTGGCGCCTGTGTCCCCGGTGGCCAGTGCCTCCGCAGCCTCGACGAGGCGGTTAACCGGGCCGGTCAGCCAGTCACGGCCCCGCTGTGAGATGTCGAGGTACCATACCGGGTTGGCTCCTTCGCGGCGGGCAAACGACTTCGTGAAGGCCAGGCCATAGCCGTTGAACCGGAAGCTGCGGTCTGTGATCTGCCTGCACATCATCCAGGCGTGCTCGAGCGGTGTCTCGGTGAAGCACACCGTTTGCTGGGTCTTGGCCACCTCGGGGAATTTCCCGGCGAGGCGCGCTGCCATTCCATAGGAGTTCCGGGCTTCCAGCCTGCCGGCCTTAAGGATCTTGAGAAGGTTGTCCTGGCTGGTCGTCGCCCCGTCGTCGCTGTCGCGGGTGAAGTGCACGAGAAACGTGGACAGGTCAGTCCTGCGGTGCAGGAGATCCTCGATCCGCTCGCTCATTTCCTCTTTCCTTTCCTTGCCTCATCGGAATTGCGGGCCTCGCCCAGGGCGAGGGCCAGTTGCTCGCGGAGCCGCCGGTTCTCGGCGGCGAGCTGCTTGTTGCGCTGGCTTGCCGCCTCCAGCCTCCGCAGCAGTGATGCCTCGGATGCTCTCTGCCGTGCGGGGAGGGGTGTTGCCGGCGCACGGTGGTGAACGGCGCGAAGCCGTTCGATCTCGGCGCGGATGTCGGGCTGGGCATAGAGCCATGACCGGGAGACCGCCGCTGCCTGGGCGACCGTCTCGAAGGTTACCGGCGCGCCGGTGGCATCGAGGGTACGCAGGGCCTGGATCGCCTTGGCGCGGGTGAGCTCGCGGCGCTGGCGGGCTGCGGCGATGATGTGGCGGGTGTTGTCAGCTCGCATCGGCTGCCTCCTGCTGGCCAGGGGTCAGGTCGGCTTCCAGGGCGACGATGATCTTGTCGAGGTTGCCGAGGACCTGCCGGTTCATCTCGCCCAGGCGGGCCTGGCCGCGGGCCTCGGCCGCGGTGATGATCTGCAGCACCTGCTGGCGGTGCTCGCGGTGCCGGGGCAGGAACTCGGGCGTAGTTATGAACATCGGACATGTCAAACAAGAGTTCGCATGCGGGCAGCTTTTCTGCGCGGGAAGCCCGCAGTAGCCGTTCGGCAGCGCCTGGGTGGCGCGGCCGAGCCGCTGCTTGGCCCAGTTCGCCTCGGCCAGCGGGCCGCCGGGATCGATGGTGACGTCCTCGCCCCTGACGTTGACCTTGCGGGCCTTCTCCCAGTGGCGGCGGACGGTAGTGTCATGGAGCCGGGCGTAGTGGGCTGTCATCTCGCCGCTGGAGTGGTCAAGCAGGACCCGCACCACTTCCTGGGGAACATCCCGGTTAATGAGCCTAGTGCCGAAGGTGTGACGCCACTGGTGGGGCGTCAGCCGGACCGGGCGGCCGTGCTCGTCGCGGACGTCGCAGCGTTCCAGCCAGTCCCGGAGCTGCCCGCGGTAGGAATGGGTGCTCAGGGGCCTGCGGCCGTCAGGATTCATCTTCGGGGCGGGGAACAGGCCTGGAACCCCGCCTGGCCAGCGGACCAGGATCCGCTGCTGCTGGGCGGTGATACCCTGCTCGACTTCCTCGTCGATCGGGACAAGAGCCTCGCGCTTCATCTTCCGGTTGTCGTAACGGAGGTAGGGGGCACCGTCCTCGTCGCGGACGACGCAGTCGAACGCGACCTTCACGGCGTCGCCGACGCGCAGCCCGCAACGGATCAGGATGACGGTGAGCAGTCGGCTGCCGGGATCGTTCCACCTGTCGAGGTTGGCCGACTGCTCGACTTGCGCCATGACGTGCTCGGCCAGCCCGCGGGGTAGCCGCTTTTCTGGCTTCGGGAAGTCGTCGGGGTAGAAGGACGCGCTGGCGGGCAGGCTGCGGTCCCACTGATGCCGGCGGACTGCGTCGAGGAAGGCGCCGAGGGAGCTGATGTCCCGGCTGCGGGACCGGACCGCGCGGGGATCGGTGGCCAGGTCGGCCAGGTAGCGCTCCAGGATCACCCGGTCGATCCCAGCCAGGGTGGTGACGTTCACCGACGGGGAGTCCAAGAACCGGGCCAGCCGGGTCACCGCCTGGACGTCCACGTAGGTCTGGATCGGGCTGCGGCCGATACTGAGCCGCCAGCGGGCGAACCGTTTCGCCAGCTGGCGCAGCCAGGGCTGCGGGATGCCGTCGAACCGGAGCCGCTTGCGGCCCTCGATCCCCAGCCGCCGCAGCTCCCACACGTCCCGGGGGAACTCCGCTTCCCAGCCGCTGCCGGACTGCAGGTCCTCCAGGCGGCCGTGAGCGTAGCGCAAGAAGGCCAGCTGCCCGTTCTTGCCATGCCTGGCCGCGTGGCGCGCGTCGAAGAACTCGCTCCACTGCTCCGGTGACCAGTCCAGCAGCGAAGACACCGGGCTGGACGCGGCGAGCGCGATGACCGGGCGTGCGACGGCGGCCGGGGTCTTGACCTGCCGCTCGTCATGCCGGCACTGCAGCGCGTACTGCAGTTCCAGTTTCAGCTGCCCGCAGTCGCCCAGCGGCCGGAAGTCGAAGCGGTCGTCGCCGTAGGACTCACACAGCACCATGAACTCGCCGAGGGGCGGGCGGCCCGCAACTTCCCAGCGCGACCGGTGGTCGGCGCAGAACGGAGAACGGCCCTGCGCCCACAGCGTGCAGTACGTCAGCGCGCAGACCGCGTGGCCGGGATCATCCGCCGGCGCGAGGCCAGCCAGCCACGCCGCACGGTCCGGCTTTCCCGCTCGTTCCCAGAATCCCTGGTGGCGGACGCACAGGCCCCGGCGGACACCGCCGTAACGGCAGCCCGGGACGAGGCAGGCGGACAGCTCCCTGCGCCCGAGCCCTTCCGGGGACGCCGCAGCAGCGAACGCCTCGATGCCGGGGCGGCCCTCGTCCCTCCACTGGTTATAGTGGCCCTTGCATAGTCCCCGGGTGCGCGGCTGCCTGACGCACCCCCGCACCAGGCAGGGCGCGGACTCGAAGACCAGGGCTCCCCGCTCGGGGACGTAGATGTCAACGCGGAATTCAGGGCGGACGGTGGCCATAAGCTTGCCCAGCAACCCAGGCCGGCCTGCGGGCGTGCCGCCCGGCTCCGGGGCGGCCGGGGTCACAGCTGCACCTCATGCCCTGTGAACCACCCGGCCGCCTCCAGTGCCCGGCGGGCGTCCTCAGCAGACAAATGACCGTAAATATCCGATGTTGTGGCAATCGAGGAGTGTCCGAGTAGCTTGCTGACGACCTCGATCGGCGTGTTCTTGCGCAGGAGCCGGGTGGCGTACGTGTGCCGGCACCAGTGCGGGTCGAAGTCGATCCCGGTGGCCCGCCGCAGCCGCACGACCAGGTCGTAGACCGCCGGGTAGGTCCACGGCCGGCCGAACGGCTGCCCCCACAGGTTGACGAAGACGTAGTCTGAATCCAGGTCGCCGTATTCTTCGTGCAGGTAGTCGGCGTAGAGGCGGATCACCTCCGGGCTGACCGGGATGGTCCGCGGACTCGCCGACTTCGCCCGCGCCCGGTTGTCGTTCACCCGCGGGGTGACCGTCAGCTCGCCCTCGGCCGCGGCCAGGTCCTCATGACGCAGCCCCAGTGCTTCCCCTATCCGGACGCCCGAGTCCCACAGCAAGGCCCACAGCAGGCGGTCCCGCAGATGAGTACACGCATCCAGGATCGCCTGTGCCTGGGCGGCGGTCAGGATCGTTGGCTGCCTGCGTGAGCTGCGCAGCTTGACCGTGCGCCTCCGCTCCAGCTCGCCCCCGCTCAGGTGGTAGAGGAACGGCTTCCAGCCTGACCGCCGCCGGGCAGGCTGCAGTTCGGTGACCAGGTCGCCGAGGTCGACCCCGTGCCG
>JBEKKH010000703.1:0-4187 GCA_050010815.1 Streptosporangiaceae bacterium | reverse complement strand
GATGGCCATCCTCGTGGCCCGCTCACGCAGCTCGTCGCTGTACTTCCTCGGTGCAGCCATAGCTTTCATCCTTCATGGATTGAGAGCCTCCATCAGACCCGGGGCGATTCAAGGGATGCTTGGATCGTCCCGTTGGACCGCAACGTCGAAATTACGACCAATCCGCGGTCATGACGGCGAGGGCTGCCGCTTCTTCAAGTGTCGTCATCGGAGCTCCTCGCCGTCCAGAGACCGGATGAAGCGGTGGATGGCCTCGTTGGCGTGGTCCTGAAAGGACGGGTTGGCCAGGTCGGGGAAGATGTCCGCTTGGTCGACCAAGGGGCCGGTGATCGTGTTGGCCGCGCTGGCGTAGAACACGCCACTAGACAGGGTCGGGTCGGTGATACCGTCGACCAGTCGCCTCGCGCCCACGTCAAGTTTGTGGGAGATCCCCAGGGCGGGCATGACGTATCTGGCCGCCAGGCGCAGCGGAAGGCCCAGATCGTTGGGTGCTTCGGTGCCGGATGTGTTGCCGGGGCTCACGGTGATAAATCGGCGGTCGGGGTGCTGGCGGGCCAGGTAGGCCATCCACAGGGCCCCGATGTACTTGACCTGCCCGTAGGCTAGGTTTCGGTCTGTTTTGCGGTCGGCGAAGTAGCTGCCGTCGATGACAGTGGCGAGCTCGTCGGCGGAGGTTGAGACGAACGATGGCCGTTTCATCCGCAATTTCGGGACTCCCCTGGCTGATTCACTGCCGGCGAAGACCGCCACCTCGCCAAGCCGGTCCTCGGCCAGGAGCGCCTCGAGGAGGACGGCGTGGCCAAGAACGTTCGACGCGAACACGTAAGTGGCCCCGTCAGCGGTCAAGTCCATCGGCGTCTTGCCGCCGATTCCACCGGCGTTCATGACCAGCGCGTCGAGGGATCCGTTGATGGCCTCAAGGCCGTCGCGGACCGAGCCCGGATCGGCAACGTCCATGACAATGATGTCGAAGATGCGCCGGCCGGTCTTCGCTTCGAGCTCGGCCTTGGCCGCTGCCGCCCGGTCTTTGTTCCGGCACGCCAGGTAGATGCGGGCCATGTCGGGACGCAGGGCCAGTTGCCGGGCCACGTCCTTGCCGATCCCGGCGTTGGCGCCCGTGATCAGCACGGTCTTTCCGGGGAGTGCGCTCATCGTGATTCCCTCTCATCTTCTGCGGGTCCAGCCAGGCTGGACTGCTCCTGCCGGGTTCGCGTGCGCCGGTGCTCCCGGGTTTCCTCGCCGAGTACGTGCCCTGGCCTGAGCGGCAGCTCGGGAACCCGGTCAAACCCCCAGCGGGGCGCACCGGAGCGTCGCTGCCGGCCAGGTTGGACAGCACCGCCAGGTCCCGCCTTGTGCGGAGCGGCGCCAGTCGCGTCGTCAGGTTCTGCCAGTCCGCTGGCCTACTGCGGCTTCGGTTCCCGAAGCCAGGCGCGCGGTCGTGGCGGCGAGGTCGACGAGGGGAACCAGTGCGTGGCGCTCACGGTCCCCTCGCCTGGTCTCACTCCGCCCCTTCCTGCTTCAGGAACTCGCGCTTCGTCTGACCGACCTCAATCAAGTGGCCGTCAGGATCGTGGAGGTAGCAGCGAAACTCTGGGCCACGGTCGACCGGCGGGGTCAGAAACTGCGCTCCTTTGGAACTCCAGTCGTCGTAGGTCTCCTGGATGTTGGCGACACGAATGTTCAGGAAACTGCTGGCAACATGGGGGTCGGGCACAGCGAGCGTCACGGCGGGCTTGTCGTCGGTCGGCGGTCCGCCGACGTTGATGATGATCCAGCTGTTCGCGAGGGCGACGATAGTCGGCTCTCCGTCGAGGACGACTTCGCCACCCAGGACGTCGGTGTAGAAGCGTCGAGAGCGAGGGATGTCTTCGGACACGACGAAGTGAGTCAGCACAATGCTTTGCGGTATGGGGAACCTCGCCATGTCAGTCTCCGTTTCGTCGTTGACGATGCTGCATCCGAAAAATCGTCCTGAGCGTGCCCCCGCGAGGATTTCCCTCGCCCGGCCCTTAGCTGCTGTCAATCCGGTCCGGCTGGATGAGCACGGCGGCCCGTCGGTCTCGGGTATGACACGGTCGTACTCGTCCCAGTTGTCGTGTTCGCCGCCGGCTGCGGTGAATACCTCTCGGCGGAGGAGCCGGAGCCCTTCGGTGTCAAGCCAGGGCTGGGGGTCATCGGGTCCGGCGAGCTGGGCGAAGCGGCAGGACTACGTGTCCTGGGCATCCCAGATCTCTCCGTTGGCCTCGCCCTTCATCCGGGCGAGCAGCGCCGCCGCCGACCTCTCGGGCGTGAGCAGGGTGCCTTGCTTGTGGTAGCTGGCGAAACGATCCCGCAGCTCGGTGCCGATCTTCTCGGCCGGCTGGTTCCGTATCCATTCCTGCAGCGACGTGTCGACTGCTCCGGGACGGTAGGCGTTGACCGTGACGCCGGTGCCGGCGAGTTCGGCGGCCAGGTTCAGCGTGTGCGCCTCCAGTGCCGCCTTCGAGGTCGCGTAGGCGTTGCCGCCGATCATCCCTGCCGGCCCCGCCGCGATGCGCGACGACACGTTCACGATCCGCCCCCATTTGCGTTCGAGCATGTCCGGGAGGACTGCGAGGGTGAGGTTGACGGGTCCGATCAGGTTGATCCCGATTGCCGCGCTCCATTCAGGCGCCGCGACGCCGGCCGTGGGTTCCAGCGGCCAGACCACTGCGGCGTTGTTGATCAGGACGTCGATCTGGCCGAGGTCGTCTCGGGCGCGCTTGACTGCCGACTCGGTGCGATCCGGTCGCCGACGTCGGCTGGAAGGACCAGCGCCTGTCCTCCGAGCGCCCGGATCTCCTGGGCCACTGCGTCCAGTTCGGCTTGCGAACGGGCGAGCAGCGCCACGTGAGCCGCCTCGTCGGCGAGGGCGAGTGCGATCGCACGGCCGATACCACGCCCGGCACCCGTCACCAGGGCGACCCGGCCGGCAAGACCATGGTCCGTCTGAGCTGTTGTCATCTTTCTCCTTTCAAATGTCCGTGGGTCACAGCGGGTGCCGCATCCGGGCTGGCTCCGAGCAGGCGCTCGGCCCGGTCGAGATATGCAGCCGACCGGAGGTAGCTGCGCTCGTGCTCCTGCTTCCTTTGGTGCCGGTTCTAGGACGCGCTGGCGCGGGCGGCAGCCAGGCGCCTGCCGGTAACCGTCACGATCGTGATCGCTGCCAGGGCCAGGAAGACGACGAGCCCCCCGTAGGAGCGGGTAACGGTGGACAGCCCCCATGTCGAGATCAGCTCTCCCGCGATGAATGCCGGGATGGCGGCGCCCAGGTAGCTGAACAGGTAGACGCCCGATAGCACGCCGGCCCGCTCGGTCGGGGCGAGGCCGCCCATCAAGGTGCGCATGCCGCCGTGGAACGCGGCGCCGAAGGCCAGGCCGGCCACGATGCTGGCGATGAAGAACCCGGCGGCCGAGCCTTCCGCCACGGAGATGAGCACGCCGGCCACGCCGAGGCTCAGGATGATCGAGCCGGTGATCATCGCGGCCGGCGGCTTGATGCGGGCGGTGAGCGGTCCCCCCAGGGCGCTGGGCGCTACGAGGGAGGCGACCGCGAAGCCGGCGAACAGGCTTCCGGTGTGGCCGAGTTCCACGGCCGACAGCGACGGTGCCAGGGCCTGGTAGAAGCCGGCCAGGGCCCAGCAGGCGATGAAGATGGCGGAGGCGCCGATGAACAGGGTCCGCACGGCCACGGGGATGTGCACCGCCGGCTTCAGCGACTGCACGGCGCCGGGGACGAGCGGGCTGGTCTCCGGC
Organism: Streptosporangiaceae bacterium; assembly: GCA_050010815.1. Lineage (GTDB taxonomy): Bacteria > Actinomycetota > Actinomycetes > Streptosporangiales > Streptosporangiaceae > Palsa-504. Next base: position 413 of record JBEKKH010000703.1, on the reverse strand, counting down.
GCGAGGAAGATGCCCACGGCGCACAGGGCGAGCACGGCCGCGAAGATGTAGTAGACGAGGTGGCGGGGATCAGAGCCGTACTGGACCAGGGCCCCGGAGATCACTGCCCCGATCGCCAGGCCGCCGATCGGGCCGCCGCTGGTGACGGCGGTGGCGATCCGGGCGTGCACGCCCTGCTGCTTTGGCGGGTCGAGGTCGGTGACGTAGGCGGCGACGGCGCTCATCGCCAGTCCGGTCGCGAAGCCCTGCAAGGCACGGCCCACCAGGAGCAGGGCGACTCCGTTGACGCCGGCGAGCACGAGCAGGCCCGCGAAGCCGGAGGCCAAGGACAACCGGCCCACCGGACGCCGCCCGATGTGGATGGACAGCCGGCCGAACATCAGCAGCGCGAGCGCGGCGGGCACGATGTAAAT
>JBEKKH010000702.1:0-4193 GCA_050010815.1 Streptosporangiaceae bacterium | reverse complement strand
ATGAGATGAAACGACGCCGCATCACCGGCGTGCCCGGGTCACGCCGTGTCTTCGCGCTGCTGGCGGGCCTCGCGCTGGCCGTCACCGGCGCTCTGGTCGCCGTGGCCGCCCCCGCGCACGCCGCGACGACCGGGATCACCGTCAACGGCACCCAGGGGGGCCGGACATTCGACGGAATCGGGGCGATCAGCGGCGGAGGCGGCAACACCCGGCTGCTGAGCGACTACCCGGCCACGCAGCAGCAGCAGATCCTGGATTACCTGTTCAAGCCCGGCTACGGCGCGGACCTGCAGATCCTGAAGGTGGAGATCGGCGGCGACACCAACTCCACCGACGGGTCGGAGTCCAGCATCGAGCATTCCCGCGGCGCCGTCAGCTGCAACGCCGGGTATGAGTGGCAGCTGATGGAGCAGGCCAAGGCGCGCAACCCGGCGATCAAGCTGTACGGGCTGGCCTGGGGCGCGCCGGGGTGGATCGGCAGCGGGAACTTCTGGTCCACCGACATGATCAACTACCTGGTGAGCTGGCTGAACTGCGCCAAGTCGCACAACCTGACGATCAATTACCTGGGCGGCTGGAACGAGCGCGGCTACAACATCGGCTGGTATGAGCAGCTGCGCTCCACGCTGAACGCCGACGGGTACTCCGCCGTGCAGATCGTCGGCGCGGACACCGACTGGACCGTCGCCAACGACCTGGTGTCCAACAGCGCGTTCTCCCAGGCGGTGCAGATCGTCGGTGCCCACTACCCCTGCGGGTGGATGAGTTCGCAGACCTCCTGCCCGAGCAGCTCGAACGCGGTGGCCACCGGCAAGCCGCTATGGGCCAGCGAGAACGGATCGCAGGACTACAACAACGGGGCGGCCGCGATGGCCCGGGCGGACAACCGGGACTACATCGACGGGAAGATGACCGCGACCATCAACTGGCCGATCGTGGCCGCCCTCTACCCAGGTTTCCCGTACGACACCGACGGGCTGATCCTGGCCAACCAGCCGTGGTCGGGCTGGTACTCGGTCGGCGAGCAGGCCTGGGTCACCGCGCAGACCACCCAGTTCACCGCCCCTGGCTGGACCTACATCGACTCTGCGAGCGGCTATCTGGGCGGCAGCGGCAGCAACGGCAGCTACGTCACGCTCAAGTCGACCGACGGATCGGACTGGAGCTCGATCATCGAGACCACGCAGGCCTCCGCCGCGCAGACCGTCAACTACACCATTACCGGCGGGCTGTCCACCGGCACCGTGCACGTATGGAGCACCGACGTGAACTCCAGCGACCCGTCGACCTGGTTCGTGCACTCCACCGACATCACCCCGAGTAACGGCAGCTTCTCCCTCACCCTGCAGCCCGGGTACGTGTACTCGCTGACCACCACCACCGGGCAGGGCAAGGGCACCGCCGCCTCCCCGGCGCAGGGCTCGCTGGCGCTGCCGTACTCCGACAACTTCGACACCGACACCGTCGGCCAGCAGCCGCCCTACCTGTCGCAGGTGCAGGGCGCGTTCGAGGTCGAGCCGTGCGCCGGCGGCCGGACCGGGCAGTGCCTGCAGCAGCAGGCCCCGGTCACGCCGATCGAATGGGACAGCAACGCCAACCCCTTCACGATCGGCGGCGACCCGGACTGGTCCAACTACACGGTCTCGGCCGACGCGCTGATGGAGCAGGCCGGCGGGGTCCAGCTGATCGGCCGGGCCGGGTCCCAGATCGGCTACTACCCGCCCGCGGCCAACGAGTACTACCTGCAGCTGTCCAGCACCGGCGCCTGGTCGATCGTGCGCAGCAACAGCGGCGGTCAGACGGCCACGCTGGCCAGCGGCACGGTAGCCGCGCCGGGGACAGGCAGCTGGCAGCACCTGGCGCTGACCTTCAGCGGCAGCTCGATCTCCGCCGCGATCAACGGCACCACCGTGGGCACCGTCACCGACTCCACCTACTCCACCGGCATGGCCGGCTTCGGCACCAACGGCTACCAGACCGACCAGTTCGACAACCTGTCCGTCACCCCAGGCAGCGGCGGGGGCGGCGGCTCCACCGGCCCGATCACCGCCGGTGACGACAGCGCCAAGTGCGTGGACGACAACGGCCAGTCCACCGCGAACGGCACCAAGATCCAGCTGTGGGACTGCAACGGCGGTGCCAACCAGCAATGGACGGTGGCCTCCGACGGCACCCTGCAGGTCTACGGCAAGTGCATGGACATCACCGGCGCCAACTACAGCAACGGCACCGGCATCGAACTGTGGGACTGCAACGGCGGTGCCAACCAGCAATGGAAGTCCACCAACGGCACCCTGGTCAACCCCGCCTCCGGCAAATGCCTGGACGACCCCGGCTCCAACACCGCCAACGGCACCCAGCTCGACCTGTGGACCTGCACCGGCGGCACCAACCAGCAATGGTCCATCCCCTGACCCGCCGACGAGACCGTGGAGAGAAATGACCGTGCTCAGATCTTCCCGCCGCGCTTTGCGGATCGCGCTGGCAACCGCGGCCACGCTGGTGTCGGTCACGGCGCTCGGCGTCGCGGTCACGGCCGGCCCGGCGCTGGCCGTGGACACCGCGACCATCAACGGTGCGACCACGTACCAGACCATGGCCGGGTTCGGTCTGTCCGAAGCCTTCGGGCAGGCGTCGGGGGTGATGAACGCATCCTCCTCGGCGCAGCAGCAGGTGTTCAGCGACCTGTTCAGCACCACCTCCGGGGCCGGCCTGGACATCATCCGCAACTGGATCGGCGCCGACCCGGGCAACTCGATCGAGCCCAGTAATCCCGGCGGCCCGAACGCAACCCCGAACTACGTCTCGCTCGCCTCCATCGGCCAGGACTCGGGGCAGCTGTGGTTCGACCAGCAGGCCAAGGCCCAGTACGGGGTGACCAACGTGTTCGCCGACGCGTGGAGCGCGCCGGGGTTCATGAAGACCAATAACTCCGCCGATAACGGCGGGCAGGTGTGCGGTGTCACGGGGACGAGCTGCGGCAGCGGCGACTGGCGGCAGGCGTACGCGAACTACCTGGTCCAGTACGCCAGGGACTACGCGAACGCCGGGGTGCCGCTGACCTACATCGGGCCGTCCAACGAGCCCGACTACAGCGCCGGCTACGACAGCATGACGATGAGCCCGGCGCAGATGGCGAACCTGCTGGACGTGGTCGGTCCCACGGTGCTGAACTCCGGGCTGTCCACCCGGGTGGAGTGCTGCGCGGCCACCGGATGGCCGGCGGCCGGGCAGTACGCTTCCGCGATCGAGTCGAACCCGACCGCGCTGGCCGATACCGCGGTGCTCACCGGCCACGGTTACAGCGGCGAGCCCACCTCGCCGCTGCCAGGGTGGACGAAACCCGCATGGGAGACCGAGTGGTACGGCACAGACAACCCGTGGGACGCCAGCTGGGACGACGGCACCGCCGATTCCGGGTTCACCTGGGCGCAGCGTATCTACCAGGGCCTGACCGGCGCGAACCTGAGTGCGTACTTGTTCTGGTGGGGCACGAGTACCGGCAACGAAAGCCTGATCGACCTTCAGGGCAGCAGCGTATCGGCGTCCTCCCGGCTGTGGGCGTTCGGGAATTACAGCCGGTTCATCCGGCCCGGCGCGGTGCGCATCGGGGCGAGCAGCTCCAGCGGCGCGGTGGACCTGTCCGCGTTCAAGAACACCGACGGCACGGTAGCCATCGTCGCGCTCAACACCGCCAGCAGCGCCGACCCGATCACCTACTCGCTGTCCGGGACCGGCACCGCCAACGGCGCCACGGTCACCCCGTACCTGACCAACTCCTCAGCCAGCATCGCCGCGCAGGGCGCCACGACCGTCAGCAACGGCTCGTTCAGCGCGACCATCCCGGCCCGCTCCCTGGTCACCTACGTCGTGGGTACCTCGGGCGGCGGGGGCGGCGGCGGGTTTCCGTCCGGGTATCACCGGCTGACCGCGGCCAGCGACGGACTGTGCCTGGATGTGTCCGGGAACACCACCGCGAGCGGCGCGGCGATCGACCAGTGGACCTGTAACGGCCAGTCCAACCAGCAGTTCCAGTTCGTCCCGGTCTCCGGCGGCTACGGCGAGCTGCAAGCCCAGAACTCCGGCGACGACGTGACCGTGGCCGGGAACTCCACCGCGCAGGGCACCCCGGACATCGTCCAGCAGCCCGTCAGCGGCGCCTCCGGCAGCATGTGGAAACCAGAGCAGCAGTC
>JBEKKH010000701.1:0-4197 GCA_050010815.1 Streptosporangiaceae bacterium | reverse complement strand
TTTATCCCATTTGTTCCGGGGCTCTGGCCTTCTCCCGCGTCGCGTCAGCGCGCTGCCTGCATGATCGCGAAGACTTTTAGCCCCTGGGCTCAAGGGGTCGTCGCAACAGTGCTGGTAAATGACCCTTCCAGGTAAACGATAGCTGGCGGTGCGCGGTATCGGGTGACGCGCGCGGCCGGGGGCAGGCCCTGGCCTGGCCCTGGTTTCCTGCCGCCCAGGGGCCGCAGAGGTCTCCGGGGTCAAGGCCGGCCCGCAGGGCCGTCGCCGCAGGCGATGCGCGAGCAGCCTTGAGGCCGGAGGGGCGGCCCCGTACGCTGCGCGGCACCCTCCCGGTCATGAGCGGCGGCGCCAGCCGCCACCGCTGGTGAACGCGGGCCCGGTCAGGCTGCGTCCGCGTCCAGGATCTGGGCCAGGGCCTCGGCGGGGGTCTTCCAGCCCAGCGTCTTGCGGGGCCGGCCGTTCAGCTCGTCCGCGACCGCGGCCAGGTGCGCCGGGGAGTGGCCGCTTAGCGTGGTGCCCTTGGGGAAGTACTGACGGAGCAGCCCGTTGGTGTTCTCGTTGCTGCCCCGCTGCCAGGGCGAGTGCGGGTCGCAGAAGTAGATCTGGCAGTCCGCGGCCACCGCGATCTGCGCGTGCGCGGCCATCTCCTTGCCCTGGTCCCAGGTCAGCGACCGGCGCACCGCATCGGGCAGGCCCGCGATCACCGGAGTCAGCGCCCCGGCCGTGGCCGGGGCGTCATGGCCCCCCGGCAGCGGGACCAGCATGGTAAACCGGGTCGTGCGCTCTACCAGCGTGCCGATCGCCGATCTCCCCGCCGCCCCGAGGATCAGGTCGCCTTCCCAGTGGCCGGGCACCGCCCGGTCCGCGGCCTCCGCGGGCCGCTCGCTGATGTTCACCATGCCCGGGATCTTCCCGCGCCGCTCGCCTTCCTTCCGGCGGGGCCTGCGCAGCGCCCTCCCGGTCCGCAAGCTGACCGCCAGCTCCCGCCGCAGCGCACCCCGGCCCTGCACGTAAATCGACTGGCAGATCGTCTCGTGCGACACCCGCATCTCCGGCCGGTCCGGGAACTCCGCTGCCAGCCGCCTGCTGATCTGCTCCGGCGACCACCGCATCCGCAGCTTGCCCTGCACCCAGCCCCGCAGCTCATCATTGACCGCGAGCTTAGCCGCCCCCGGCCGCGCCGCCCGCGCCTCCGCCTGCGCCTGCGCCGCCAGCGCCCGGTACACCCCCCGGCACCCGTTCCGCGTCACCTCCCGGCTGATCGCCGACGCGCTGCGCCCCAGCCGCCGCGCAATCGACCGCAGCGACTCCTCACGCGCCAGCCCCAGCGCGATCTCCTCCCGCTCCCAGAACTGCAGGTACCGCCCCGACACCGCCGCAGGACCGTTCCCCTTCACCCCCCCGGCACGCCCGAACCACAGCACCGCCACGCTCTTGCCGGCCCCCGCCGCAGCCGCCGCCTCGCCCGTCCCCAGACCCGCCCGTACCCCGTCCCAGAACCGCACCCGCACCTCACGCGGCAACCCCGGACGCCCGTTCTTCGCCACAACAACCTCCTGCATAAGGAACCGTTGCGACAACCGATTGAATCCGCCGCCCATTTTCGGGATAAAAGTCTTCGTGATCACCGAACGGTGGTAGCCCCGACCGGATTCGAACCGGCGTTACCGCCTTGAGAGGGCGACGTCCTAGGCCTCTAGACGACGGGGCCGTGCATCTCCGACAGGAACTTACCGTCCTGCGGAGCCAACATTTCTGGTAAGGCCAGCGGCGTAAAGACTACCGCCTTGCCACCCGTGTGGCCAACCGGCGGTCACACCGAACAACACCGACACGACGCACCGAACGGCTCATCACGGCGACGAGCCGAGATGAACAAGCGCGGACGTAACTCACATCCGCGCTGTCACACTGAACTTCCTGCGGCACTGAACTGCTGGGGTACCAGGACTCGAACCTAGACTAACAGGGCCAGAACCTGTCGGGCTGCCAATTACCCCATACCCCAATGGCATCGGACCCGGAGGCCCGGGTGCGCCCACGAAGTCTAGCGGACTGAAGTCGCGCCGGCCAATTCGAATGCGCTAAAAGCCTCCGGAACCCGGGGTGGCCAGGAACAGGTGCGCCGCTCCCTTCCCGCCGGCGGCCGCGCCGACGGCCCGGCCGGCGGCCGCGCTGACGGCACCGTCGGCGGCCGCGAGGAAGCACGAGCCGCCGCGTCCGATCTGCGCCTCGGCGCCCGACTCGCTGCGCAGCACCGCGGAACCTTCGGTGCACAGCACGACCCGGGGTCCCTCGCCGGGCAGCCGCACCGTGTTGCCGACCAGATCGATCAGGTACAGGCGGAACTCAGGGGCCGGGGTGTCGAACCAGGTGATCCCGTCGGCGAGCCTGCGGGGAGACAGGACCGGCACCTCGACCGACGGGTCGAGCAGCGTCAGCAGCTCGGGCACGTCCAGGTGCTTGCCGGTCAGGCCCGCCCGGACCACGTTGTCGGAGTTGGCCAGCAGTTCGACCCCGGTGCCCCGCAGGTAAGCGTGCAAGCCGCCGGCCGCCATGAACACGGCCTGACCCGGCTCAAGCACCGCGTGCCGCATCAACAGCGAGGCGACCACCCCGAGGTCCCCCGGATGATCCACGGCGATGCGCACCGCGGCCGCGGCCGCGGCGGCGTACGGGCCGCCGGCCGCGGCCAGCCGCGCGCAGGCGGCCACCACCTCGGCGATCACGTGGGCGGCGGGGTCGGGCCAGGTCAGGATCGTTCCGAGGACGCCGGCTAGCACCCCGCCGGCGTCAGTCGCGGCGCTTTCCAGCGCGGCGGTTTCCAGCTGGGCGGCCAGCGGGGCTAGGGGGGCCACCGCCAGGGCACGCAGGAAGGCCGCGGCGTCCGCCGGGGTACGCAGGCCGGCCAGCACCTCGAACGGGGTCAGCGCGTAGAGCAGCTCGGGCTTGGGCCAGTCGTCGGTGTAGTTCCGGCCTGGGTCGTCCGGGGCCAGGCCACGCTCGGCCTCGGCGCGGAAACCCGCCTGCGCCTGGGTCCGGGACGGGTGCACCTGAATCGACAGCGCCTGCTCGGCGGACAGCACCTTCAGCAGGAACGGCAGCCGGGGGCCGAACCGGGCCACGCAGGCGCGTCCCAGCTCACGATCGGGATCGGCCGCGATGACGGCATCAAGGGTGGACCCGTCGACGCCAGCGGGCGCGGACGGGTGAGCGCCCATCCACAGCTCCGCCTCCGGACCAGGCGCCGGGACCGGACGACCCAGAAGCTCGGCAATCGCGTGCCTGCCACCCCAGGCGTAGGGACGTACCACCGGACGGAGAACCTCCATCCGGGCATGCTAGCCCGCCCAGTGCTCAGTCGGCCCAGTGCTCAGTCGGCCCAGTGCTCAGTCGGCGGGGTACTCCACCAGGGCCACGACACGAGTGGCCATGAACCGCGCGGTGCGGACCGGGGTCCCGGTCCTGGTCACCTCGCTGACCTCGACCACGCCGCGCCGGTTGGTGATCTCGACGCGGCGCCCGGCCTTGGTCGCGGCGACCTCATAGGCCCGGGTCCCGTCGCCAGCGTCGATCACGATCTCGACCCGGTCCCCCTTCATCGTCCGGCCCCGTCAGTACGACGGCAGTGACGGGTCGACCTGGTTCACCCAGGCCAGCACGCCCCCACCGACGTGCACGGCGTCGGAGAAGCCGGCGTTCTTGACCACCGCCAGCGCCTCGGCGCTGCGCGCGCCACTCTTGCAGTGCAGCACGATCTTCTTGTCGTTCGGCAGCTTCTCGAGCGCGTTGCCGTTCAGGAACTCGCCCTTGGGGATGAGCGTCGCGCCGGGGATGGAGACGATCTCGTACTCGTTCGGCTCCCGCACGTCGACCAGGAAGATGTTGTCGCCCGCGTCGATCATGGCCGCGAGGTCCTTGGCGCTGATCGTGGAGCCCTCGGCGGCCTCGGCGGCCTCCTGCGACACCGCGCCGCAGAACGCCTCGTAGTCGATCAGCTCGGTGATCGTCGGGTTCTTGCCGCAGACCGCGCACTCGGGGTCCTTGCGCACCCGGACCGAGTGGTAGTCCATCTCCAGCGCGTCGTAGATCATCAGCCGGCCGGCCAGCGGCTCGCCGATCCCGGTGATGACCTTGATCGCCTCGTTCACCTGGATCGAGCCGATGGAGGCGCACAGCACGCCGAGCACGCCGCCT
>JBEKKH010000700.1:0-4209 GCA_050010815.1 Streptosporangiaceae bacterium | reverse complement strand
CCGACATCGCGTTCGCGGCGTAGACAGTAGCCAGCATCTCAGACCGCCGGGCCCTTACCCGGCCGGCCCTGAGGAGGTGGCAGAACATGGCGGCGAAGGCGGCTACCGAGATGACCTCAAACGCGACGCCGGCCCCGAGCCAGGCCCAGCGGACACGGCCCAGCACCTTGAGCGACCCGGCCACGTCCGAGGTCTCGGCCGCGGCCGCCAAGAGCCCGACGGCCACGATCGCGACGGCAGCCGGGACCACCGCTCGCGGCCATCCTGGCCTGCCGGGGCGACCGGCCAGGCTCTCGATCACCGGCGCTGTTCCTCCCCGGTCAGCCTCCGTTGCATGGCGCACGTCAGGTGCGGAAAACTACCGCTTTTATCCCGATACCCGAATAATTGTCCGCGCAAGCACATCGGCTGGCTCCGCGTGGACCACGGCGGGCCGCTGAGGTCCGGCTTCGGCTGGAAACTGTCACAACGGCAGACCGGCACGACGACGACATTCTGCATCACCAATGACATCTTGCAGGCCGGCCCAGGAACCGAACAGTGCCTCGGCAAGCGTCACGGCTGCAGGGGAGGGATTCACGAAGGCTGCGAGGGCGTCTGGGTCGTGCAGCAGGGCCGCCGCCGCTGCCCCGGCATCCTGTGCCTGCCTGACCGTCGCTGCTGGCTCAGCCTGTCAGCGACGCCTGGCCGCGCGCCGTCGAGGAGATGCAGCAGCTGGGAGGCCATGATCTTGAGGCGGTGCCCTTCCAGGAACTCCCGCGCTGGTACTCGCGCCCGCACTGCCGGAGGCATGAACGACAACGTGAGTACCGCATAGGCCTTGGCCTGCTCCTCAGACGCCAGGGCCGCCAGCGAGTGCGCTCGCGCAGCGCCCCGTATTAAGCAGCAACTCGGCATCCGTAAGGAGATCGCGCGCGTTGCCGGCCATGGCAGCCGCGTACCCGACCAGCACGTGCCGGCCGGCTGCTCGCACCGCACTCGCGTCCACCCGGCAGAGGGTAATCAGTCGCGGAGCGATGCTCACGTCGATCAATCGCGGCACGCCAGCCACCTACGTCCTCGTCAGCTACATCGCGAACGCGATCTGGCAATGCGGTCGCGAGCATCCTTGCTGGGGCCGAAAACGTCAGGGGAGCCAAACTCAGGATCAACGACACGGGCGTGGGCATGCGCCGTCGCTGGAAAGCGGACGTGAACCGCCTTGATTGAGCGTGACCGTGAGAGCCCACGGGTTTATTTGCTGAAATGTGCAGAACGGGTCAATCTGCGACAGCAGGCACCTCGCTCTGATTAGCGGAGCTGCAGACTCATTCCGGTAAATGGATGCATTGGTTCAAGCGGTGCAACTGCCTCGCGCGGCAGAAAGATCATTCCCCGCAGCACCGGTTAGGTCATTGTATTCGTGTCGCCTGTTAGGACTTCTAGCCTACACACTGATTTGACAGGGAAGGGCGAGGACCTCAGCAGATGGTCCGAGATCACCAACCCGGCCGAAATAGGAATGAGGCTAGGGCAGCCCCGCATCGGCGGATGTGACAGCGGGAACGGCACCTGGGGCACGACCTACAACGGGGTACGCCGACCGGCTGCCCGGCACCGGCCTGATCCCGGCGTCTGCGCGGGCCGAACAGGCCGCGTGGTACGCCAGCGTGAGCAACGAGTTCGGGCTGCCGCTGCAGGTGCCGCACAGTTACGCCAAGTCGGACTGGGAGATGTGGACCGCGGCCTGGCTATCTGGGTACCCGATCAGCCAGCAGCTCATCGACCGGGTGTACACCTCCGCCAACACCGCGCCAAGCCGGTGCCATCCAGCGACTTGTACGACACGATCAAAGATCAGCAGGTCGGCTTCCAGGCCCGGCCGGTCCAGGGCGGCATCTTCGCGCTGCTCACGCTGGGTTCCGGCCGGGCCTAGGGCCGTTCGTTACGGCTGGGCCTCGAAGAGGTTGGCGAACTGCTGCTGGCCCGTCGCGTTGGGGTGGAAGCTGTAGACCTGGTGGCGCACATTGACCCCGTTGAACCACGGGGACGCGGTGCACTCCTCGTGGCCGGTGAAGTCCGACGGGGCGTCGACTGCCCGAATGTCAACGCCCTGGCCGCTGACGGACGACACCGCCTTGGTGATGATCCCGTCGAGGACAGCCCCGGCCTTGTTGACTGCGGTCATCTCCTTCTGGTCGATCGTGTACTTGGCGTTGTAGAAGGAGGCGAGCGTGCAGCTGGCCGGCGGGCTGGCCGGGAACAGGTTGGGGTACACCAGCACCCGGATCTCGGCCTGCGGGGCGCGCTGGTGAACCATGCCGTACAGGCCGGCCAGGCTCGGGACCGTCACCACCTGGAGGGGGTAGCCCTTGAACCGCTTATCGAGCGCCGAATAGTGTGACGCGCACATCTTGTCGCAGAAGAGGTAGCTGTTGTCCTGCGTGTTGAGCAGGATGGTGCCGCCCTGCTGGAGCAGCTGGGTGCCCAGCTTCTGTTCCTTGCTGATCTCGGCCAGGCAGCCCTTGTCGCTCGTCCAGTTTCCGATGCCGTCGACGCACGCAGTCATGACGAACGGGAAGCCCATGTCGTTGCCACCCACGCTGAGCGTGACCAGGCCGGTGCTGTCGCTGGGCTGGTTCGCTGGCGCGATCTCGTCGAGCTGCGGGCCTTCGTTCCACTGGGCCTCCGCGCCGGGAAGGTTGGCGACGAAGTCGGCCATGACCGCGCCGCTGCACGCCTTAAAAACGAAATCACTGGCCTGGATGCTCTCGTCCGACTGGATCTGCGGGCCATAGGCCGCGGTGGAGCGGTGACACAGGTTCTTGGTCCCATAGAAGCTCGAGGGGTTGCTGTCCGTGCCCTTGATGAACGGGGGGTTGCCCTCGCCGGAAGAATACGAGTCGCCGATCGCGACGTAGCGGGTGGGCAGCTTTCCCTCGCGGGCGGTGAGCGTGGCCGTGGCCAGGGCGCCCTCCAGCGAGAAGTACGCCGACTTGCCCACCGCCAGGCCCCCGGTGAAGTCGACCTCGGCCGTGTCGGGCAGCGACGACTTGGTGACGATCGACGTGCCCGGGCCTTCATAGCCGGTGGGACCGTAGGGGCAGCCCGACGAGCCGGACCAGGTCCCGTAGCTGCCGCTGCAGATCCCGTCCCCGTCCAGGCCGGCCAGGCCGGAACCGGGCCCGGACACGGTAATCGCCTTTACCGCGGCCGAGGAATTGTTCACGATTCCAACCAGCGTGTCATCGCTGCCGTCAAACGCGCCGACCGACGAGTCATTCAGCACAGTGATTGAATTGTCCGAATTGACCACAAGCAGGATCTCGCAACTCGGCGAGGAACCGATGGCCGGGCATTGCGTGAACGGCGGGGACGGCTGGCTAGCTGCGCCTGCGGTCTGCGCCCCGGCCAGCCCGCCGGCCATAGCCAGGGCCGACGCGGCCAGCGCGATGACGCGGACCCGTCTCCATTGGAAAAATTCGTGCACGGTGTGACCCTTTCTTCTGCTGGGCAGGCAGCAGTCAGGAGGACACACAGCAATGCCTCGCAGAACCCCCCCTAAAGGGCCCGCACCCCTGACACCGTAGCTCCCACCCATGGCGTCGCTGATGAATCCCTAAGTGTGGCGCTCACTCGGGTGAACAGTATCGAGAATGTCGCAGTTGTTACCCACATCTTTCCGGCGGCGAACCCGGAAAACCGGACAAACGGAGAAGAGAATCGCAATCCGACTCGCGGAATGTGTCTCGCGAGATAGAGTTTTGTTACTCATGGCAAGGTACTGCTAAGGGCGCGCGACCAGTGGCCACACCTAACTCCACGAGCTATGGCATCGCGCGCTGGATGACCCGTACTCTGTCGATCACGGGGTACGAGCAAGCACCGGAACGGATTTATGTGCGCCTGGAACCCCAAATACCTATCGTCTCGGTAGGCATTCCTATTCGGCAGGGAGGTTTATTTATCAGTGTACGTTTCGTTCGTCACGGTGCGTCATTCTCGGCCTGGCCGCAGGGGTAGCTGGACGGGCGGCCGGCCAAGTCGGTCACCGGCGGCGGCCGGTCTTCGGGCCGCAGACAGGCACGCCTGGTCCGAGGTGCGGGCGCGACGGCTAACCTGCCGCAGCGGCCAACACACAGCCGTAACACACGTCCGGCTCCGGGAGGGGTCCAACACGCGAATAACACGGACGAAACGGCATTCCCCGGCACACGTCGGCACGCCTGC
>JBEKKH010000699.1:0-4211 GCA_050010815.1 Streptosporangiaceae bacterium | reverse complement strand
CGGCTCCCGTAGTACGGGTATGAGCCTCCGCGCCCGGTGGGCCGGATATTCGCACGGCAGCCCGGTGACCAGGCCCGACGTCTGGTCACCCGGAGCCAGGTGTACGGGGATTGAGAGTTAGCGCGGGTTTCCGCTCCGGTAAATCGACCCCACTCTGTTGAGCAGGGCTGGGTTACGGACCTGCAGTATTACCCGGATCCACCCTGATAAGCGGGGCCGGTACGAGGCTGAATTACCGGTAGAATCTGCGTAGTGAAGATTGTTATCTACGTGATACATAAGCCATGCGGGGGTGAAATGCCGGATTTCAACCACCCCATACGGCAGCAAGCAGGCACGGGAAGGGCATTACCGGGCGCGATCCGCGCGCTAGCCGGGTACCGCTCACCGCCGCTTGCCTGTGATAGATCAACACCATGACCGCGGTATCGGCCCCACGGCCGGGCTGGGAGCTGCTGGCCGGGCAGGTGAACCAGCGCCGTTACGAGGCGCTGCGCGCCTACCTGTATGAGGGCGCCTCGCTGCAGCAGGCCGCCGACCGCGCCGGCTACACCCGCGCCGCGCTGGCGTCGCTGGTACGCGACCTTCGGGCAGGCAAGCTCACCGTGTTCGCCCCGCCCGGCATCCCCGGCCGCAAGAGCGCCCCCCGGAAAGACGCTGCCCGCGCCCGGGTCATCGAGCTGCGCCGCGACGGCCTGTCGGTCTACGAGATCAGCGCCAGGCTCACCGGGGAAGGGACACCGCTGGGCCGCACCGCCGTCAGCGACATCCTGCGCGAGGAAGGATTCGGCCGGCTGCTGCGCGGCCCCGCGCCCGAGGCCAGCACCAGCCCGGCCACCTCCGGCCGCGACACCCGGCTGCCGGCCGCCGCCGTCACCGACTTCGCCGCCCTGCCCGCACGGGTCCACACCACCATGGCCGGGCTGCTGCTGGCCATCCCGGACCTGGTCGCCCTCGACCTGCCCGCCCTGGCCGCCGCGGCCGGCTACCCCGGGAGCAAGGCGATCCCGGCCACCAGCTACCTGCTGGCCCTGCTGGCCCTCAAGCTCACCGCCACCAGGCGCGTCAGCCACGTCGATGACCTGCTGTGCGACCCCGCCCCCGCGCTCTTCGCGGGCCTGTCGATCCTGCCGAAGAAGACCGCGCTCACCGACTACTCCTACCGGCTGTCCCACGACCACCAGCGCGCGTTCCTGGCCGCCCTGGACCAGAAAATGATCGCCAGCGGGCTCGCCACCCGCGACGAAGCAATCTTCGACCTGGACTTCCACGCCGTGATGGCCTGGGGCCACGACCCCGCCCTGGAAAAGCACTACGTGCCCACCCGATCTCAGCGCTCGCGCAGCGTGCTGACCTTCTTCGCCCAGGACACCGGCACGCACAACCTGGTCTACGCCAACGCCGACCTCACCAAGGCCACCCAGAACCGCGAGGTCATCGCCTTCTGCGACCACTGGAAACAGGTCTCCGGATCAGACCCCAAGATGCTGATCATGGATCAGAAGGTCACTACCCAGCCCATCCTCGGCGAACTCGACGACCGCGGCGTCAAGTTCGCCACCTTGCGGATGCGCTCACCCGCCCTGGTCAAGCGCATCAACACCCTGGCCGCCAGCGACTACAAGACCGTCGCCCTGAACCGGCCCGGCCCTTACAACCGGCCCAAAGTCTGCGAGTCCGCGGCCGTGAAGCTGACCAGCTACCCCGGTACCGTCCGCCAGCTGATCGTCACCGGCCTAGGCCGCGACGCCCCCACCGTCATCATCACCAACGACACACAGATCACCGCCAAGGCCCTGATCACGCACTACGCCCGCCGCATGACCATCGAACAGCGCCTCGCCGAGATCATCCAGGCGTTCTGCGCCGACGCCCTCTCATCCGCCGTCAACCTCAACGTCGACCTCGACGTCGTCCTATGCGTCCTGGCCCAGGCCCTCACCGCCGCGTTCCGCCTGCGGCTGCCCGGCAACTACGCCCACGCCACCCCCGACACCCTCCAGCGCCGCTTCCTCGACACCCCCGGCGAGATCACCAGCACCAGCACCGGCATCACCGTCAAGATCAACCGCCGCGCCTACTCACCCGTCCTCCGCGGAGCCGACCTGCCCGCCGACACCACCGTCCCCTGGTGGGACGGACGCCAGCTCCACTTCGAATTCGCCTGACCCAAGGGCCGAAGTACCGGTGCGGAAATCCGCGCTAAGGTCTGCACCACCCTCGACCCGGACATCCGGCTCTAGGAGAAGCTCCTGAGCTCGCAGGCCTTCGGCGCTAATTGCCGAGCCGGCCGGATGGGTGAACGTGGACCTGTGGAGGCCGACCTTGGCCCCGACAGTTGCCCCGGTGAGCTTCACCTGGCCATCTGCAGTCATGTGGCCGCAGAACAAGTCCGCGGTTATCTGTGCGCGAGACAGCCGGCACGCCATGCCGAACGGATCGTGCAGTTCAGCCCCGCTCAGCAGCAGTCGCTCTCCGACCCGGATACTTCGCAGGTTCACCTCACCGAGCGTCTTCACGTTTGTGAGCACGAGGGTGCTGCCGATCCGTGATCGTTCCGCGTTCAGGGCGGTTTCCCGTCGCCGGTTTCCAGTACCGCCCCGGCGAGGTTCACATCGCCGCTGATGTCCGCGCCTGCCATCATCATTTGCCCGCGGCAGGCGACTGCCTGGGCGTTGAGCATGCCGATGCTCGCACGCTCGAGGTTGACCGCGGTGCCGCCTGGATTGTCGAAGGTACTTTTCCTGATCGACAGGTTGGCCGCCAGCCGCGCCCCGATCAGTGTGACCTCGCCGCGGGCACTGAATCCTTGGCTGATGAACGCACCGCCCGCAACCTCTAGACCCCCCGCGAAGAGCGCGATGCCCCCCGGGTTACCCAGGCGCGCGCCGCGCATGATGAGTTCGACGCTGATCCGGCAGTTGTTGGCCTGGGTCTCGCCATCAACTGCGAGACCAGGGCACGCGAGTGTCCCGCCGATCGTTGCGTGGTTCAGGTCCAGTCCGCGCTCTCCCGGACACGAGATCTGCGCATCCGCCAGATTCAGGGTGCCGGTCACCGCGGCGCCCTCGAAGGAAACCAGGCCGCGCGCCTGCATGCCAGCGCAGTCCGCCGCTCCGTCGACGGACAGCCCTCGCGCCAGGACGGCCACAGCCCCGGCACCAGCCGTCCCCGCGCGGATTCCGTGCAGCCGCAACTGCCCGTCCACCCTGGCCTGCTGCAGCCAGAGCGTGCCCGCGACTTGTGAGTCTGTCATGTCCAGGATGCCGTTCAGGTGCAGCCGGGTGCCGTCGAGGGCGGCATCTCGCTGTTCAGGATGCAGACCGTCCGCAGCGTGCTGTCCATAAACCTGATCTCGGTGTCGAACCGGCAGCCGTCGCAGACCAGCGGCCACGCCGCGCTGCCAGCCGTCATGTCCAGGCAGCCCGTTACCGTTGCTCCGCGCAACCGTATCCCAGCCGTGCCTCCAGGTTCCGCCTCGGCCGCGCCGAGCAGCAGCGCGGAAATGACCTCCGCCCGGATAACGGCAGGCCCCGTTGCACCCAAACTAAAATCCACCCACTCCCCACGGCCGAAGGCCTTCCACAACACGTGCTCAGGCTCAGTGAGATCGGCGGGTTTCACACACCCATTGTGAGGCCGCGGCGTCCCCGGTCATCTAGCCACAGCAGACCGCTGCTGTCAGGCGCATCACTATAGCAACGCGATCGCGAACCCTCCCGACCTTCTGCCCGCGCGATAAGAGATACGAGTACATGAAGCAGGGTTGGGGCCTCACCTGTCAGCCGAAGACATCAAGCCTCACAGCCCTCCAAGGCTCTCATCCTCCGCGGCAAGAAACCCTCTTGCCCGGGAGGCCAGTAGCTGAATCATCAACTTGTCAGCCAATCCACCAGAGTGACAGCCGGACGCGGATGCGGACGCGCCGATCGCCGAATCCGAGCTCTTGGCGGCTTGGCCGGATCGCCCGGCGGGTAAGCGGAGATGGTCCGGTTCTGAGCGCCGGCCAATGCGGGAGCGTTGAGCGGATGGGGTGGCCGTTAACCCGTGGGGCAGCCCACGTCTTGGCTGCCGAGCTGGGCGCGGACTGCCTGGCGGGCGCGGTCGATGAGCGTGTTGTCGTCGTGCAGGACGGCTGCGATATCCGATCCGGCCAGAAGTGCGCCGAGTTCAAACGCGAGTTGGTCGGGGTCGGTGCCGGGAGGGAGCTC
>JBEKKH010000698.1:0-4211 GCA_050010815.1 Streptosporangiaceae bacterium | reverse complement strand
TCCGCAGTCATCGAATACCCGAACGAGCTCGAGATCGTCACCACTCGAGAGTTCGACGCGCCGATCGAGCTCGTCTTCGACGTGCTGACGAAGCCGGAGCACGTACGCCACTGGTTCGCCCCTTTCGAGGACAAGATGACGGTCTGCTCGATCGACCTGCGCGCCGGGGGGGACTACCACATGGTCTTCGTGACGCCGGACGGGAAAGAGTGCTCGTTCCGCGGAACCTACCTGGAGGTCGAGCCGCCGACACGGATCGTCCAGACGTGGCTGTTCGAAGGCTGGCCGGACGCGGAGGCCGTCGAGACGGACACGCTGAAAGAGACTGACGGAGTGACCAGGCTGACGGTGACGACGGTGTTCCGCGACAAGGCCGGCCGTGACCACATGACCAAGCACGACGGCCAGGAATCCAGCTTCGACAAGCTGGAGGATTACCTGATGTCACTGCTCGATGAAGAGGAAACGCCATCAGACTTCTGCTGACGTCTTCTGGCATCGCGAACACGAGCATCCACGACGCGCTTCTCGGCCCACTGCGCAAGCCGACTGAGGAGTCCAGCGCCCCCGACATTCCGACCGCGATATACCCTTCCCCGGCGGTGCTGGGCACGCGTGGGAGGCGATCTGCGGAAGGAGCAAGAGTCCCTTCGCCGGATTGGGTTGGAAGTCTTTAGGCGTGCTAGAGCTCTCCGTGCTGCCAAGCTTCGACGAAGAATGTTGGGTCCCGTCGGTCCAGGAGACCGACGCCCTGCTGGTGGTTTGGGGCGGCGATCCAGTGTTCTTGTCGTACTGGATGCGGCGGTCCGGGCTTGCAGACGTCTTGCCGTCGCTGCCTAGCGAGACGGTCTACCTGGGGGTGAGCGCCGGGAGCATTGGAGCAACCTCCACCTTTGCCGAGACTTACCGAGATCCGCGTCGCGGCAGCGGTGAAGCGCTCTCGACGGAAGACATCGTGCTCGATACACCCGCGTGATGATGGTGACGGGCTGCCGGTGGCCAACCCGGTGCTGCGCGACACCCTTGAGGCCACCGCGCTGTTCGAGCTGCTAGGCAAGTCGGTGGCGCCGCTGTTTTACGACCAGGACGCCGAGGCGTCCCGCAGGGCTTGGCCGAACGGATCCGGACACGTTCCGCTCCCTCGGGCCGGGCATATGGTCCACGTCTGCGTTAACGCGCTGTCATCCCGGTTGCAGCGCCTCCCAGCTGCCTTCTCTGTGAATGCAGGCAGCAGCGCATGGCTCACCCCGCACCGGAGCCGGGCAGGAAGATCTTCCGGTACCAGCCCGCCTCCCGGACTTACGCCGGTACCCCGACCAGAACACCAGCGGCCGGCACACGACGGCAGTCCCGGGCGCGGGAACCCAGATCACGGCCGGCCACCGCGTACGCATCGACCGCAGCGGGTACGGCCATACGATGGCCACGGGCGACACCGCCTCGGATAACTTCTCGCGGTCGGCGCAACCGGGCGTTCCCGACCCCGGGGACGTGCCGCCAGCGGTTTGCGGCGACCGGCACCACGCCGGCCTGCTGCCCGGGCCGACGGCACGTTGCGTTCGTCACCGGGCCGCCAGAGAAGCGCCGTTCAGAAACAAGAGGAGATCAGCACATGCCGGCGACGCTGAAGTTGACGCATAAGGCAATCGGAGCGGAGGTCCGCCGTGCACCTACGATGTCGTGGTCGACGGTGAGCGGGCCGGGTCGGTCGAAATGAACCACACGATCGAGATACCAGTCGAGCCTGGACGTCACACCCTGCAAGTTCGCAATGGACGAAACTCGAGCAGCACGCAGACCTTCGACGCCGCCGAGGAAGAGATCGTCGCCTTCCGATGCACCGGGAAGAGGCTCTTGCCGATCTTCCTCGCATCCTTTGTCCTGCCCAGGCTGGCACTGAAACTCGTTCGCGATTGAGCCGGCGTCGCCGCAACTCGCCCCTGGCACCTGGATCAGACCCCGGCCGATGTGGTCAGCGGCAAGGCCAGCCGACCAGACGACGGCCCCGGCCAAACCTTCGTCGAGATAGCGATACACCCCGACGTCGTCAGGCTCGCCGCACCCAGCCGGAAGGTCCACAGCGCCAGCCACCGCGCCGCGTCCTGAAGCACCAAGGCAAGCCCGCCCACGAAGAAATGGCTCAGATCCAATGGCAGACGAGCGCCGGAAACCACTGGATCAGCGAGTACGGAAAGGCCTAGCCGCAGCCCTGGTCAGCGGGCCGGTGATCCAGGGTTGGCGCTCAGCGCGCTACGAGCCGGCCTGATTCCAGGCCCGCCGCGATGGCTGTAACCATCTCGGCGAATGCCTGAAGGTTGATGTCGCCAATATCGGTAAAGGTCACAACGCCTTTGGTGCTGACTCGTGCCCGGCCAAGCCGGCCTGCATAGGCGCAGCTGAAGGGAGAGCCATTGCTGTAAGCGCTGCTGTAGAAGCTCAAGTAGTTCTTCTGCAGCGCAATCCCGAGAACAGGCCAGGTGACCGGAGCAGGAGAACTCTTGACGGTGTAACGGTACTGGCCATAACCGACCATGGTCATGGTCATGCCAGGCTGGCCCGGCGTTGTTCCGGGCACGAACCAGCGCGACAGGGCGGGAGCCGCTGCGCGGATCACTGCATCGAGTTCTCGCAGCGCGTCCTCCCACGCGGGATCGAAGCGGAAGTACTCCTCCACGGACCCCGCACGCACCTTGAACATCGCGATCCGCTTTCTAATGGACCGATCCTGAGCTTACTCAGGCCGGGCCGCTTGCGCAGGGCCTGATTGCCTCGTCTGTCACCGTGGCCTGATCCGACGCGCTTAAGCTTCACTCAGCCTGGGGCGCCGGACCGCCGCGACCATGTCATTTACTACTAATATGACGCCGACCGGGCACGCAGCACGCTGTTCGGCATCGATGAGCAGGTCGCCAAAGCGGCCGTAGCTAGCTCCGGATCTGACGGGTACGGTAGGCCAGGTGCTGCCGCCTCCACATCCGCTCGGTCGCATCATCGGGCACGGACGCCCGATCGCGGTCGTCGACATCGTGGACGATCGAGCAGGCGCTTGCGGCCGCAGCCTGGGGATGGTCCGCGAACGCGAGGTTCGGTGGATATGGCGAAGTACCGGCATGGAGACATACCGCCGGGTCGTGAAATTGGTAGCCGCGACCTGATGGTTCGGCCAGGCGTGCACCACCCGCATGGCGGCGCCTCATGACCCCAGCTCTCGAACGTGAGGAGCTTCGCCCGGCGCGCCACCTCCCCGTGACCATTGGCGACCGTCATAGCTGGATCTTGCAGCAGGCACGACAGTGATCGAGCTCGTAGTCACGACCCCGACATTCGCGTATCGGCGTGATCGTGCACGCCCGTTACGCCCATTGGCTCCCGGCGAGCCCGGCCTGCTCGGAGAAGACGCAGGCTTCGAGCTCGTCAGCGGCAACCCCCAGCTTGGCCGCCCATGCATACATGCTCCCCAGATACCGCGCGTAGGTGGCCGCCGACCACCGCACCTCGTTCAGGAGAAGGTCGGTATGGTCGCGAAGCCATTGGGCCACCAGGCGGTCGAGGATGAGCGCGGGTGGGTTACCGAGACGGGAGCAAAAGTACAGGAACTTGGTGCCGAAAGCGGGACCGAGACCTGCCAACCGGGCCACGCCGTGGTCTCCCAACCGTGCATAGGCCGCCACAGGTCCCTGCTCTGCCAGTGCCCCGGCGGCCGTTTGGAGCTGCGTTCCCGCGTCTGGCGTCGCATCGAACAGACGCCGGACGCGGTAAGGGCCGTATCCCACTCGGCCGTACCCCCACGCCATCACCGCGAGGAACGCCTGCTCCGCCTCGACCGCGCTGGCCGCGGCCCGGCGACAAGCGCCGCGGGCCACCGATCGGTCCAGGCGATCGGGGAGCATGGTCAAGGCCGGGGCGAACTGGGGGAACTGATCGATCCAGCGCTGACGGGTCCAGGCGATGTCGTCCTGGACGGGCGATCCAGCCCTACGCCAGGCGCCGACAACGCGGCGCACATCATGAGGCACCACAGCCACGAATTCTGCCCCCACCATGTTCTTGAATATCTTCGCAGGTCAGTGCCGGTACCTTTTAACGGGATTACTAGCATAACCTAGAAGTTGCAGGTCGAAATCCTGTCCTGCTACGACGTTAGCGTAGGTCAGGATTTGGTTCCTCGAAGCGAGGTACCAGCTTTCTGGAGTCATGGCAGCAAGTGCAGA
>JBEKKH010000697.1:0-4213 GCA_050010815.1 Streptosporangiaceae bacterium | reverse complement strand
CTGTCGCTTGAGGTGTGCCGGACGGGAGTCCCCGTCTACCAGAGCTACGGGGTCAGCGACGACGATGCGTTCGCGGTCGGGCTGACCTGCGGCGGCATCATCGACCTCTTCGTCGAGCGGGTGGATAAGGACAGCTTTCCCGAGCTCGGCGACATCGCCGCGGCGGTGGAGCGCGGTGAGCCGGTCGCGGTCGCGACGGTGATCGCCGGACCGGGCCAGATCGGTGCGAGACGAATTATCTGGGCGGGCGACATCCGGACCGGCGTCGCGCCGGACGACTGTACCGCCGCGGACGGAGATACCGCCGCGGACGGAGACGGCGGGCCCGGCCGGGCCGCCTGGCAGGCGGGTGCGTCTGGCACGCTCGGGGCGGGGTCGCGGCTTGACGCGGCCGTGGACGACGACGTGCGAGGCATGCTCGCTCAGGGCCTAACCGGTATTCGCAGGTACGGGGCGCACGGCGAGCGGCGCGGCGACGAGTTGAGCGTATTCGTGAACTCGTTCGCGCCCGCGCCGAGGATGCTGGTCTTCGGGGCGATCGACTTCGCCGCCGCGGTCGCGCGGGTCGGGAAGTTTCTCGGGTATCACGTGACTGTCTGCGACGCCAGGAAGGTCTTCGCCACCGCATCGCGGTTCCCCGACGCCGATGACGTGGTGGTCGACTGGCCGCATCGCTTCCTGGCCGGCACGGAGGTGGACGCCAGGACCGTGATCTGCGTCCTTACCCACGACCCGAAGTTTGACGTGCCGTTGCTCGAGGTGGCGCTGCGCACCCCGGCGGGGTATATCGGCGCGATGGGCAGCAGACGAACCCATGATGACCGGCTGGCGCGGTTGCGCGAAGTCGGCCTGACCGAGGACGAGCTGACCCGGCTGCGCTCGCCGATCGGGCTCGACCTCGGGGCCAGGACCCCGGAGGAAACGGCGGTATCGATCGCCGCGGAGCTGATCCAGCTCCGCTGGGGCGGGTCGGGCCAGCCGCTGACCGCCACCGAAGGCCGCATCCACCACCAGCTGGCGGGTTAGGGTCGGCCGAAGCCGCGGCCCCGCGAGCCGAGCCGCGCTAGGCGTCAGGGTTTGCGGCCGACGCCCCCGCGCATGGAATGCAGCCGGCCGCCCGGGGTCGTCCCTGGCTCAGGCCGCCATTCGGCTAGCCAGGTAAACCCGGGTTCGACGAGCTCGAAGCCGTCGAAGAACAGGAGCGCGTCCGCAAGCGACCGGACATGCAGCTGTGAGGACGCCTGCCGGTAAACCGCCTCCGCCCCCCTGCGCTCCTCCGTGAGCTCTTCCTCCCTGACGGCGTGCGTGATGGCCAGATAGCTGCCGGAAGCCAGGTGATCGTGGTACGCCGTCATGAACGTGTGCGGTTTCGCCTCATCGGCGATGAAGTGCAGCGTGCTTGTACACAACACGGCGACCGGCTGGGACAGGTCGAGTAGGCCGGTGACGTCGGGGTGTCCGAGAATGGTGTCCGGTCGGCGGAGGTCACCGAACACCATGGCCACGTCGTCGCCGTCGGCGAGCATTGCCCGTCCGTGGGAGACCACCACCGGATCGTTGTCCACGTAGACCACGCGCACGCGTGGCGCGAACCCGAGAACTCCCTGGGCCAGCTGGTGCACGTTGGCCTGGGTCGGCAGGCCGCCGCCGAGATCGAGGAACTGCCGGATCCCGCACTCGGCGGCCAGGTACCTGACCATCCGGCCCAGGAACGACCGGTTGTCGCGGGCGATCGCCGCAACGTCGGGAATCGCGTTGAGAAGCTGCTTGGCCGCCGCACGGTCGGCGGCGAAATTGTCCTTCCCGCCGAGCAGGTAGTCATAGATCCTGGCGACGTTCGGCGTGGTCGTATCGATGCTCAGATAGGTCGGGCCGTGTTCGGTCATGTATGTCACCACTCCTGATCCGGCATGGATGTTACCAGGATGGGCCGCGTACGCTTGGGGGCCGTGCACACGAGGGTGGCGGGGGTGCTGCTGGCCGCGGGGGAGGGCTCCCGGCTCGGCCGGCCGAAGGCTCTGGTCGAGTTCGGCGGCCAGACGCTGGCTGAGCGCGGCGTCCGGATGCTGCGGGCCGGCGGCGCGGACCCGATCCTGGTGGTTACCGGCGCCGTCCCGGTGCGGCTAGAGCGGATCCATGCGGTGTACAACGAGCGGTGGCGCACCGGCATGGGGTCTTCCCTGCGAGCCGCCCTGCTCGCCCTCACCGGGGCCGCCCCGGCCGGGCCGGGCGCCCCGCTGGCGGCCGAGGGGGCCGACGTGGGTGCCGTGGTGGTCGCGCTGGCCGACCAGCCGCTGGTGGGAGCAGGCGCGGTGGAACGGCTGATCGCCGCCTACCGGGACGGAGCCAGCGTGGTGGTGGCCGCCTACGACGGCAGGCCCCGTAATCCGGTTCTGCTCGCCCGTGAGCACTGGCCCGAGGTGATCGCGACGGCCGTCGGCGACCAGGGCGCCCGGGCGTTCTTGCGGGCCCGGGCGGATCTGGTCACGCCCATCGAGTGCGGCGATACCGGCAGCCCGGACGACATCGATACGGCCGAGGACCTCGAGCGGGTCGCGCGTCGGGCCGGCGAGACCGGGCGCCGGGCCGACGAGACCGGTGACCAGGAACGGGAACCACGGATCGTTCGGGAGGAAAGAAGCTAATCGCGCCGGGCCGTGATGCCCCAGGTATGGGTGACGGCTTGGCCTGGTTGCAGCACGAGCAGGTCATCGCCGGTCACGAAGGCGTTCGGCGGGCAGGTCATCGGCTCGATGGCGACCGCCTTGCGCCGCAGCTCCGGCCCGAGCGAATCGCCGGTAAATACCTGCAGCCACCGGTAGCCCTGGCCGGCCCACAGGGCCACCCCCGCGCGGCCGTCGGTCAGCTGCGCCCAGGCCCGGCCGCCGGAGTCCCGGCTCAGTCCGGTCAGCGAGGTATCGAGCTGGGTCGTGCCGATCAGCTGCGGCTTACGGAAGTCATACGGTGTCCCCTCGACGGACTCCGCAGGTCCTGACGGAATGCCGCGATCGTCCAGGGGCAGCCAGGACCCGGCGGGCAGCGTCAGCTCGCAGTCGTCCACCGACGGCGTCCTGACGGTCAGGTACGGGTGCTGGCCGGTGCCGTAGGGCGCCGCGTGGCTGCCGCGGTTGCGTGCGGTGATGGCGACGTGCAGCCCGGTGCCTGACTCGAGCCGGTACTCGGCCTCAATTTCCAGGGCGAACGGATAACCCTGCTGCCCGTGCGGAGCGTTGCGCAGCCGTACCGCGCTGGCCTCGTGGCTGACCACGGTCCACGGCATCCAGCGGGTCAAGCCGTGGATGGCGGTGCTACGAGCGGGTTCGGTCAGGGCCAGATGCTGCTCGGTGCCGCCGAAAACGTAGCGGCCGCCGTCCACCCGGTTCGGCCAGGGCGCCAGCAGCTGGCCCGCGCCCGCGGGCGGCAGTTCGTCGGCTTCGTAGCCTGCGATCACCGGCTGGCCGTAGAAGGCCAGCTCACGCAGCCCCGCACCTAGCTCGGTCACCGTGGCGCGGTAGTCGCCGGCGACGATCTCGTACTGCAACCCGGTCAGCGCAATTGTCACGGGCCTAAGGATACGGACAGCCGCAACGCCGCGCGGCAGCCGGCCACCAATCCCCAGGCAAGATCGGCCCCCTGAACCGACGCGAGCAGCCTGGCGGCCGGGGGCTCGAGCGGCTCAAGGCCGGCCATCCCGAGCAGGACGGCCGAGACCTCGGCCGCGGCCTGGCCATGGGCGGCGCAGTGCAGCAGCGCAGCGGCCAACGTGGTGGTCCGCTGCGCGGCGTCGTAAGTCGCCGCCGCGCTGAGCCAGTTCGCGAGCCAGACCGCCCGGGTGCCGCCTGAGATCGCGCCGCCCAGCAGCCGGAGCGCGAGCAGGACGCCGCTGACCATGCTGTCACCGCTTGGCATCAGGCCGGGCCCGAGACCTACCAGGTGTTCCGCTGCCTCCACGGCGCCGGCCAGGTCGCCGCTGGCGCAGCAGGCGGCCAGCTGGGCGGGCCGGTCATCACCCGCCAGGCCAGGCGTCTGGTCGGCGGCTGCGCACAGTCGGGCCAGCACACCGTAGCCGTGGTCGAGCCTGGCCCGGGACAGCGGCCCGAACACGGGCGAGGGATCCCACCAGCGAACGATGCGGATGTCCAGCCCGCAGGCCATCACGGCGTCCCCGCCCGCCCAGCACGGGCCGGCCTCGGCCCGGGGAGGAGACTCCCAC
>JBEKKH010000696.1:0-7771 GCA_050010815.1 Streptosporangiaceae bacterium | reverse complement strand
AGCTCGACGTTCACCGCTACCACCGTCTTGGCCGGGGTCGCGATCGTGATCGCCCTCGGTGAGTGCGCGCAGTTCATCGTGCTCGGCCCAATCGTCGCCGACCTCGCACCGCCGCATCTGCTCGGCCGCTACATGTCGCTCTACGGCCTCACCTTCACGGCAGGCGTGGCCCTCGGCCCCGCGGTCGGCGGCGTGCTGCTCGCAACGTCACCCGACGCCGTCTGGTGGGGCGGCGCCTTGGCGGCAGCACTGATCGGAGCCGGCTTGCTGCGACTCGGCGACCGGATACCCGACCCGCTCTTGCAGGCGCAATGCCCTCCGCTGCAAGCCGTCAGCACGGCCGATATGGACTCCGCCTGCCACAGCCAGATGAATAGTACGCAATAGCACCCGGCTGAAGCTTCTGGCGCGCAGCCCAGATCAATCCATCGTCAGGCCCGCGGCCACATCAGGGAACAAACATCATCATGGACCACCAAATGTTGCAGCACTGAACCGCACCGGAGTTTCCGGAGGCTGCCGCTGCGGCCCGGCCCGGCCTGGCCTGGCCGCCCGCCGCACCTATGGCTACGCCCGGCACGGCACCACCATGCTGTTCGCCGCGCTGGAAGTGGCCACCGGCAAGATCACCGCGGACGCCTGCTACCCGCGCCACCGCCACAAGGAGTTCCTGCGGTTCCTGAAGAAGGCCGCCGCGGCGCATCCCGGCACGGACCTGCATTCCAGTCAATGACATCGACGCTGCCCGGTGTCACCCGCCGCGCTGAGCCGGGCGGGGCCTTTTAGTCACCCGTTATGCCCACCGAGCGTGACGCCGAGATGCCCGACCAGCGCGTCGCGGAACACCCGGCCGGGCCGGCGGTACGCCGGTACCTGCTGGCCGGGCTGGTGGCCTGCGGGCGGTGCGGGCGACGTCTGGAATCAGCCTGGTCTAGCGGCAACCCGGCCTACCGGTGCCGTCACGGATACACCAGCGCGACGGGCGCGGACCCGGGCCGGCCGAAGAACGCTTATGTCCGCGAGGACCAGATCCTCCCGCACCTGGCGGCTATCGGCATCCTCCTCGCCTCATCGGCCGGGAAGCCGGGGCCGTCCGAACCGCAGTCCCGCCAAGGTGACCGGCCCGGCCGATGCGGCAGCCCTGATCGACCAGTTGCGCGCCGGCGGCATCGTGCTCACCTACGACCCGGAGGGCCGCACCCTGCGGGTCGGCAGCTAGGACATATCGCCTGTCATCATCGGAAGCACCACTGATACTCACTCCGGAACCAGGGAAAGGAGGACCGCCTAGCGAGAAGGAAGACACAGCGCACCCGCCGCGGCCGGACGGGGGGAGGCTGAGCGCGGGTGACGATCGAGCATGCCCGTGAACGGCCGCTCATAGGGATTTAACGTGTCCGAGACTTGATCCCCGCTCGTGGTGGTACATCCCCAAACGGGGGATCCATCACCATTCCAAACTAACACGGCAAGGGTCGGCCGGGCCGCACCACCGTGGCCTCAACCGGGTGTCCTGCTACTCCGCCATGATCAGCATCCATACCTGCCCCGAGTCCAGGCAGTACTACGACAAGAAACGGGCCGAGGGCAAGAAACACACCCAGGCCGTGCTCGCGCTCGCACGCCGCCGCGTCAACGTCCTATGGGCGCTGCTGCGCGACAACCGCGCCTACCAGCCCAGGACCGCCCGGGCACACGAACCCCAGCAGCTCGCCGCGGCCGCCCGACATAATCCACACCGGCCAGCTCCCGTGGCTTGACAACACATTGGGAGTAAGTAATCGGTGAACCCGTGGGGACTGTTGTCGCGCCGGCGGTACCGGGGCTGGCGTGCAGTGCGGGATGTTGCGACACGCCTGTTTTGTATGTGACACGGTGTGTTGCACTGTTTTGTATGTGACACGGTGTGTTGCAGTGGTGTGCACTTGGCTGCGTGACCTCCGCTGCGACGAGTGACGCGGACGCTGCTTCGTGGCGTGCGCGTGCGCTGGCGGCTGAGGCGCGCAATGAGCAGCTCGCTGCGCAGGTCGAGCGGCTGACGGCGACGGTGGCGACGCTCAGCGGCCTGCTGTTCGGCGACTCCAGCGAGAAGAAGAGACCGGGCCCGCAGCCCGGCGGCGCCGGCGGCCGGGACGGCGGTGATGATGACGGCGGCCGCGGCGGCGGGCAGCAGCGCAGGCCGAAGGGCAAGCGGGGGCAGCGGCCCGGGTCACCTGGTCACGGCCGCAGGTCATACCCGCGCCTGGAAACCGAAGTGCACATCATCGACCTGGACCCGCAGGAGCGCCGGTGCCGGTGCTGCGGCGCCGAGTACGAGTTCCTGGACTTCGAGGACTCCGAGCAGATCGACTGGCGGGTCATCCTGATCCGGCTGCTGTTCCGCCGCCGCCGGTACCGGCGGCGCTGCCAGTGCCCCGACGATGAGGCAGGGCCGCGCGCGGTGTGCGCGCCGCGGGCGCCGAAGGTGATCCCCAAGGGGCTGTTCACCGCGCAGTTCCTGGCCCGCCTGGCGTATGAGAAGTACGTGCTGGGCCGTCCGGTGCACCGGATCATCGCCGCGCTGGCCGCCGACGGCCTGGACGTCGCCGAGGGGACCCTGACCGGGGCGCTGAAGCAGATCGCGCCGCTGCTGTTCCCCTGGACGGACGCGATCCGGGAGCACGTCGCCGCCGCCGGGTACGTCCGCGCCGGCGAGACCGGCTGGCGGGTCTTCGCCGAGACGCCCGGCAAGGACAGTAACCGCTGGTGGCTGTGGGCGTTCCTGGCTGATGACGCGACCTTGTTCATCATGGACCCGTCCCGCGGCGCGGTCGTGCCCGCCACGGTGCTCGGCATCGACCGGGACGCCGCCGTCCTGGAAGCCGGGCGGCGGCTGGTCATCTCCTCCGATTTCTACGGCGCCTGCCAGTCCCTGGGCGCCGTCGACGGCGTCGACCCCATCTGGTGTTTCGCTCACCTGCGGCGGTACTTCCTGCGGGCCGGCGCCGCGCACCCCGAAGCGCTAGGCGACTGGTGCGACGCCTGGACGCAGCGGATCGCCCAGCTCTACCGCGCCCACGCCGCACTGCGAGCCGCCACGATCACGGCAGAAGCAGACGGCGCGATCACGGCAGAAGCAGACGGCGCGATCACGGCAGACGCGGACGGCGCCATCGGCAGTGCAGACCCGGAACGCGAGCGTGCCCTGGCCCGCTACCACCGGGCCTTCGACAACATCGATGCCGCCCGCATCCTGCAGAGCCAGCAGACGGAGTCGATGCACCCGGCCGCCGCGAAGGTCATCGCCACCCTCAGCCGCGAGTGGGACGGCCTGGCCCGTCACCGCGACATGCCCGGGCTGGACCTGGACAACAACGCCAGCGAGCGGGCACTGCGCACCCCCGTCATCGGGCGCAAGAACTTCTACGGCTCCGGCGCCGCGTGGGCCGCCACGCTGGCCGCCGACATCTGGACCATCACCGCCACCGCCGCCCAGAACGGCATCGAGCCCCTGCACGAGCTCACCGAGTACCTCACCGCCTGCGCCGCAAACAGCGGGAAACCTCTCACCGGTGACGACCGCGACGACCCGTAACCACTGCCGTCCGGACAAGACCACGCATCACAGCCCCCGCCGCGCCGGGTACCCCGCCAGCGCGCACACCGGCACGCCTACCCACAGGTTCACCGATTACTTACGAAATCGCCGAGGTAAAGCGCGATATCCGCGAGGCATATGAGTACGTGTATCCGCTCTGCGGAGCTTCCTATAAGCGCCATCTCAGCTTCGGCCTGAGCGCCGTCAAAATCGCCCCGCACGAACGCGAGCTCGGAGCGGAGCAGGCGAACGCGGCTGTTCTCTACCGGCAGGAGGTCAATCAGCTTTTCGGCTTCGTTCCAGTCGCCCAGCACGATCAGCACGCCGGCGAGGCGGGGGCCAAGCTCTTCTATGCTCACGTGCGGCCTTAGCTTCTGGTACAGCATTAGCGCGGTGTGGTACATGCCAGCCCGCTCGGCCTGTGACGCTGCCTGGTAACCCGCTTTGACCATCTGAACGAACCGGCCGGCTTGCTCGTAGTGAAATGCCGCCGACGCCGTGGCGCCGGTGCGCTCAAACCACTCGCCGGCCCGCGCGTGCAGGTAACGCCGCTGGTTGGCACCCATCTCGGCATATACCTCGCGCTGCATGAGCGAGTGAACGAAGCTGACCTCACCGTGCGGCCCTTCTCGCATCAGCCGGATCTCACACGCCTTGTTCAGCGCCGCTATGGCGTCTTTGGTGTCGCCTTCCATCACATAGGTGACGGGGGCGAGTTCTTCGGATGTGTCCAGAACCACCGACGCAGCCCGTAGGAAGTGGCGGGTCAGCTCGTCTGCACGAGCGAGCCGACGGCGCAGGATCGCGTCCGCACGCGGCAGGGCAACGTCGTTAGTCAGACGCGATTCCGGCGACTGGGTAAGCAAGCTCAATGCTTCCCGCAGAAAGAAAGGATTACCGCCGGTTAGCCGGAAAAGGCGGTCAACGATGGATTCGTCGGCCTGTTCACCCAGCGCGGACATAGTGCGCACGTATTCACCGACATGCGCTCGCTCCAACGGCACCACTGTTACGATCACGTGCCCAGTAGCAGCCCACTCAGCCATCAAGTCGGCAAGCTCGAGATACTCATCGAGCTGTTCCTCTTGAATGGTGGCCACCACAAGGACGGGTACGTGTCCCAGCTTGCGGAAGAGATAGTTCAGGAAATACAACGTATCTGGATCTGCCGCGTGCAGGTCATCGACCAGGAGGAACAAGCCCACGCTGCCGGAGGTGGCCTTGATCAGGACACCCGACAACTCCTCATAAACCCCTCGCAGGCTATATGAGCCTTCGGCAAGCTTTTCGCCGATGGCAGCGAGGAACGTCCCGATGAACGGTACCGCATCGAGTAGCTGAGGTGCGGCGCGTGCCACCGTCCGCCGGATCTGGTCGGGAGTGCGGCCGAGATAGGAGGCAAGCGCTTCTTTCAAAGGGAGCAGGGGTTCCGCGCCCCGGCCCAGGCACCGCACGGAAATAACGGTCATCCCGCGCCTGCGGGCCTCTGCCGCTGCCTCCGCGGCGAGCCGCGACTTGCCGACACCGGACTCGCCAAGGATCAGGGCGGCATACCCTTTGCCGGTTCCGGTTACCCGGGCGATGTGCCGGCGAAGCACATCGAGCTCAAGCCGGCGGTCGACCATAGGTTCTTGCGGGCTCTCGCCGTCCGCCTCGGTCTCTTCGCTGCTGCGATCATTCCGTGATGGCATAGCAAATCACCCTCCGCGTGGGGGTCCGCCGACGCGCCTAACGAGTCAGAGGCCATGGCCTGAACCTTCGCGGCAAAGACCCGCCACTCGCCCGGGCTGAAGCTCAGCGCCCCGCCCCAGGGATTCCTGGAGTCTCGCACCGCGATCTCGCCGTTGCGGGTCTTGGCGACCTCTACGCAGTTTGCCTGGCTGTTGCTGTAGCTGGACTTGCGCCAAGGGGCGGACACGTCGTCCTGGTGCATTGCTCTACCTCCAAGTCACTGACGCTGCTCCAGCTGTTGCCTGATCCGCATTGCCGAGGCAGCCGGACCGAGCGCCGCGCTCCGCAGCGCGTCGAACACCAGCGTGTAGCCGCGCAGCTCTTGATCCCTTTCGAGGTACTGACTGCTGGTAAGAGTCTCTACGAAGACAGTACTTACTGATTGCTCGCGACCAAAACTGAACATGACGAACGAGCCCGACATGTTCGCCTTATCGCCCGCTTCCAGCGGGAGCACCTGGACGCTGATATTCGGCTGGTCCATCAGTTCCAGCAGCCTGCCGAGCTGGCCGTGCTGAATCTCATCGCTGCCGACCGTGGTGATCAAGGCGGCCTCCCAGATCACGGCGTCCAGCCGGACGTCGGTGCCCTGTTCCAGCCGGGCTTGGCGCTCGAGCCGGATGCTGATGAAGTTCTCCAGCATGTCGGGCGAGATCATCGCCGGGTTGGCCAGCATGACGGCCCTGGCGTACTCGGGCGTTTGGAGGAGACCCGGAACGATGGTCGCCTCCCAGGTCTTGATATAGCTGGCATCCGTCTCCAGGCCGATGAAGTCGGCGTAATACGGCGGGATGGTGTCGCCGTAGTCCTGCCACCAGCCGTGCTTGTTGCTCTCGCGCGCCAGGCGTTCCAGGTACGCCCGGTGCTCTGGGTCCTGGTCTCCGTAGCGGTCGAGCAGGAGTCGCAGGTCCACCACGCGCACGCTGACGATGCCGTTCTCGATCCGGCTGATCTTCGCCGGGCTGCAGCTCAGCACCTCCGCGGCCTGAGCCGTAGTGACGCCGGCGGCCTCGCGCAGCCGCCGCAGTTCCGTGCCGACCCGGCGTGATCTGACGGTGGGCTTACCGCCGACAGGCATGGCTCATCCTCTCGATGCAAGCCAACGACGGAAACGCTTGCTAATTGCAACGCTTGCAATTAGCCTAGCTTGCACTCGTTGTGTCGAAAGACACGACGTTGGGATCGTAGCGGACCTTCTGCCAGCTGGGAGGTTCTGCGGGTGCGGTACATCGCCCGTGGACTCGTGTCCACCACGACCGCTGAGGCTGGATCAGGCACCAAGCGTTTGGGAGTAATCGCCTCATGAGCCTCAGCACGAACGCACATTCCCCCGATCCCTCCGTGGGTGATGCTGAAGCTTCTGACGGAGGGACCGGCGCGTGGCGCGAAGCTGTAGTCCGCCTTCCCCTGTCCGGGACCACGGGAGTATCGGTCCCGCCTTCCCATCACGGTCACGACCTTGAGCGCTGGCCGCTGCACAACACGCTCATCCTTGGAGCCGTGGGGAGTGAGGTACGCGCAGCACGCGCTCGCCTTTGGCAACTGCTAGGGGAGTGGGATCGGGCGGAGGCATGTCCGGACGCGGGCGTGGTGGTCTCTGAGCTGGTGACTAACGCCATCGCGGCGTCAGCCGAGCTACGACCAACGGTGGCGCCCGTGCTGGTATGGCTCGGATCAGATGGTCACTGCGTGCTCGTTGCCGTGGCCGATGCGAGCCCCCGGCATCTCATGAGGCTGAACCTGGAGGCAGACGCCGAGGGAGGCCGAGGGCTGATGCTGGTGGAAGCGCTCAGCAGCCGGTGGGGATGGCATCCGGCCAGCAGCACCGGGTTTACGAAAGTTGTCTGGGCGGAATGGCGCCTGCCACCCGAGGCCAGCCAGCAGCCGACCGCCGGCCTGCCGGACCGCTGCCATGCCGCCTGACCGGCGCGAGCAGCGCTCACCGCTGGGCCTCGGACCGCTGGAGGCCGCGATCATGCAGGTCATGTGGGAAGCCGATGGCTGGCTGATGGTCAGGGATATCCGCGATCGGATGGACTACGCCCCGGTGGCCTACACGACGGTGTCCAAGGTGACCGGCATCTTGTGCGACAAAGACCTGCTCATCCGTCGCCTTGAGGACCGTGCGGGCAAGCCTGGTCCAGCGGCCTGGTGGTACCGGGCGCCCCGCTCGATGAACGAGCACATAGGGGAGCTGATCGCCCAGTTAATGGACCACAGCTCCGACCCCGAGGCGGCGCTTGCCTACGCGATGGCCGCCCGGCAAAGGAACCCAACTGAACAGCCCCTAAGCAAGCAAGATCCCGCCGTGAGCGTCACCGGTGCCGACCTTGCCGAGGAGGAAGACATGCGAGGATCACCCGTGCCAGACCCCGGCCGCGGCCATGATGTCAGCGGGCTGACTAGTGCCGAACTAGAGCGGGCCAAACGCGATCTCAAGGCCTCTCTCGCCCTGGCTCGGCC
>JBEKKH010000695.1:0-4220 GCA_050010815.1 Streptosporangiaceae bacterium | reverse complement strand
CGGCTGTCGTACTTGTGCACCGAGGCGAACAGCGGCTCACCGGAGACGACGTCGACGTAGATACCCGGCTCCTTGTTATCCCAGAACTCGTTCCTGAACGCCGGCTCGGTGGCGCTCTTCTGGGTGACCCGGTACTGCTCTGGCGTCAGCCGGGAGACGGCCTCGGGGTCCTTGCGATAGTTGTCCGACACGTCAGCTCCTTAACCATGGCGCCTCCCGCTGGTTGCGGGTACGGGGCGCCACGTATCAAAACCCCGTACCGGCCTCCGCTATTTCCTGGGTTAGACTGATTGCGATATATCTTCTTCACGGCCAGCGAGAGGAGGCGGACCAGATGTTCCGCCATCAGGCGCAGCCTTGTTATCCGGAGCCCAGCCAGCCCGATGCGTGCTTCCCGGACAACACCCGCACGCCGTCGCCGTTCAGTTGTTTCATCGCCGGTGTCCTGGACCGGGTCGGACCCGAAGACCCGGCGGCCCGCGCGCCGCAAACCGGTCAGCGCGCGTCCCGTCCCAAGCGCGGCCGCTTCAGCGAGACGCGGTAGCCGCAGCTCGCCATAGGTCATCGCCGTATGACAGGACAAGCCCGGTGGCCGGGTCGATGGCGAGCTGGTAGTCGTATTCGCCTGACGTGTACTGCCAGCGGTCGATCGCCAGGCGCCGATAACGCTGCTCGCTGGCCACCACGTCGAGTTCAGGAAACCGGACCCACGCGGCGGTGATGCTCGCCGTCTCGCCGACTTCGAGCCCCAGCCGGCGGATCGGTACGGTGTTGGTGGCCGGTGTCCAGCCGAAATCTATATCCGGACAGCCGTCAAGGTGCGCGGCCAGTTGGCCGTCCACTTCCCAGCCCGCCCCGTGATGTGATCGCAGGACGATCTCCCTGGCACCCGACGGCGTCATGATCGTCGCCTGCGCCTGGCGGGGACGCCACTGGCGGTCAACGGCGACCGCGTACTCGATATGGCACGGAAGCTCTCCGAGCGGGAGTACCGCAACGCCCTGCAATCGGTAACCGTCCTCGCTCTGGACCAGGACAGCATGCTCGCTGCTCGACAGGAGCGGGCAATGCCAGAGGATGTGGCGCTCGATCTGATCGCGGGTCACCCGTGGCGACCATGTCCGGCGAACATGCCACCGAGCATACGGCGGACCGACACGGCGACCATGAGTTAACGCAGAAGAAACAGCAGGTGCCATATGGTGCAACTATGCGGTTGACCGAACATGAGCAGGAGCGGTTGCTCATCACGCTGGCCGCCGATGTGGCCGAGCGCCGCCGGGGCCGGGGCCTGAAGCTGAATTACCCCGAGGCGGTCGCCATCTTGACCTCGTTCGTGCTCGAGGGCGCCCGCGACGGCCGGCCGGTGGCGGAGCTGATGTCCGCCGGGCGTGAGGTGCTGCGCCGCGACGACGTCATGGACGGCGTACCCGAGATGATGGACTCGGTCCAGGTCGAGGCGACATTCCCGGATGGCACCAAGCTGGTCACGCTGCACGGTCCTATTCGCTGATGGCCCATCCGCTGATGGCCGGCCTGCTGACGGGAGGGACGCGGTGATCCCCGGCGAAATCCTCACCCCGGACGGGACGATCGAACTCGCTCCGGGCCGGGACCGCGTCACTCTGGTGGTGGAGAATTCGGGGGACCGGCCGATCCAGGTTGGCTCGCACTATCACTTCGCCGCCGCGAACCCGGCGCTGTCGTTCGACCGCGCCGTGGCCCGCGGTTACCGGCTCGACATCCCGGCCGGGACCTCGGTGCGGTTCGAACCGGGCGTCTCGATGCAGGTGGGGCTGGTGGCGCTGGCCGGGGCCCGGGTCATCCCCGGCCTGCGGGCCGAATGGGCCGGACCCCTAGACGGGCCGGCCGCGCGCGATGACTGACGTATCCCGGGCCAGATACGCGGCCCTGTACGGCCCGACCGTCGGTGACCGGGTGCGGCTCGCCGACACGAACCTGCTGATCGAGGTCACGCAGGACCGGTGCGGCGGCCCGGGGCCGCTGGCCGGGGACGAGGCGATCTTCGGCGGCGGCAAGGTGATCCGCGAGTCGATGGGACAGGCCGTCGCCACCCGCGCCCAGGGCACTCCCGACCTGGTGATCACCGGAGCGGTCGTGCTTGACCACTGGGGCGTGATCAAGGCCGACATCGGCGTGCGCGACGGCCGGATCGTGGCGCTGGGCAAGGCCGGCAACCCCGACACCATGGACGGGATCACGCCGGAACTGGTCATCGGCCCGTCCACCGAGGTGATCGCGGGCAACGGCCTGATCCTCACCGCGGGCGGCATCGACACGCACGTGCACCTGATCGCGCCGCAGCAGATCCCGGTGGCCATCGCGGCCGGGATGACCACGCTGATCGGCGGCGGCACCGGGCCGGCCGAGGGAACCAAGGCCACCACGGTCACGCCCGGAGCGTTCTGGCTGGATATGATGCTGGCCGCCACCACGCAGTGGCCGGTCAACATCGTGCTGCTCGGCAAGGGGAACACGGTCAGCGCGGAAGGCCTGTGGGAGCAGCTGCGGGCCGGGGCGGCCGGCTTCAAGCTGCACGAGGACTGGGGCACCACGCCAGCCGCCATCGACGCGTGCCTCACCGTGGCCCAGGCCGCGGGCGTCCAGGTGGCGATCCACACAGACACCCTGAACGAGGCCGGCTACCTGGAGTCGACGCTGGCGGCCATCGGCGGCCGGCCGATCCACACCTACCACACCGAAGGCGCCGGCGGCGGTCACGCCCCGGACATCATCAAGGTCGCCGCCCAGCCGAACGTGCTGCCCTCCTCCACCAACCCGACCCGCCCTTACACCCGCAATACGCTCGACGAGCACCTCGACATGCTGATGGTCTGCCATCACCTGAACCCGTCGATCCCGGAGGACCTGGCCTTCGCCGAATCGCGCATCAGGCCCTCGACGATGGCGGCCGAGGACGTCCTGCACGACCTGGGCGCGATCTCGATGATCGGATCCGACTCCCAAGCCATGGGCCGGATCGGCGAGACGATCATCAGGACGTGGCAGACGGCCCACGTGATGAAGCAGCGCCGCGGCTCGCTGCCCGGCGACGGCGCCGCCGACAACCTGCGCGCCCGCCGCTACGTGGCCAAGTACACGATCGGTCCGGCGGTGACGCACGGGCTCGACGGCGACATCGGATCGGTGGAACCGGGCAAGCTGGCCGACCTGGTGTTGTGGGAGCCGGCCTTCTTCGGCGTCCGGCCGCACCTGGTGCTCAAGGCCGGCGTGATCGCCTGGGCCAACATGGGCGACGCGAACGCCTCCATCCCCACCCCGCAGCCGCAGCTGCCGCGGCCGATGTTCGGAGCGTTCGGCGCGATGCCCGCGCGGCTGGGCCTGCATTTCGTGTCGCCGGCGGCGCTGGAGGCCGGCCTGGGCGAACGCTGGGACAGCGACCGGCCCCTGGTCCCCACCAGGGACGTGTCGGGCCTGTCCAAGGCCGACCTGCCCGAGAACGATGCCCGGCCGGCCATCGACGTCGATAGCGAGACGTTCGCGGTTCGCATCGACGGTGAGCTCATCGAGCCGCAGCCTGCCGGGGAACTGCCGATGGCCCAGCGCTACTTCCTGTTCTGATGAACGCGCTGCTGCTGCTGTTGCTCGACTCGCGGGCCCCGGCCGGCGCGCACCACCACTCGGGCGCCATGGAGGCCGCGATCAGCACCGGCCTGGTCACCGGCCTGGCGGACCTGGAGGACTTCTGCCTGGCCAGGCTCCGGACCTCGGCCCGGGTCGCCGCCGCGTTCGCCGCTTCCGCCTGCCACCTGCACGCCGACTTTTCTTCCGAACGGACCTTGGCACCCGCCCCCGCCACTCCTGACGCGTGGGCCGAGCTGGATGCCGAGCTCGACGCCCGCACCCCGTCCGAGGCGATGCGCGCCGCGTCGCGCCAGCTCGGCGGCGGGCTGCTGCGCCTGCTGCGCTCGCTGCGGCCCGAGGCCGACCTGGTGACGCCCTGGGCGCAGGGCGGTAAGCCCGCGTCGCATCATCCGCTCGTGCTCGGTGCCGGGGTCAGCCTGGCCGGAGGTACACCCGAGCTGGCCGCGCGGGCCGCCGCCCTGGCCACGTGCACCAGCCCGGCCAGCGCGGCGGTCCGGCTGCTCGGCCTGGACCCGTTCGCCGTCCAGGCCATGCTGGCCCGGCTGGCGCCCGGCATCGACGACTGCGCCCGCCGGGCCGCGAGGACCGCCGCC
>JBEKKH010000694.1:0-4237 GCA_050010815.1 Streptosporangiaceae bacterium | reverse complement strand
GGCCTGCCGAAAACAGGCCATGGCTTCCCGGCCCGCGGTTCTGTTTCCGGTCCGTTCGAACTTTTCCTGCAGCGCCGTGGCGAGGATAGACAGGTAGGTCACGCGATCGGGGTGATCGTCCGGAGCCGCATCCACCGCTTGCCGGCCGGTCTGGATAGCGTCTTCCAGGGTCGAGAGCCGACCGGTCCGTTCAGACAGGAGCCGCAGTGCTACTCCAAGGTTGGACTGGCGGCCAGGGCGGCCAGGGTGATCATCCGGGGTCGCAGCCACGGCACAGTGCCCCACCTGGACTGCCTCCTCGAGCGGCGCCTGCTGTCCGGTCCGCTCGGAGAGGTCCCGCAAGGCAATTCCCAGGTTGGACAGATACATGGCGTAGTCGGGGTGATCCGAGGGAACCGCGGCCACCGCCTCCCGCCCGGCCTGCACTGCCTCCTCAAGCGCCGCCTGCTGCCCGGTCCGCTCGGAGAGGTCCCGCAGAGCAATCCCGAGGTTAGACAGCCGCCCTGGGCGCGCGGAATGATCATCCGGGGTCGCGGCCACCGCGTCCCGCCCGAGCTGAACCGCCTCTTCCAGTAGCGCCTGCCGTCCAGTCCGTTCGAACAGCAACTGCAGGACGATCCCCAGGTTCGAGAGATACATGGCGCGGTCGGGATGGTCGCCTGGGGTCGCGGCCACCGCCTCGCGCTCCAGGCGAACTGCCTCCTCCAGGGCAGCCTGATGTCCGATCCGGCTGAATAGCAGCCGGAGAACGAGCCCGAGGTTCGACACCACCCCAGCGCGCTCGGCCGAGTCGTCCGGGGTCGCGGCCACCGCCTCCCGGCCCACCCGCACGGCTTCTTCCAGCACCGTCAGCTGCCCGGTCCGTTCGTACAGCAGCCGCAGCTCAAATCCGAGGTTCGACAGAACTCCAGGACGGTCGGGGTGGTCCTCCGGGGTGATCGCCGCCGCCTGCCGCGCGATCTGGATTGCTTCCGCCAAGATAGGCTCTTGCCCGGTCCGCTCGAACAACGTCAGCAGCCCGAGCCCGAAGTTGGACAGGCGTCTGGGGCGACGGGGGTCGCCGGGCGGTGTGGCCTGGAGACAGGCCCGGAACAAAGTCATCGCCTTGATCAGCGGTCCTGCATTGCCGCTGCGTTCGTATGCGATCACCAGGGCGACAGCTTGCTCATCCCAGGCGTCTAGGCCGCCATCATCGGCCGGAAGGCCGTTATCAGCGCGCTGGCAGGCATCGCGTAGTTGGTCCGGCACTGCGGCCGGATCGGCCTGGAACACCGGAGTGAACAGCTCGACGGCGGCGGCAAAGTCATCCTGGCCGGCGCCCTCGGGCCGGGCCAGGTAGCGATTCCAGAGCAGTGATCCCAGGACACGGGCGGCTTCAATGTCCTGCCGAAGGTCTGTCGCCGCCGCCACTATGGCGGCCTCGAGTAGCGATTGCTCGGCCAGGAGCACATCCACATCCTGTGTTTCGGCCGCCCGCGCTATCCGGTCACGGACCGCCCCCAGCGCCGCGCCTCGCATTGAAAAGAGACCCCCATTGGAGTAATAACATGTCCGTGGTCTTTCATCGGCCTGTTATGCGTCGCTGCTCACCTACCGGGTCCAAGGCGCGCTGTCAGCCCTGGAATAGGGCGTACACGATCATGATGACGATGATCGCGATGAACGCCGCGTTCCACGACTTGAGGCGGACACGCGCCGTTCCGGCCGCGACCGGGGAGCCATCCGGGGCCAGTTTGGGTGCCTTGTCTCCGGACAGGACGCCGAGCGCGGCGAACACCAGGCCGGGGACCAACAGGATCAGGCCGATCGAAAAGGTGGTGACGAAGTTGTGCGCGGCCGAGGCGGGAACTCCGGCCGCGGTGAAGTCAGCGGTCAGTACGGACAGAGAGTGCTGGTTGACTGTGGCTAGCGTGCCTAGGTCGATGCCCTTCCAGACCGACCGGAAGACGATATAGACGAGCAGGATCACATTGGCCGACTCGATCACCCCATGGATCTTCCTGCGCGCCAGGTGCGCCCCGGGGAGATCCGGCCGCTCGTAGGTCCACATCGCCAGCACAGCGAGGACCGCGAGCCCGATCCAGCAGTCGAAGTCGGACTTGCTAAATGCGATCGCACTCAGCGCGGGCGGGCCGGAGGTGAGGGCGGTGCCGTTGAACTCCCGGATCAGCGGGGTGAGACCCTGCGCGATGAGGCTTCCGTACCCGCTCACGTTGGTGACCTGGTAGCCGTTGCGCAGCGCGGTGGTCATCGGGCCGCCGGTGTTCACCCAGACCATGCTCTCGTACCAGGGCGTAAGCCAGCCGGCGGTGACTAATGTCGCGCCGATGAGCACGAGGACCGCGCGGGTCCGGGGCCGGAACTTGAGGAAACGCGCGGTCGTGTACTTCCGAAGCTGCTCGATGAGCTCTTTATGCGGGGCGCGGATTTGCGCACCTAGTGTCCGCTCAGCCCCCCCGGGCATGTCCATGCCAGTCTGTCCCCACCCTTATCGCGTACCATTTATCGGGCTTTTCTGAAGATTATGGCGACACCAAGGG
Source organism: Streptosporangiaceae bacterium (assembly GCA_050010815.1). GTDB lineage: Bacteria > Actinomycetota > Actinomycetes > Streptosporangiales > Streptosporangiaceae > Palsa-504. The sequence goes on along the minus strand of JBEKKH010000694.1, from coordinate 1,697 downwards.
CGAAAAACAAGCTCGCGCTGGAATCTGTCCCGTATCTGTCAGCTCCGCTCCTGCGGTGGGCGATGAGGCCCGGGCTTTGTGACGCCGCTCAGTGGTGACCGCCATGACAGACCACGGCGGAAAGGCCCGACGTGGTCCTGATGGACATCCGGATGCCGGGCACGGACGGCATCGAGGCCACCAGGCAGATCACCGCCGCGCCGGAAACCGCGGCCACCCGCATCCTGGTGCTGACGACGTTCGACCTGGACGAGTACGTGTTCGCCGCGCTGCGCGCGGGAGCCAGCGGCTTCCTGCTCAAGGACACTCCGCCGGGTGACCTGCTGGCCGCCAGCACGCCTACCCCGCGCTGACCCCGCGGTACCGACGCCAACGTCACGTGCGTATTCACCATGTCCCCCAACGGGCTGACCCGGTACCCGGCCAGCGGCCAGCCCCCGAGCCGGCCCGCTACGACCAGAATTATGCCGAACGAGACGGCGTTCGTGCCCCGCTCACCCGGCCTGCCCCGCCGGGCTCAGCACGGAAACCCCCCGGCTGGGCCACAGGTCGCTCACCGTTTTCGCCGTCACGACCTCAAGATCGCGACTCGGCAATAACGCCTTGGGAGCCTGACGGCCAAATGACAGTGCTGAGGAAACCTGGGTGAAGTGGGGCTATGCCATTCACCCGGACTCCCCGGCGGGCGTACTCGAGGGCCAGTGGGCGGGCGACCAGTCACCCGCTGGGTCTGTGGTCTGCCCCACTTCGATGAGGTGGCCGTCGGGATCGCGGATGTAGCAGCGCTTCTCGTACTTGTGCTGTTTCGGCGGCGTCAGGAATTCAGCACCCCGGGCGCTCCATTCGGCGTACACGGCGTCGATGTCTTTAACCCGGATATTGAGGAAGCTGCTGACCCGGTCGGGATCGCGCGGCGTCTCCAGGATGACCGTCGGCTTGTCGTCAGTCGGGCCGCCGCCGGAATTGATGACGATCCAGCTGTTGGCCAGCGCAACATTGACCGGGTTCCCGGGAAAGGCCAGCCTGCCGCCCAGTACTTCGGTGTAGAAGCGGCGAGAGCGCTCGACATCGTCCGAGACGATGAAGTGGGTCAGCACAATTCCCTCTGGGGGCGGTGGGAGCTCGGCCATCCGGGCACCTCCACTGGTTAGGTCTCACACCCCGCTTCACGACGGGGCCCGCAGCCGACGTTACTACAAGTCAAGCGTTCGATTTCCTTCCACGTCCGCGTGGCGATCCAGGCCGCGGGCGGCGGCAGAGGCGGTGCTGTCCCCCGTGGTGTCGACAGTTAATTAAGTGCGATTCAGCTGTGATGACGCACCCATGCGAGGGGACTCCGAAACGTTGCCGTCCGATCCACATGCCCGGTGCGTGTGTAGGTAGGAGACCGTCCCGGCGATCAGTGCGAGCATCCCGGCGCAGCAGATCGTGGTGCGCTTGATCCAGCGATCCGTCCGCCCGCTCACCGCTGCGCCCACAGCACCAGCTCACCGATAATGGCAGGCATGTACGTAGGCGTCATGTCCTCGGACACAGTAATTCCTCACATTTTCCCGTTTCCGGGCATGCCAACACTTTACCGCGGCGCAAGCTGCCGCCAGCACCGGGCGACTGGTGGTTTTCCCTTCCCCTCTAGCTTTGGGCCGATCCTGCCCAACGCCGGCGAGGGCCGTGATTCCTGGGGCCGCCATTGAGCG
>JBEKKH010000693.1:0-4246 GCA_050010815.1 Streptosporangiaceae bacterium | reverse complement strand
TCAGCTGGCGGTCCGGCCAGGGCAGGATGGTCGATCAGGAGCTGAGCAGCCAGCCAGTCCCGCAAACCCTCCTTCGCGGGGTCCCAGGAAGCGATCGAGGTCAGGACCGGGACGGGGCCGCCAGCGGGGCGGCGGGCGAGCAGGTCCAGCACTAGCCGGACCATCAGCATTGTCTTGCCCGCGCCCGGCTCGCCCAGCACGACGAGCCGCCCGGTTGGCACCCGGGCCAGCACATCCGCTAGCTCGCGGCCCTGCCCGGCCAGGTCATCAGGGCCGAGTGCCCAGGTTCCCGCAGGCGGTGGCGCAGGCCATCCAGCGCCGCTGCTCGCCAGCTTCACAAGCGAGTCCCAGGAGCCAGTCAGGGATGGATCCGCCGCATGCCAGGAGACCGGCAGCGGGTATGGGTCGTTCAGGCGGCGAATAGCGACCTCGTCGGCCCACTGTTTACGTACTGCAACGGCTATCTGATCGGCCACCTGAGCCGCACTCGGGCCGGTAGCCAGAGCGCCGGATCCTCCGCCCTTCGCCACGGTCACCCAGGCAAGCCACAGCCCCGACAAGGGAATACTCACCGCGGCCAGAACGTCTACCAAAGCAACGCTGAGGTGATGGTGAGGTGTCAGCGCCAGCGCTATCGCCCAAGGCGCTGCCAGCAAACCCACGGCCACTGTGGCGGTCAGCCGCATTGGAGAGTCGCGGATAGCTTGCCGACGCCGCCTATCCGGCCGTTTCCCACCGCTCACGCTTGCAGACTGCCATCCACTGCCGTCTGCGGCTATCGATCAGTGTCGCAATAGGATAACGACAGGCGAGGAGGTCCGCTGTCGTCAGCTATGCCGCGGGGGCGTTCAGGAGCCGCCACTCGCCAGCGGAAACGATGTCGATCTCGTCGCCGCGGACGCGGACGGCCGAGTCGTCGTCAAGGGCATAGACCGGGAAGTCGAGCTTCGCAGCGGCCTGTTCGAACCACTCCAGCGTCCGGCCGGGGAAGCCGGGCGAGTTCAGGTGTGGCTTGACGTACCAGTCGAACAGCCCGAATGGTGACCGCGCCGGCGCGTCGCCAAGGATCCGCAGGTCGTCTTGCTCGCCGAACGCCTCGCCGGTCTGCTCGGACAAATTCCGGCTGAAGATCATCGAGCCCGCGCTGACGCCGACGTATACCTTCGACTCCACGATGTCTGCCATCTCCGCAGCGAGGCCGTTCGCGATGATGCTGTTCGCGAGATGGTAGTGATTGCCGCCTTCGGCGTAGATGACGTCTGCGCGCCGCAGTCGTTCAAGGACCACCTGCCGGGGCAGGCCGTTCAGGGCGACAACGTCGAGTTCGCGCCAGCCGAGGCTGTGCAGCAGGCTCAGGTCCTCGACGAACCATCCGTGATCTCCGGCTGCCGCGACCGAGGCCGTGGGGATGAACGCCACGGCCGCGCTCGCGAATGGCCTGGCGAGGAGGCCGGCGAGCGCGGACTTGAGGACCTTGTTCCGGATGCCAGCCGAGGTCAGCAGCATTCTTCGCATATGCCGGAGTCTAAGGCGGCCGGAGCTCTAGCGCAGAGTTGGCCGTTGCGCCGCTGCCCAGGTCGGCGGCCCGCGTTGGCCGCCTCAGGTCGTCAGCTCATCCCGCCGCTGCTTCGGGGTATACCTCGGGGTGCGCTTGACCGCGATGCCCGCCCAGAAGGCGATTCCGGTGATCCGGATGACGGGGGCATCCGGCGGTGGCGGAGCCGTGGATGGAGTTTCGTCGAAGGCTCCCATGAATCCGACGCCCTCGACCTGCACGGCGACGTCATCGGGCACGATTATCTCTATGCCGGCCATCACGGCGTCGGCACGAATCACCGTTTCATGCGCAGTGAGACTTGCCTGGCGCAGATCCAGCTGCACCCCGCCCCAGAATGCGAAAACGCTGAACCGTGCCGGGACGACCCAGCGGCCGCGGCGGTTCAAGCCCGACATCACAACGATCGACCGGCGCCTGCGGCCAGGAGTGACGGCGACCCGTTCCCGCGCAGCGGGCGCGCTCGCGGGCGTGTCTGATACGGCGAGGTCGCGGGTGAGCGGCCGCAGCTCGGCATGCGTCATCGAGGTGTAGGCCGTCTCCAGCCGCTCTTCGAGCTCGTCCATGGTGATCCGGCCGTCCGCGGCGGCCTCGCGGAGCCGGTCGGCGACCTGCTCCCGGTCGGCGTCGGAGGCGCGGAGTTCGACCGGCGCGTTCGGGTCCTGCGGATCGGTCATACCGCGGATCTTAATGCCAGGCGCGCGCAAGCACTGCGGGTAAGGCCAGGGCCGGTCTGAGCCGCGCTTGACACCTATGGTCTGGTCACGCAACTGTTGAGGTCAGACCCCTGGTTATGAGGTGGCTGACGCATATGGAGTGGACGGGCGCACGGTACTCGGACAGGCCCACGGTGCAGGCACGGACGCGGATCGGCGCCCCGCCGGAACGTGTCTGGCCGCTGGTGTCCGACATCGAGCTGCAGCTTGGCCCGGGACGGTCGGGGTTGTCGGCGGCGATCGACCAGATGCCGGACAAGGAGCAGAAGACACCCTGGAGGCAAGGCTCGCTACCTTGGCCCGGGCCATCGGTGTCGTGCGGGAGATAGGCTCTCCCACCTCGCCGTCACCGACGCGGCCATGATGATGCGGCCCTCTCATCAGCCGGTCACGATCATCGGGGCCGGCGTCAGCGGGCTCACCTTGGCCCTGCTGCTGCGTCTGCGCCGGTATGAGCGCCGCCGACGTGTGCGGACCCGGCAAGTTCAGCTCATGTCCTGGGCCGCATCAGCCGCGCTGCACCTGCCGGACGGCCCAGCCTCGCAGCACCGCAACACCGCGCTCACCCGCCTCGCCGATAGCCTGGCCTGGATCCACGGCTACGACGTGCTGGCCGACAACGGTGCCGCCAATTAGCTAACCTGCGCGACTTCCTGACAGCTCGGGGCGGTATAGTCACTCTTCTTGACGATAAGGTAAATATCGCCTCAGGTAGTTCGGAGTATTGGCCGAACGGCCCATCGGAGCACTCTTGTGTCCAAATCCATCGCTGTGTTCGGAGCCGGGCCCGGCCTCGGCCAGGCTGTCGCCCGTCGCTACGCGCAAGAGGGTTACGCCGTCACGTTGGTGGGTCGCCGCTCGGAGCCACTTGACCGTCTGGCGAAGGATCTGACCAGTGCCGGGGCAACCGCACACGTCATCACGGCCGACCTAGCCGACACCGGTGCCACGCCTCGGCTGGCCGAGCAGATTCGCGCTAAGTCCGGCCGCCTCGACGCCTTTTACTATGCACCCACCCCGGACACCGGGTTCGTCTCCGCAGCCGACCTGACCCCGCAGCACGCCCAGAACTTCATGCCGCTGATCTTCTACACGATGCTGGCGCTCGTGCAGGAGTTCCTGCCGCACATGCTCGAGCAAGGGGACGGCGCCATCTTGACCGCGCAAGGCGGCAGCACCGTGCAGGGCCTGCCGGACATGAGCGGACCCAGTCCTGCCCAAGCCGCCCAGCGCAATTACCTGCAAGCGCTACACGCCGAGGTAGCCGAGAAAGGCGTCTACGTCGGCATGCTCTACATTGGTGCAGCCATCAAGAACAGTGCCTTCCACGTCGAGATGGAAAAGGCCAAAGCTGCGGGCGACCCGGTCTGGGAGATGCCTACCGTCGACCCCGAGCATCTCGCCGACCTGCTCTGGACTATGCACGGCACGAGGGGACAGCGGGAAGCCAGATACCCGTAGTGTCATTTACGCGATCAAACGCTGGCGTCAGTGACATCCCTGAGCGTGCGCTCAATAGTGGGGTCTGAGAGCGGGGCAGCCTCATCATTTCCCGCCGAGCCATAGTCCGGCCAGTTCAGCCCAGTACACCAAGCCGCCTACGGGGCCCTCAAGCTGCTCCACGGCTGCTCGGTCTGCCTCTGCCCGCCGTGGATTTCCGGCGATGCGGATCATCATCGCATCATGATGAGATGAAGTTATACTACTAGCATGAGGACTACGATCGACATCCCGGAGGATCTTCACGCTCAGGCGGTTGCGATCGCCAGGGACACCCATCAGACGCTGAGTCAGGCGGTTGCCGGGCTGATCCGCCGGGGACTCGGGTCGGGAAGCGCAGGCGAGATAGGCACAAGCGCCCGCACCGGCCTCCCCGTCGCGCATCTCGGCAGGACGATCACCAGCGAGGACGTGCGACGGCTTGAGGACGACGATCAGTGACCGTTCTCCTCGACGCGAACGTGCTCATCGCCCT
>JBEKKH010000692.1:0-4247 GCA_050010815.1 Streptosporangiaceae bacterium | reverse complement strand
AGGATGCCGTAGATCCGGCGCGCCTTCTGCTTCTCCCGGATCTGCTGCAGGTAGTCGCCTTCCTTCGGGCGGTTCCTGCCGTGCTCGCCCGGCGGGTAAGGCCGGATCTCGATCGGGCACTTGGGCGAGTCGCACTTGGCGCCCTTGAGAAAGAGCTTGGTCTTCTCCCGGCGGCACAGCTTGCAGTCCGGGCCTGTGTATCGAGCCATCTGTCGCTATCCCTAACTCAGACCCGGCGCCGCTTCGGCGGCCGGCAGCCATTGTGCGGAACGGGGGTCATGTCCTGGATCGAGCCGACCTCGATCCCGGTCGCCTGCAGCGACCTGATGGCGGTCTCCCGGCCCGAGCCCGGGCCCTTGACGAAGACGTCGACCTTGCGCATGCCGTGTTCCATCGCGCGGCGCGCGGCCGCCTCCGCCGCCATCTGGGCGGCGTACGGTGTCGACTTGCGTGATCCCTTGAACCCGACCTGACCCGCGGACGCCCATGCGATGACGTTGCCTGCGGGGTCAGTGATCGAGACGATCGTGTTGTTGAACGTGCTCCTGATGTGGGCATGCCCGTGAGCGATGTTCTTCCGCTCCTTGCGGCGCACCTTCTTGGCGGCCTGGCTACGGCTCTTTGCTGGCGGCATATCTCTCTTTTGCGCTTCCTATGAGGTGATCGGTCCGTGGGGGTCCGGACTACTTCTTTCCGGCCTTCTTCTTGCCGGCCACCGTCTTCTTCTTGCCCTTGCGGGTACGCGCGTTGGTCTGGGTGCGCTGCCCGTGCACCGGAAGCCCGCGACGGTGGCGGATCCCCTGGTAGCAGCCGATCTCGATCTTTCGCCTGATGTCGGCCTGCACCTCGCGGCGGAGGTCACCCTCGACCTGGTAGGTGGAGTCGATCCAGTCGCGGAGCTTCATCAGCTCCTCGTCAGAAAGGCTGCTGACCCGGGTGTCGCCGCTGACGCCGGTTGCTTCCAGCGTCTGCAGCGCCCGGGTGCGGCCGATGCCATAGATATAGGTGAGCGCGACCTCGAGCCGCTTGTCGCGGGGTAGGTCTACTCCAGAAAGCCTCGCCATGTGCGGGCAGTTCTCCTTAGTTTCGCGGAGGTGCTTCGCGCCGCCCCCATGTCCTGCCCGGACATGGCCCCGGCCTCCGTCCGGGGGTCACAGCGTTTCTCGCTGCTGCGGCGCGCGTCTTGTCTTGTCTTGGGGCGTCAGCCTTGCCGCTGCTTGTGCCTCGGGTCGGAGCAGATGACCATGACGCGGCCGTGCCGACGGATGATCCGGCACTTGCTGCAGATCTTCTTGACGCTCGGCTTGACCTTCACGGTGATATCCCTACTGCCTGTTGATGAGCGCTTGTTACTTGTACCGGTACACGATCCGCCCGCGACTCAGGTCGTATGGGCTGAGCTCTACGACGACCCGGTCGTCAGGCAGGATACGGATATAGTGCATCCGCATTTTCCCGCTGATATGGGCGAGAACCTTGTGCCCGTTGTCCAGCTCCACCCGGAAGAAGGCATTCGGGAGCGACTCGACAACCGTGCCTTCAATCTCGATGGCGCCGTCTTTCTTGGGCATGTCCTCCGCACTTCGCTGTATGGTGATGGCCCGCGCCTGCGCGCGGCTTGGTGGCCGTACTCGCCTGGGCGGCAAGCTTGTCCCGCCCGGGCTCACGCCGAGCCGACTTACGCCAGCGGGACGAGATAAGGGCCAGTACCGTGCTCGCGTGCGCGAGCCCCGCGTGCCGACCAGATTGAAAACCCAACAGATGGGCCGGTGACGAGTGTACCCGCCGCACAGCCCCAACGCGAACCGCCCAGCTATATGACACTAGCCGGGGCAGCCCTATTCCCGCGGATGCTGCGCGCGCCGGATCAGCACCCAGATCCACGGGAGGGCGACCAGCGCCCACCAGGGAAACCAGGTGCCGCCGCCGACCACGGCCGCGACCGCCCAGATGGCGACGAGAGCCGAGGAAACCACGGCCCATGCCCCCATAGCTACTGTACCCGGAGTAAACCTCACCGGGTGCGGTGAGCCGCCGCCCTCGGCCGGCAGCAGCGACTGCCGGTGGTGCGGCGGGATCCGCCGCAAGGATGCATCGGGTAGCTGGTACAGGTCGATGGCCGGGAGGTCCGCCATCAGCTCGTCGAGCTCGCCGAGGGTCTTGGCCTCCAGCGCGGTGTCCAGCCGGTCACCGAATTCCTCGGCGGTCAGCCGGCCCGCGGCGTGGTGCTCGCGCAACAAGGCCGCGGCACGGTCGCGATCCGCGTCTGAGGCGCGGATCCGCGGGTTACCGGGCACGAGGCACCTTCTTAGGTCGGCGGAATGCTCGCACTCCTAGTATCGCCGAGGCCGGCTTCCCCTATGTCCGGTGCGGCCGCCGTATGGGCCCGCACTCCGCACCGGGCGAAGCCGGCCAGCCCGCCGTCTTCGGCGGTGAGCACCCACGGGCCGTCGGGCATGATCGCGACGGTGTGCTCGAAGTGCGCGGCCCAGCTTCCGTCGGCGGTGATGACGGTCCAGCCGTCCTCGAGCAGGATCGTCTCCTCCCCGCCCAGCATCACCATGGGTTCGATGGCCAGTGCCATGCCCGGCTGCAGTCGCGGGCCGCGGCCGGGCGGCCCGTAGTTCGGCACCGGCGGGTCCATGTGCATCTCGCTGCCGATGCCGTGCCCGGTGTACTCCCGGACCAGACCGTAACGGCCCGCCCCGCGCACGCTGGTCTCCACCGCGTGCGAGATGTCACCGAGCCGGCGGCCGGCCTGAGCCTGCGCCAGCCCCTGCCACAGCGCGGCCTGGCACGCCTCGAGCAGGCCCGCGTTTGTCTCGCCGATATCGCCGACGCCCACGGTCACCGCCGCGTCCCCGTGCCACCCGTCCACGATCGCGCCGCAGTCGATGGAGACGATGTCCCCGTCCCGCAGGCGTCGTTCGGAGCTGGGGATGCCGTGGACGATCTCCTCGTTCACCGACGCGCAAATAGTGGCGGGATAACCGTAGTAGCCCTTGAACGACGGGGTGGCCCCGGCGGCCCGGATCTGCTGCTCGGCGATCCGGTCGAGCTCCGCCGTGCTGACACCCGGGGCGATCGAGGAGGCCAGCGTGCGCAGCGTGCGCGCGACCACCAGCCCGGCCGCTCGCATTGCCTCGATTTCCTCGGCTGTCTTGATCTGAATCTCGCTGATGTGCGCCATGAAGAACCCCTTCAGCGCACGAACGGACGGAGTGCAGCCATCGCGCGGCTGGTGATCTCCTCCACCGGGCCGGTCGCGTCGATGCCGATCAGGATGTTCTCGTCGGCGTAGTAGGCGACGAGCGGGGAGGTCTGCTCGGCGTAGACCTCGAGCCGGTGCCTGATCGTGTCTTCGGAGTCGTCATCGCGCTGGAACAGCTTCCCGCTGCAGTCGTCGCAGGTACCGTGCCGGGCGGGCGGGTCGTACAGGACGTGCCAGACCCGTTCGCAGCGCCGGCAGGTCCGGCGTCCCGACAGTCGCCGCACCACCTCATCCTCGTCCACGACCAGTTCGAGCACGACGCTCAGCCGCGCGTCCAATTCAAGCAGCAGCTTCTTCAGCGTCTCGGCCTGCGGGACGTTCCTGGGGAAGCCGTCGAGGAGGAACCCCTCCTGGGCGTCGTCCTCGGCCAGCCGGTCCCGGACCATCGCCACGGTCACCTCGTCCGGCACCAGGTCACCGCGCTCCATGAACTCCTTCGCCCGGCGGCCGAGTTCGGTGTTGCTGGTCACGTTGTACCGGAAAATGTCACCTGTCGAGATCCTCGGGATCGCCAGGTGCGAAGCTATGAACTGGGCCTGTGTCCCCTTGCCCGCACCGGGGGGCCCGACGAGGACGATGCGCACTATCGCAAGAAACCCTCATAGTTACGCTGCTGCAACTGGCTCTCGATCTGCTTCACGGTATCGAGCCCCACGCCGACCATGATCAGCAGGCTGACCCCGCTGAACGGGAACTGGTTGGCGACCCCGACAGCGGACAGGGCCAGCAGCGGGAACAGCGCGACCAAGCCCAGGTAGAGCGATCCGGGTGCGGTAAGCCTGCTGAGCACGTAGCTGAGGTACTCAGCGGTGGGCCGGCCGGGCCGGATACCGGGAATGAACCCACCGTACTTCTTCATGTTGTCGGCCACCTCAGTCGGGTTAAAGGTGATCGACACGTAGAAGTAGGTGAACCCGATGATCAGCACGAAGAAAAAGAGCATGTACAACGGCGAGCTGCTCTGCTCGATATAGCG
>JBEKKH010000691.1:0-4251 GCA_050010815.1 Streptosporangiaceae bacterium | reverse complement strand
GCGGGGTTGTTCAGCTCGTGGGTCAGCCCGGCCGAAAGCGAGCCGAGCGCCAGCAGCCGTTCCCGCTGGCCGATCGCCTGCTGGGCGCTCTTGGTCCCGAAGAAGAGTCCCTCGAGCAGGTGCACCGCCATCGGGAACCACTCGTGCATCAGCTGGGCAAACTTCTCTGCGTCCAGCACGAAGAACCTGGACGGCTCGGTCACCCGCAGCGAGTTGTTGTAGCGCTGCTGGACCCGGTCGCCGAGATAGGCCTGGAAGGCCCCGGTGTACACCCCGCGCTCGGAGGTCCGGCCCACCTCGATGTCGTCGGTGCCGACCCGCCGCAGCAGCACCAGGCCGCCTTCCAAAAGCACGTAGAAGCAGGTCGCCGGGTCGCCTTCGGTGTAAACCAGCCCGGGTTGGATCAGCTCGACGTGCCCCCGCTCGCACAGCCACTGCAGCTGGTCCTCGGTGAGCTTCTCGAACAGGAACAAGGTCCGCAGTTCATCGACCCCGCACGGCTCGGGAACAGGATACGGCTCGGGAACAGGATTAGCGCTCACGTCTTCTCCAAGTAGCGATGCACCAGCATGACGGCCAGCGCCCCTTCCCCGACCGCGGAGGCCACGCGCTTGGCTGACTCCGAACGCGCGTCTCCGGCCACGAACACCCCGGGCACGCTGGACTCCAGGTGATATGGCATCCGGTCGAGCTCCCACCCGCGCGGCCGCTCGCCACCCACCGACAGGTCCGGGCCCGCGATCACGAACCCCCGCTCATCCCGCACCACCACACCGTCCAGCCAGTCCGTCAGCGGCGCCGCACCGATAAACAAGAACAACAGCTGGGCCTCGACTTCTTCCGTCGAGGAGTCCGCGGTGTTCCGCAGGGTCAGTCCCGCCAAGTGATCATCGCCCCGGGCCGCCACCACCTCGGTGCACGTCCGCACCGAGATGTTCGGAACGTCCGCGATCTGCTTGATCAGGTAGTACGACATCGACCGTTCCAGCGACGACCCGCGGACCAGGATCGTGACCGACTTGGCGTGCCGCGACAGGTACACCGCGGCCTGCCCGGCCGAGTTGGCGCCGCCAACGATGTACACGTCCTGCCCGAGGCAGGCGGACGCCTCGGTCAGCGCCGATCCGTAGTACACCCCGCGCCCGGTCAGCGAGCTCAGCCCGGGCGCGTCCAGCTGCCGGTACGAGACCCCGGTGGCCAGGATGATCGTGTGCGCGTCGATCGAGGACCCGTCCGCGAACCGGACACTGCGCGCCGAGCCGCGCACGTCCAGGCCGATCACGTCCCGCGTGGTCAGCACCTCCGCGCCGAACTTGGTGGCCTGGCGGCGGGCTCGGTCGGTCAGCTGCGCCCCCGACACCCCGTCCGGGAAGCCCAGGTAGTTCTCGATCCGCGAGCTCTGCCCGGCCTGGCCGCCGGTGGCGGTCCGCTCGACCAGCACGGTGCGCAGCCCTTCGGAGGCGCCGTACACTGCGGCGCCCAGCCCGGCCGGGCCGCCGCCGATGACGATGAGGTCGTAGAAGTCCTTCGACGGCGTGGTCGCGAGCCCGACCCGGTCCGCCAGCTCGGCGTCGGTCGGCTCGACCAGCGGATCGCCGCCGGGGGTGATCACCACCGGCAGCGAAAGCCCGTCCGCCTGAGCGGCCTCCAGCAGCCGCTGTCCCTCCGGCTCGTCGGAGGCGTACCACCGGTAGGGCACCTGGTTGCGAGCCAGGAACTCGCGTACCTCCGACGAACGCGCCGACCAGCGATGCCCCACGACCTTGGTCTCAGGCACCGGCCGGTGGTCCGACGACAGCCACGAGTCGAGCAGCGCGTCGACCACCGGGTAGAGCTTCTCCTCCGGCGGGTCCCACGGCTTGAGCAGGTAGTGGTCGAGATCGACCACGTTGATCGCGTCGATCGCCGCGCCCGTGTCGGCGTACGCGGTGAGCAGCACGCGCCGCGCACCGGGGTAGATGTCCATCGCCTGTTCGAGGAACTCGATCCCGTTCAGCTCGGGCATCCGGTAGTCGGCCAGGATGATGGCGACCAGGTCGCCGCGCAGCTTCATCTGGCGCAGCGCGTCCAGCGCCGCCGCGCCCGATTCTGCCCGCACGATCCGGTGCCGGTCCCCGTAGCGTCGCCGCAGGTCACGCGCGACGGCCCGGGATACCCCTGGGTCGTCGTCCACGGTCAAGAGGGCCGTGCGAATAGCCTCGCTCTGCTCGGTCATATCGCCATCCTAAAGGGCCTATCCGCGGACCCCTAGGCCATCGAGCACCCGCACCACGTTCGCCCGCAGGTTTTCGGCGGCGTGGTCGTGCCCGGCCAGCAGGTGCAGCAGGGCCTGCTGGAACAGCCCGTCCAGGATCGCGTAGGCGGCCCCGGGCGACAGGGCCACGGTGATCCCGGCGAATTCGGCGTAGCGGCTGATGACGCGCCAGATCATGTCCTCGCGACGCTGGTCGATCTCCAGTACGTCGGCGCGGAACGATTCGGAGAACAGGCTCTGATTGCGCAGGTCGTACCAGAGCCGGTGCATCGGTGCGTCGGCTCGCAGGGTCTGTGCCATCGCCGCGCTGAACTCGCGTTTGAGCTCGGCCGCCGAACTCGCGGTGGCGACGATCTCGTCGTAACGGGTGACGCACGCGGCCTCGTACTGGCGCACGCAGTGCGTGATCAGGTCTTCCTTGTCGCTGAAGTAGTAGTGCAGCACGCCGTGCGAGAACTGGGTGTTCTGCGCAATCCCGCGCAAGCTGGTACGGGCGTAACCCAGTTCGGCGAGCGTCTGCAGTGCGGCGTCGGCCAGCTGGGCGCGCCGTTCGGCGAATTTGTCGACCTGTCGTCGTGAGATCCGCTCACGCTTGGTCTCGGTCACGAGGGCCACATGTGGATTGTATCGCGGCGGCTCCGGCCGCCCGCGGACAAATTGGACAGTCGTCCAGGAAAGTCTTGACGACTGTCAAGATTTCGTTACGCTGTGACCTACGTCGCAGCGACCCGCGCGGTCTCAAGGAGGAGATGTCACATGGGTGTGTATGACTTGACGGGCCGCAAGGCGCTGGTCACCGGCGGGGCGCGCGGGCTGGGCGCGGGCACGGCCGAGGCGCTGGCCCGGGCCGGAGCCGCCGTCGTCATCGGCGACATCCGGGAGGACCTCGGGGAGGCGACCGCCGACGCGATCAAGAAGACAGGCGCGGACGCGGCCTACCTGCCGCTTGACGTGACCGACGAGGCGAGCTGGGAACGGACCATCGAGGGCACCATCGCCGAGCTTGGCGGCCTGGACATCGTGGTCAACAACGCCGGCATCGAGATCACTCAGCTGGTGGCCGACCTCGACCCGGATGACATCCGCAAGATGCTCGACGTCAACATCGTCGGCACCGCGCTCGGCATCAAGCACGCCTTCCGCGCCATGCGGCCCGGCGGTCCGGCCGGCCGCGGCGGCGCTGTGGTCAACATCGCGTCGGTCGCCGCCACGATCGCGTTCCCCGGGATCGCGGTCTACTCCGCGACCAAGTCCGCGATCGACCGGCTGACCCGGGTGGCGGCGATGGAATCGGGCAAACTCGGCTACGGCGTCCGGGTGAACTGCATCTACCCGGGACTGTGCCCGACCGAGATGGGGAACCAGCTGGCTCAGGACGTGGTGGAGCTCGGGCTGTTCCCGAGCGTGCCCGAGGCCATCGGCGCTGTCATCGGGCTCACCCCGGCCGGCCGCCTCGCCGAGGTCGAGGACATCGCGGACGCGGTGGTTTTCCTAGCCTCCGACGGGGCTCGTTTCGTCACCGGCGCCGGCCTGCCGGTCGACGGCGGCATGGGCATGTAGGGAAAGGGACTGAACGTGAGCACAGACAAGCCCGTCATCGTCTACGGCGCGTCGGGTTACACCGGCCGCCTGATCTGCGAGTACCTGCGCGAGTTCAACGTGCCGTTCGTGGCCGCCGGGCGCGACAAGGCACGGATCGGTGAGGCCCTGGACAAGGTGCCGGGCATCGACACGGTCGAGCACGAGATCATCGAGGTCGCGCACGACGTGGGACCGCTGACCGAGCTGTTCACCGGGGCCAGCGTCGTCTGCAACACGGTCGGGCCGTTCGCCCAGTACGGCGGCGAGGTGGTCGAGGCCTGCATCGCGACAGGCACCCACTACCTGGACACCACCGGGGAGCAGGACTGGCTGATCCGCTGCGACGAGGACTACGGCAAGCGGATGGCGGAAAAAGGCCTGCTGCTCGCGCCGGGTATCGCCCAGATGTACACCAC
>JBEKKH010000690.1:0-4257 GCA_050010815.1 Streptosporangiaceae bacterium | reverse complement strand
CGGGTCCTCGCCGTAGGTCTCATAGGTCCGGCCCCAGCGCGGGTCACGCACCAGGTTGGTTGTCGGGCCGAGGGAGACGGTGGCGCCCTTGCCGGCGAACTCGGCCCCCATCGCCGAACCCTCCTGCTGGATCAGCGCCGGGTCCCAGGTCGCGGCCGCGTTCTCGCCGTCAGGGAAGGCGGTCACGCCGCCGTTCCCGTCACCGACTCCGGACGGGCCGTCCTCCATGTTGATGGACGGGATGCACAGATCGGGGATGGCGTTGACCTGGCCGATGTACGACGAGGTGCCGTCTCCGGAGAGCAGGCTGGCCTCCTCCGACTGGTCCATGGTGTTGAGCACCTGCTGGACGCGGGTGGCGACCGGGGCGGTGGAGCCGACCCAGGGGCAGGTCCCGTTGCCGCCGTTGCCGTTGCCGCCGGCCAGCGGCGGGGTGTTGGTGGGGCCGTAGACGTCGAACTCGAAGATCGAGTAGCCGAACGTGGTCGCGCGGACCGTGCCGTACATGCGGATATAGCGGGCGGTCGTGCTGATCGGGAACGTCTCCTGGCCGCCGGTGCCGGTGGTCGTGGAGTAGACCGTGGTCCAGGTCGAGTTGTCGTTGGAGACCTGGATCGAGAACGCCGTGGCGTACGCGGCCTCCCAGAGGATGCCGACGCTGCAGATTGCCGTCGGGGTCCCGAGGTCGACCTCGAGCCACTGCGGGTCGCTTGACGCGCTTGACCAGCGGGTGCCGGGGTCGCCGTCGGTCGCGTAGTAGGGCAGGTAGTCGCTGCTGGCCTGGACCGACGAGCCGGTGGTCGGCTGGTCCATCGCGAGGTCGGTCGTGCCGCAATAGGCGCCGGTGCCGCCGCCGCCGGGCGGGGTGCCCCCGCCCGATCCCGTCGCGAAGGCCAGGTAGTGGAAGTTAAAGCCGTTAGAGTCCTGGTCGACCGTCAGCGTCTGCTCGCCGGCCGGCAGGGTGACGGTGGCCGTGACCGTGGTCCAGGTCTCGTAGCCGCCGGTGTTGGGGACGGCGACCGAGCCGGTCAGGTTGGTGCCTGAGGAGTTGACGATGTGCAGCGCGTCGGTGAGCCCGTAGGGCGAGGCCACCCGGAAGCTGACCGTGTAGCTCCCGGCGGTGGCTACTTCGACGGTGTACTTGAACCACTGTCCGGGCGTCGTCCAGCCCATGTCGTAGGCGCCGCCGGCCGCGCTGGTGTCCTGCGTGTCCGCGGTGTCCTCGAGGTCGACCCCGTCGGAGCGATAGCTGTTGGCGGACCCGTTGGTGGAGGTGACGTTGTAGGCGACGCCCTGGCCGCCGGTGTCATAGTTCGCCGCCTGCACCGTGCCAGGCACGGGGGCGGGCGTCCCGCCGAACGGCTGGTCACCGCCCGAGCCGCCGCCTCCGCCGCCGCCCGAGCTCAGGGTGAAGGTCATGAAGTGGAAGTTCCAGCCGTTGGAGTCCTGGTCGACGGTCAGCGTCTGCTGGCCGGCGGTGAGGGTGAGGCTGGCGTCGACCGTGGTCCAGGTCTCGTACCCGCCGGTGTTCGGGACGGCGACCACACCGGTCAGGCTGGTGCCTGAGGAGTTGGCGATGTGCAGCGCGTCCGTGATCCCGTACGGAGAGGACAGCCGGAGGGCGACGGTGTAGGTGCCCGCCGTCGCGACGTTGACGGTGTAGTTGAACCACTGTCCGGGCGTCGTCCAGCCCATGTCGTAGGCGCCGCCGGCCACGCTGGTGTCCTGCGTGTCCGCGGTGTCCTCGAGGTCGACCCCGTCGGAGCGATAGCTGTTGGCGGAGCCGTTGGTAGAGGTGACGTTGTACGCCACGCCCTGCCCGCCGGTGTCGTAGTTCGCCGCCTGCACGGTGCCAGGCACCGCCGCCGCGGTCCCCCCGTAGGGGGCTCCGGCAGCAGTTTTAGCCCCGGCGGGGAAGCTTTCTGTGGCGCCGTAGGCCGCGTGCTGCGTGCCACCCACCAGCGTCAGGGCGGTCAGGGCCGCGACGGCCAGCGCCGCACAACCCCTGCGGCCCCGCCGTGACCTGGCCCGCCGGGGCCAGGCCGGCCGCGGGACGTGAAGTGATCCCATTCCTCTTACTTCCTCTTCTTGCTTCCAGCCCAGGCTGGGGCTCTTGTCCCCGTCCTGGGCAGGCGTGTCCCATAAGCCGATGGGACTGATCCGGAAGAACGACAGCGTGCTGGCCGGGGCCACGAAGGGCTGACCGGGATAGCAACGGCGGCTACAGCCACGTAAGCAAGAGACCTTAGGTACCGGTACGTAGATAACGGCGTCCTGCCAGCGAACGCGGGCATCATCGCCTTCGCCGTTCGATGTGCCGGGCTCAACGGGAGTCCTGGCATGGCGGAGCTATGAGACGCGGCTTCCCGCCAGGGAGGGTATTTCCTGGTCAGTGCGCACGCCCCGGTGAGCGACGGGTCCCAGCCCGGCGATCCGCCACCACTGGCGAACGGCCTGGAGGACCACGGCCGACGGGCCGCACGCTCATAGCGGCCTCCAAATTCAGACCTTATTTTAAGATATGTATAATAGCGTTCTCCCGGTTCGTCAAGGGGTTCCCGCGAGGCCAATTGCACGCAGCACTCATGCCGCCCGCGGGCGCGCGGAATTTCCCGGCACAACTCCGCTGGCGCCCATCCGCGTCATCGACGCATTCACCCCCCACCTGATCGGACGCGGCGCCGGCACCATCATCACGGTCACCTCGGGCATCGGGTTCCTGCCGTTCCCGGTCATGCCCACCTACGCCGCCTCCAAGGCCGCCGTGCACGCCTACTCCGAGGCGCTGCGCGCGCAGCTGGACGGCACCGGCATCGACGTTCTCCGAACTCATCCCCCCGGCCGTCGCCACCAGGCCGGAGGCGAACCAGCGCAACCCCCACGCGCTCGACCTGGCCGGCTTCGCCACCGAGGTGATGGACCTGCTCCAGACTGACCCCGCCCCGCACGAGATCCTGGTCAAGGGCGTCCTGATGCACCGCTGGGCCGAGCGCGACGGCACCTACGGCGAACTGGTCGCCCAGCGCTCGCAGGCACTCGCGATGCTCCCAGGCCGTCAGTGAGCCATACCTCCGCGCCGACCACGCCGGGGTGCACGTCGATTTGTAGGTAGTCACGATCATCTCGTGGTCGCGGCCGGTAGGAGAGGTCTGCCTGGTTATGCACCACGCACCAGGTCAATCGCCTGTCCCGGGGAAACCGCCGTAGCCGCCGCCGCTGGCCCGCCTAACCCCGCTGGCCTCGCGTGCCCCAGCTGTCTCAACCACCCGGTCCCCGCCCGGTCCTTGCCCGGCCCCGCTGTGACCGTGGATCGTTACTACCCTCATAGGGCAGGTAATTATCCACAATAATTCGAATTCCTGGACGAGAGTCCGGCTGGGATCGGCGGGGCCGTTTGGCCATGGTCTTGGTTTTTGCCTCGCAACTCAGTTGTTAAACTAGACCCATGAAGCGCGAGTTCTCCGAGTGGCCATGCTCCCTGGCTCGTGCCGTTGACGTTTTCGGTGATTCCTGGACGCTGCTCATCGTCCGCGACGCGCTGCAGGGGCTGACGCGCTTCGACGAGTTCCAGGGATCCCTGAACGTCGCCCGCAACACGCTGTCTGACCGGCTCGGCAAGCTGGTGGACGCGGGGGTCATGACCAAGCGGTTCTACCAGGACAATCCCCCGCGCTATGAGTACCTGCTGACCGAGATGGGCCGCGACTTCTTCCCGGTGCTGGCGAGCATGCTCGCCTGGGGCGACAAATGGCTCGACGACGGAGGCGGCGCGCCCGTCACCTTGCACCACCACCAGCCCGGGCACAAGATCGTCAGCCAGGTCGTCTGCGTCGAGTGCGGTGAGCCCGTGGAGCACGCCGACATCCAGTTCTGTGTCGGTCCCGGGTACCCCGACGACGTCCGCCCCGAGCTCGACATGCGCGGCCGGCTAGCACCGGCTCCCGTTCGGCCCACGGTCGGCTCCGCGGGGGGACACTCCGCGTTATCCCCTGCCCCATCCGCACCGCCGGGCCGCTTCCGTTTCAGCTAGCTAAGACTTAGCGTGGAGAATATTGGCTTGGTGGAGACTTTTGTGGGTCATAGTCCCCAAAATCATCCGTGGAGCCTGAATATTCCAAGATCTTTGTTCGAGTTTGGTGGGCGGCGCCGGATCTGGGGCTGGCGGCACTAGGGTCGTGGCCCGGCGCGCGCCCGAGCTCCTGACAGCGAATCTCATTTTGCAACTAAGTCTTGTATCGAGACTCGATCTGTGATCTG
>JBEKKH010000689.1:0-4258 GCA_050010815.1 Streptosporangiaceae bacterium | reverse complement strand
GCAGGCGAAGGCGGCATCGGCGGTGATGCCGTCGCGGTGCATCAGGATGCCCTTGGCATGCTGCCCACGCCGTATTCCTGGGCCGCGGGCCAGCACCTCGAAGAAGGTGAAGGCCTCGGCCGGGAAGCCGGCCTGGTCCCGCGGCTCGGTGAGACTCACGGTCCTGCTCCTTCCGCGCCTCGTCAGCACAAACTCGTAGTCATCGAGCGAGCACGATATGTAGTTGACTCATGTCCTGAGGATACTTTCACCGGCCGGCTCGGCGTAGGCCCGGGCGACCGTGGCCCGGTCGAAGACCCGCCAGGTGGCGGCCGACACGACGATCGCGACCACGAAACCGATCCAGTAGGGCGCGGTGATGCCGAAGCTCGTGGCGACCACGCCGCCGAGCAGGGCCCCCACGCAGTTCCCGCCCGCCGCCACGAACAGGCCGGTGCTGGCGACCCGGCCCAGCAGCTCCGGTGGCGTCAGCCGCTGCCGCAGCGAGGCCCCGACGATGGTCCACAGCGCGCCGTGCACGCCGAAGGCGAACAACGCGAAGCCGACGAGATACGCGTTACGCGAGGTGGCCAGGGCCAGGTGCATCCCGGCCTCGATCAGCAGGCCGATCCGGATCGTCCAGGTCGCGGTGACCCACCCGATGAGCCGGTCGCCGACGACCGAACCACCGATGCCGCCCGCCGCCATGGCCGTGAACAGCAGGCCGTAGCCGACCGAACCGAGCCCGAGACGCTCCCTGGCCAGCAGCACCAGCACGGCGGTGGCCGCGGTGAGGGTCACGTTCAGCAGCCCGATCAGGATCGACATCGTGCGCAGCAGGCGCTGGCCCATCAGCCAGCGGAATCCCTCGGCGATCTCCGCCCGGACCGAACGGCCAAGCGCCTGGCCGCTTCCCCGGGCCGCCGCCGCCGGGGGCGGCGATGACCGGTACGTCCCGGCGACCAGGCTGATGAGGACGGCGCTGGCCACGTACGTACCCGCGTTCACGAAGAACGGGATGCTCGCCGCCACCGCGAACAAGAAACCCGCCAGCGGGCCCGCGAGCATCCCCTGCATGAGCGTGGCCCCGCCAAGCAGCCAGCCGTTCGCACGCTCGAGGCCGGCCCGGGGCACCACCGCCGGGATCATCGCCTGGCTCGCCGAGCGGAACACGATCTCGCCCGTGTTGATGACGAACGCCACCGCGTACAGCAGCCACGGCAGCCACGCCCGCCCCGGGCGGTGCCGGGAGGCGGCCGGGCGGTATAGCGCGTAGAGTGAGTGGTGTGGCGGATGGTGCGGCCTCGATGCGGTTCGGGCGGAAGCCGGGCTCATGGGCAGGCCGTTTGACCAGGGACGACAGGGGGGTCGTCGGCAACCTCCACTGACCGCGCCCGGCCTGGGGCGAGCGGGCAGCCGAGCGTGCTGGCGATCTCTTCATCGGTGAAGTCCGGCAGGTATGAGCCCTGGCGGGTGAGGCCGGAAGCAAGTCGGCGGCCGGACCCGGAACCAATCGGCGGCCGGGTGCGTCAGACGAGATGGCTAGGCCGATCCGGACCCCGGCCGGGGGGCCAGACCGCAATCGGCAGAAAGGGCAACCCGGGATACGCATAAGTGGCGGGCATTCCGGATATTGAGTAGTCGGGACCCATCCGTCACCTGGTTGCTTCCGAATGAACAAGAGGGCACATCAACCGGACGAATTGCGCAGACAGGGCAAAATAGATGCGTTTCGCGCAGGTACGGGCAAGGACGCTCAGCTTGCTTGCTGGCAGCTTGCTGATCTTGGGCATGCTGGCGATGCCTACCACAGCGCGGGCGGGCTCGCTGAGGCCCGATCTGGGCGGGACGAGTTCAAGCTCGTCTTTGAACACGGACACCACCTGCGAAGTGCTGTCGGCCGCCGGCTCGCCTTCGCCGTCACCATCGCCCTCGTCGTCACCCTCGCCGTCGCCGTCACCCTCGCCGTCACCTTCCCCGTCTCCGTCTTCATCTAGCTCCCCGACGGCTACACCGTCACCATCGGCCGCCGCGTCGCCGTCGGCCTCGGAATCGCCATCGGCCGCCGCATCGCCGTCGGCCTCGGAATCGCCATCGGCCGCCGCATCGGCATCGGCCTCGGAATCGCCATCGGCCGCCGGGTCGCCATCCGGATCGGGCTCACCTTCTGGGTCCGCGTCTTCGTCTCCGTCGTCGTCCCATCCATCGGCGTCGGCGCGGGTTTCCGCCACGCTGAGCACGTACATCACGGCGAGCCCGAGCACGACCGCGCAGGCCGGCTCGAGCTCAAGTGCGGCCCCGGCTGAACTGTGCGTCAGCGTCCAGTCCGCGCAATCCAGCGTCCAGCGCGGACACGACGCCACGTTCGGCGTCACGGTCTCGGCCCAGAACGGCTCGGCGGCCGGCGTGTCGGTGGCCCTGAGTTCCACACCGTCGAGCCAGAAGCCCGCGTTCACCAGCGGCTGCGCCCAGGGGGGCAACACGGCGGACTGCGCCGTCGGTACGGTGACGGACACCAAGACGGTCAGCCTGCAGGCCCAGATACCGGTCGCGGCCAGCGCCACCTCGGGCAGCTCGGTACAACTGACGGCCACGGCCAACATCGTCACCACGGCGAAGTGGATACCGCTGGCGGCGAACGAGACCGTCGCGGTCACCGCGACCGCGACCCCGACCTCGCCCGCCACGTCGTCCACGGACCCAACCCCGTTCGGCGCCGAGGTGACGCCGGGCCCCCTGCCGGATCTGAACGGCGTCTCCAGCTCGCTGATCGGCGCGGGCAACGCGGCCGGCCTGTTCCCCGCGATCAGCCCGGCCGCTGCCGCCACCACCACCGGCCCGGCCCCGTCTCCCGGGGTGCACGCCGCGGGGGCAAAGCAAAGCGCCGAGTCGGTCGCTTATTCCTCCACCCTCGCCCCCGTGCTCACCGCCCAGGTCGCCGGGCTCATCGCGCTCGCGCTCGCGCTCATGCTGACGGTAACCCGGCTGTCCCTGCGCAAGCGGTTCCGGGGTCCGAAGCCAGGTAGCTAACGCGGCCGCAGGTGGTGCGCCGGTCACGATCCCAGGCCGATCAGGGCGGCGCGCAACAGGGCGGCCGCCTCTGGTGGCGGGATCGCCAGTTCGCGGGCGACCTGCCGGTACCCGAAGCGGCCGAAGAGCACGAGCGAAAGCGCTTCCCGTTCCAGGCGGCGAAGAAGGGCGAGCGAATCGGCGTGGCCGCCGCCGTCCGGAGGTGGCGAGGGTTTCGGGATGGAACCGACGGTGAATTCCCGGCAGCGCCGCAGGACCGTTGCGGCCAGCCGACGCGAGGCGGCATCAGCGTCTTCCCGGGAGACCGGCAGCCTGGTGCTTTCATCGACCATCACATCGCAGGCGACCTGCTCGGCCTGGTCCTTCTCACCGAGGATCAGCAGCGCCTGCCCGTAAAGCGCCGCGGCGTAACGCTGGTAGATCTGCAGGGCCTCGGCGCGTGACGCCACGTCCGGGGTGACGGCTGCCTGGTCAAGTTCACGCATCGGGAAGCTCCGCACCTTCAGTAGCGCTCACCGCCCTCAGCAGACGGATCAGCTACCAGGGGCCGGGGCAACTCCCCCCAAGGTACATGATCACGAGTACCCGCGCGTAATACCATGAATACTTTGCGCGACGTCGGGATTACTACTTCTTGACCACCGTCTCGACGGCCGGACGGACGGAGAGCATCTCCTTGGCCAGGGCCGACGCGTTCATCGTGGGCGAGACGATCTCGCCGAAGCTGTCGTTGTCGAACCAGGCGCACATGGCCACGCTGTTCGCCGTGCCCCCTTCTTCGACGCAGGCGGCCTTACCGCCCAGCGAACCCGCGCTGACCACCTGAGCGCCGGGGAACTTCTGGGCGAAGCTGGTGACCGAGGTGGCCGGCGCCGCGTTGGCCAGGTGACCGCCGATGAACATGACGATCTGCTCGGTGTTGCCCGCGGCCGAATTGCCGGACTCGTACACCGCCGACACGACCTGGCTGGCATGCCCCGCGCTCATCGTGATGACCTCGTCACGCAGCTGAGCCACGTTCGTCTGGCGCTCCAGGTCCACCGTGCGCATGTAGGTCCCGATCTTGGCCGGGGTCACCATGATGTGCGCCGGGCCGCCGTGCGACGGGAACTCGAACTTGATGATGCCGGTGATCGCGGCCGCGGCTACCAGCACCACCCCGCCGAGACCCAGCCAGAGCCGGTGGTCGTTGCTGCCGCTGCGGCGCCGTCCGATGCGGCGTTTGGCCGCCGACCGGGCGCCCTCCTGG
>JBEKKH010000688.1:0-4550 GCA_050010815.1 Streptosporangiaceae bacterium | reverse complement strand
CGGCCGGCCTGGAATGCCCGTTCGGGCCACGGCGTTTACCTATTTACTAGACTGTGAGGGCCCACCCGGTCGGGTGGCAGCTCCCGGACACCGAACGAACGAGAAATTACGCATGCCCGTACAGCATCAGACCACCAGTGCCCAGGACGTCATTGCCACCAGGGATGACCTGCGCAACGTCGCCATCGTCGCGCACGTGGACCACGGCAAGACCACCCTGGTGGACGCGATGCTGTGGCAGTCAGGGGCGTTCCGGGCGAACGCGCACGTGAACGAGCGGGTGATGGATTCTGGTGACCTGGAACGGGAGAAGGGCATCACGATCCTGGCCAAGAACACCGCGGTGAGCCACGGCGGCCAGACCATCAACATCGTGGACACGCCCGGCCACGCGGACTTCGGCGGCGAGGTGGAGCGCGGCCTGTCCATGGTCGACGGCGTGCTGCTGCTCGTGGACGCGAGCGAGGGACCGCTGCCGCAGACCAGGTTCGTGCTGCGCAAGACGCTGGAGGCCGGGCTGCCGGTGATCCTGGTGGTCAACAAGGTGGACCGGCCCGACGCGCGGATCGCCGAGGTGGTGGACGCCTGCTACGAGCTGTTCATCGACCTGGACGCGAGCGAGGAGCAGATCGAGTTCCCGATCGTGTACGCCGCGGCGCGGGCCGGACGGGCCTCGCTGAGGAGGCCCGCCGACGGCGAGATGCCGGATTCGCCGGATCTTGAGCCGCTGTTCGCCACGATCAAGGCCACCGTCCCGGCTCCGGCGTTCGAGGTCGGCGCGCCGCTGCAGGCCCACGTGACCAACCTGGACGCCTCGTCCTACCTGGGCCGGATCGCGCTGTGCCGGGTCCGCAACGGCACGATTCATCGCGGCCAGCAGGTCGCCTGGTGCCGCCGGGACGGGTCGGTGCAGAGGGTCAAGATCACCGAGATGTACCTGACCGAGGCGCTCGAGCGGGTGCAGGCCGACACGGCCGGCCCGGGGGACATCGTGGCGATCGCCGGCATCCCGGACATCATGATCGGCGAGACGCTGGCCGACCTCGACGATCCGCGGCCGCTGCCGCTGATCACGGTGGACGAGCCGGCCATCTCGATGACGATCGGCGTGAACACCGCGCCGCTGGCCGGACAGGCGGCGGGGTCCAAGGTCACCGCCCGGCTGGTCCGCGACCGGCTGAACCGCGAGCTGGTCGGCAACGTCTCTCTCGACGTTCTTCCGACCGAACGGCCCGACACCTGGGAAGTCCGCGGCCGGGGCGAGCTGGCCCTGGCGATCCTGGTGGAGACGATGCGCCGGGAGGGCTACGAGCTGACCGTGGGACGGCCATCCGCCGTCACCCGGGAGGTGGACGGGAAGGTCTTCGAGCCGGTCGAGCGGCTCTCGGTGGACGTGCCCGAGGAGTACCTGGGCACCGCCACCTCGCTGATCTCGGTGCGGCGCGGCCGGATGGAGTCGATGACCAACCACGGCACCGGCTGGGTCAGGCTCGAGTTCATCGTGCCCGCCCGCGGCCTGATCGGCTTCCGCACCCAGTTCCTCACCGAGACCCGCGGCACCGGGATCGCGCACCACGTCTTCGAGAACTACGAGCCGTGGGCCGGGGCCATGCGCGGCCGGGCCAACGGCTCGCTGGTGGCCGACCGGTCCGGCCCCGCGGCCGCGTACGCGATGTTCAACCTGCAGGAACGCGGGTCGCTGTTCGTCACCCCCGGCACCGGAGTGTACGAGGGCATGATCGTCGGAGAGAACTCAAGGACCGACGACATGGACGTCAACATCTGCCGTGAGCGCAAGGTCACCAACGTGCGCCAGTCCACCTCCGAAGAGCTCGAGCGGCTCGTGCCGCCGCGGCTGCTCAGCCTGGAGCAGGCCCTGGAGTTCTGCGCCGACGACGAGTGCGTCGAGGTCACCGCCGCGGCCGTCCGCCTGCGCAAGACCATCCTGGACGGCAAGGAGCGAGGTCGCGCCCGCGGCCGCGCCTCCCGCGGCACCTGACCCCTTCGGCCGGCCCGCTTACCGGGCGATCCGGGCCGCGGCGGTGCCCAGCCCGGTAAATCCCCCAGGCGCGGCCGCAGCGGCCGGCGGCCAGCTGACCAGGGCCGGGCTTGAGCCGTAGCGCTGCGCCAGCCCGCGCTCGGTGTAGCGTTCGCACTGGGCGTGCCAGTGCAGGATGGCCGCCATCCAGTCCTGTAGCTGGCCGACGTACTCGGCCAGGCTTTTCCGGCCTTCGGCCGCCACCTCGAGCCGGTCGCACAGCGCCGGGAGTTCCTCCGCCGCGATCCGCTCGAACTGCCTCATCCGCGCGGTCATCAGGTCGTTGACGACCTCGGCCGCGGCCGCGGCGCCGCAGCCGAAGAAGTGCTCGACCGCCAGCACCCCGTTGTGCACCTCGCCCTCGTACTGCATCTCCTTGCGGTAGGAGAAGACGTCGTTGAGCAGGCCGGCGTAGTCGGCGGCCGAGTCGTTCAGGCTGCCCAGGACGGCGGAGGCGAAGATCTCCTCGGGCACCCCCTGGCTGTGGGCGATCCTGGTGAGCGCCATGGTCAGGCCGGATCCGAAGGTATTACGGCGCATCTCCACGTAGTCGACCGGATCAGGGATCCGGTTGAGCATCTCCTCGGCCAGCTCCCACAGCCAGCTGTCGACCATGGCCAGCACGGCCCCGCGGAACCGGCGCTGCTGGCCGGCCGTCATGGGCGCGGCGGTACGTGCCCACAGCTCGGCCAGGGCCGCCTCCAGCGGCCCAGCCGCCACCACCGGCGCGCCCCCCGCACCCTCTTCCCCGCTGACCGGCATGAGCGCGGCCAGTCGTCGGTTCTGCTCCCGGGCCGCGGACAGGTTCCGCGCGGCGCCGAAGACCGCCGGGTAGTAGTCGTCACCGTAGGTTCCCCACGACAGCCAGGCCGAGACCAGGTCGAGCCCGGCCGCGTCCATGTCTGGGGCGAGCCCGGCCGCGCACAGGGCGAAGTCGAAGGCCCGCAGGTCCGGCTCGGTCCATGCGGCCTGCCGCGGGGTCCCGGGCGGATGGTCCAGGATCCCCATCTCCCGGTTCCAGCGGACCAGGTTCTCCCGGGCCGCCTCCAGGTGCGGGTTCAGCCGGACCTGGTACGGCATGTAGAACTCCGGCTGCGGGGCCGGCTCGACCGGCTGGTACGGCACGTGGGTGAAGCGGGTCACCCGGGTCAGGCCCAGCGCGCCGGGTGACCGGACCCGCAGCCGGGCGGTGCCCAGCCCGGTCGGCCCGGCCAGGAACGCCACCGGGCTGGCCTCGGGTTCGGTCGCGCCGTTCATGTACCGGCTGGAGCGCATGTGCCACTCGTGCCCGCCGGACTGCCAGTCCTGCAGGCCCTTGACGTACGTCAGCACGGCCGCCTGCCCGGCCGGGGGGACACCGCGGTCGGCGAACAGCATCGGCAACTCGGTGACCGCGGTGTGCTCGAACTGCTGCAGGCGCGAGGTGATCAGGTCGTTGACGGCATCGGCGGCCTGCTGTGTGGCCAGGCCGAAGAACCGCTCGAAGACCAGCACCCCGTTGTTGACTTCCCCTTCGATCTGGGTTTCCCGCTGGTAGGAGAAGATGTCGTTGCGCAGGTGCACGGCGTCGGAGAAGGTGTCGGCCAGCACCCGCAGCGGCCGGGTGGCGGCGATCGCCTCGGGCACCTCCGCGCCGGCCGCGTGCTCGACCAGGTTGGCCGACCAGGGGGCGCCGCCGACCTTGCGGCGCTTGTCGATGTACTCGATCGGGTTGGCGATCCGGTTCGCGCTGATGTTGGCCAGTTCCCACAGCGATTCCTCGAGCAGGTTTCTGGTCCGGTCGGCGAACCGGTGCCGCCAGGCGAGCGACATCGCGGGGATGGTGCGCATCCACAGGTCGGCCAGCCCCCGCGCCACCGGGTCGGACGCCTCCGGCAGGCCGCCGGAGGCGTCCACCGGCATGAACCGGCGCAGGTTCAGCAGGTGCGCACGGGCGCCTTCGGTGTCCCTGGTGCGTTTGTACATCTCCAGGAAGTGGTCGTCGAAGTAGAACACCCACACGTACCAGTCGGTGATCAGGTCGAGCTCGGCGCCGTCGCAGTCCGGATGGGTGTAGGCGCACAGCAGCCCGTAGTCGTGCCGCTGCTGCGGCTCCAGGAAGCCCATGTCCGCGGCCCAGCCCCGGCTGTGCTCGCGGGCGCGGGCCAGGTGCGGGTTCAGCCGGGCCGGGTAGGCCAGGTAGAAGTCGGGCAGCTCGAAGGGCTGCTCCTGCGCTGGTGACATGTCAGGCTCCCGGTTAGCTGTACGGACCGGAGACCTCGACGTTCTCCAGCACACCGAGCGCGTCCGGGACCAGGACGGCGGCGGAGAAGTAGCAGCTGACCAGGTACGACATGATCGCCTGGTCGCTGATGCCCATGAACCGGACGTTCAGCCCAGGTTCGAACTCGTCCGGGATGCCCACCTGGTGCAGGCCGACCACGCCCTGGTCTTCTTCTCCGGTCCTGATCGCGATGATGCTGGAGGTGCGGTCGCCGGTGACCGGGATCTTGTTGCACGGGAAGATCGGCAC
>JBEKKH010000687.1:0-4285 GCA_050010815.1 Streptosporangiaceae bacterium | reverse complement strand
CTACGTCGTCGCGCCCGCCGCGGAACTGCTGGCGCAGCTGGTCAGGGAAAAGTCTCCCGCGCTGGTGCTGCTGGCCGGCACCGCTCAGGGCAAGGAGGTCGCGGGGCGGCTGGCGGTCAAGATCGACTCCGGCGTGCTTACCGACGCGGTCGACCTGCAGCCCGGCGACGACGGGCCGGTCGCCGAGCAGTCGATCTTCGGCGGGGCGACGATCGTGCACGCCCGGGTCCGCCGCGGCACGCCGATCGTGGCCATGCGGCCCAACGCGGTGGCACCCGAGCCGCAGACCGGTGCGGCGGAGATTTCCCAGGTGTCGCTCACCGGTGAGGCCACCGGAGCCAAGGTCACCAACCGGGTCGTCGCCGAGCGCGGCGAGCGCCCCGACCTGACCGAGGCGTCGATCGTGGTCTCCGGCGGGCGCGGCACCGGAGGGGCCGAGGGTTTCCAGATCATCGAGACGCTAGCGGACTCGCTCAACGCGGCCGTGGGTGCGTCCCGCGCGGTCACCGACGCCGGGTGGTATCCGCACCAGTTCCAGGTCGGCCAGACCGGCAAGACCGTCTCGCCGCAGCTGTACATGGCGGTCGGCATTTCCGGCGCGATCCAGCACCGGGCCGGCATGCAGACCTCGAAGACGATCATCGCTGTTAACAAGGACCCGGAGGCTCCGATCTTCGAGCTGGCCGACTTCGGGGTGGTCGGCGACCTATTCAAGGTGGTCCCGCAGCTCCTCGAGGAGATCGGCAAGCGTAAGTAGCTCCAGTCCGGCCCCGTTACAGCTGTATCCCCCTGCCGCTAGGCTGTACACAGCCATGAGTTCAAACCGGACAAGTCCCGTATACCTGGATCACGCGGCGACGACGCCGATGCGGTCCCAGGCGATCGCAGCGATGACCGAGGAACTGGCCCGGCTCGGCAACCCGTCGTCCCTGCACGCCGCGGGACGGCGTGCCCGCCGGGTGGTGGAGGAGTCCAGGGAGCAGCTCGCCGAGGTGTTCGGTGCGCGGCCGAGCGAGATCGTCTTCACCAGCGGTGGCACCGAGGCGGACAACCTGGCCGTCAAGGGCCTGTACTGGGCCCGGCACACCGGTGCCCGCCGCCAGGTGCTGACCACCTCGGTGGAACATCACGCGGTCCTCGATTCGGTTCGCTGGCTCTCGGAAACCCAGGGGGCCGAAGCCGTCTGGCTCGGCGTCGACCCCGACGGCGCGGTGCGCCCCGAGGCGCTCCGGGCCGCCATCGACCAGGCCGGCGAGCAGGTGGCCACGGTCAGCGTGATGTGGGCGAACAACGAGGTCGGCACGGTAAACCCGATCAGCGAGCTGGCGGCCGTGGCGCACGAGTACGGGGTGCCCTTCCACACCGACGCGGTCCAGGCGGCCGCCCAGCTGCCGGTCGACTTCGCGGCCAGCGGAGCGGACGCGCTGACCATCTCCGGTCACAAGCTCGGTGGCCCGGTCGGCGTCGGCGCCCTCATCCTGCGGCGCGGAGTAGACCCGGTGCCCGTGTTGCACGGCGGCGGCCAGGAGCGCGATATCCGTTCGGGCACGCTCGACACGCCGGCCATCCGCGCCTTCGCCGTGGCGGCGGCGGAGTACGCCCGCGGCCGGACGGAGGAGGCCGGGCGGCTGGCCGAGCTGCGAGCCGACCTGATCCGCCAGGTGCTGGCGGCGGTGCCCGACGCCGTGCTCAACGGGCCGCCGCCCGGACCCGGCCGGCTGCCGGGGAACGCACACTTCTCCTTCCCCGGCTGCGAGGGCGACGCCCTGCTCATGCTGCTCGATGCGAACGGAATCGCGTGCTCCACCGGGTCAGCCTGCACCGCCGGGGTGGCCGAACCCAGTCACGTGCTGCTGGCCATGGGCGCCAGCGACTCCCGCGCCCGCGGCTCGCTCCGCTTCTCCCTAGGCCACACCTCCACCAAGCATGACGTAGACGCCCTAGGCCTGGTCATCGGCGAAGCCGCTGCCCGCGCCCGCCGCGCCGCCGCCCGCTAGCCCCCGCCCGCCCCATTCCCCTCACCGCCCCATTCCCTCACCCGCCCCTTTGCCCGCACCCGCCCCTCTCGCCCCACCTTCCGCCACCCCGCGCCGCGCCCCCGGCCCCGCCTCGCCCCACTCGCCCCTCTCGCCTCATCTCGAGGAAGTCAATGGCACATTGCGTCCCTAAGAGGGGGTGCGATGGCACTTCGACTTCCTTCGTTCGCGTCACCCGATAGCGGAGCGGATGGGCGTGGGGGAGTGGTGGCGGCATGTCGGCAGTGGTGGGCTGGGGCGCATAGGCTTTTTGGCGATGAGTGGGCTGAGGGTGCTGGCGGCGATGTCGGGCGGGGTGGACTCCGCGACGGCCGCGGCTCGAGCGGTGGACGCGGGTCATGAGGTGACCGGCGTCCATCTGGCGCTGTCGTCGAACCCGTCGTCGTACCGGACCGGAGCCCGCGGCTGCTGCACGCTGGAAGACGCGCGGGACGCCCGGCGGGCCGCGGACGTCATCGGCATCCCGTTCTACGTGTGGGACATGGCCGAGCGCTTCCACCGTGACGTCGTGGAGGATTTCGTCGCCGAGTACGCCGCGGGCCGCACTCCGAACCCGTGCTTGCGCTGCAACGAGAAGATCAAGTTCGCCGCGGTGCTCGACCGCGCGCTGGCCCTCGGCTTCGACGCGGTCTGCACCGGCCACTACGCGCGGGTCCGTGACGGCATCCTGCACCGGGCCGCCGATCCCGGCAAGGACCAGTCCTACGTGCTGGCCGTGCTCACCTCCGATCAGCTCAGCCACGCCATCTTCCCGCTCGGCGACACACCCAAGGCCCAGGTCCGCGCCGAGGCCGCGCGCCGGGGCCTGGCCGTCGCGGACAAGCCCGACAGCCACGATGTCTGCTTCATCGCCGACGGTGACACCCAAGGTTTCCTGGCCAGGCACCTGGGGGAGGCGCCGGGTCCTATCGTCGATACCTCCGGCGCCGTCCTGGGCGAGCACGAAGGCGCCTACGGCTTCACCGTGGGCCAGCGCAAGGGCCTGCGGGTCGGCACGCCCGCCGCCGACGGCAAGCCCCGCTACGTGCTCGATATCGAGCCGGTGACCCGGACCGTGACCGTGGGGCCCGCCGAGGCCCTCGACATCACCGAGATCACCGCGGAGCGCCCGGTGTGGACCGGCTGCGCCCCGCCGGCTGAGCCGCGCGATGGCCTGGTTCAGCTCCGGGCCCACGGCGACGCGCACCTCTGCACCGTCCGGCTAGCCGGCGAGGCACTGCACATCCGCCTGCACCGCCCCGCACGCGGTGTCGCCAAGGGCCAGGCCGCCGTGGTGTACGCGGGAGACACCGTCCTGGCCAGCGCGACCATATCCGGTACGTCCTAGTCGCCGCCGAACAGATGCCTGTTCAGTTCCTTCGGGCGCGTTGATTCGGGGTAGGACTTGGTGTAATAGTTCATGACCGCGACGACCCGCATGTCCTCCGTGGAGGTAAGCGCACGAGCGTAATGCGGGTGGTACCTGCCGTCGAAGAAGATCAGGTAACTCAGGTGCGGCCGGATAATCGAGCAATCCCGATCTATTGCCGCTTGGTCGGCGGCTGCTGGATCCCGTCCGAACACAAGCTCGCCACCCGCGCCCGCGGGGTGGTCTGTACAGAAGAGCAGGCCCGTAAGCGGGTTGGAATCAATATGGCACTCAAATCTCATCTCGGTCCCGCGCTGCACGTTTAGTACCAGGCCATATCGGTCGTCAGACGCGGGTGTTACCTTTTCGGCGCATGCCTGGTTGGCGAGTTCTAGGAACTGGCCTCGATAAAACCCATAGAGCCAGGGGAGACGCTGGCGCACCTGATCGGCGCGAACTCGGCCGCGGTAGATGTGCGCGACCTCCCGGGCTTCCCGCGACAAGATGGGCGTCCGGGGGAAGCCGTCGAACTGGGCGGTCGCGGCGGCGGCGCCGATGGCCGACTGCCACTCACCAGGTAGCTGACCGGTCAGGTCGAACGTCGTCCACCGGAAGGCTGGCAGCGTGCCGCCCTTTACCTCCTCGGCCTCCGGCAGCTGCATGTCATCTCCTCCGCAGATTTAGGTCCTTTGACCGGTCCTAGGGTTGCCCGGTCGGGCGGTACTTGTAACTACCCGGCAAAGAGGTGATGTATCACCAGTCTCTATGACTTGTCCCCGCACGAACTAAGTGTATTCGGTTGACGACACTCAGTATTGCGCGAGTATACGGCATCAAAAAGATGTAATAAAGATGTTGATTTAATGTTCATTCGCAGGTATCGTGCTAACAGTGAAGAACG
>JBEKKH010000686.1:0-4302 GCA_050010815.1 Streptosporangiaceae bacterium | reverse complement strand
GACAGTGGCGAATGTCGGCGTGCACGGCCAGTCGGTGGAGCTGAAACTCCAGGATCTGTGGATCAAGGACATCGCGCTCACCACCGGCCTGGTGAGCGCCACCACGACGCCGATGCTGCTCAAGCTGGTCGCCCAGGGCAAGCTCACACCGGAGAAGTTCGTGAGCCACCGCTTCACGTTCGAGGCCATCATCGACGCCTACGACACCTTCGGCCGCGCAGCGGAGACCAAGGCCCTCAAGGTAGCCATCACCCGCTGACACCGCCCACGGCCCGACCCGCCGGGCGCAGGCCGGTCCAGCACGGCCCGAAGGGATGTCGACTGGGTCAGCGCGGCGCAAGCTACCCAGCTCGGCGGACGTTGGCACCGCTAGCGCGGGCGGGCTTGGCCTGGCGTGGTCAGGGTGGTGGTGAGCCCGGTCAGCCTGATGCCGAGGCCGCGTTCGAGCTCGGCGGCGCCGTCATAGGCGGCCAGGACGGGCGCCAGGCCGCGGAGCACGGGAAGTCGCCGATGGGCAGCCGGTGCAGGCCGAGGCGCAGCAGGTCGGTCTCGTCGGGTTTCTCGACGAGTTCCCGCATCTCGTCGAGGACGTGGCCGTCCAGGAACCCGAACACAGGGCCCGGTAGATGTGCAGGGCCTCGGGGCCGCTGGACCCGGCGCCGGTGAGCAGGACCAGGATGTTCCTCGAGAGGGCGCAGGGCGCCGAGTGGGCGCAGCCCGAGCAGGGCTTTGCGCCAGGCGGAGCCGCGCAGCAGCCGCAGCCCGTTGAGGCCGACGATGACGGTGGAGCCCTCATGGCCGGCCACGCCGAGCGGCAGCGGCAGGTGGCCGGCCAGATCCCAGGCGACCAGCGCCGCGATGATCGCGGCGGCGATGACGAGGTTCGCGGTGATGACCCGGCGGGCCCGGCGGGACAGCGCAATGATGGCGGGGATGGTGGCAAGGTCGTCGCGCATGATGACGGCGTCGGCGGTGTCCAGGGCGAGGTCGGAGCCGGCGCGGCCCATCGCGACGCCGGTGTGCGCGGCGGCCAGCGCCGGGGCGTCGTTGATCCCGTCGCCGGCCAGCAGGACCCGGTGGCCTTCGGCTTGCAGCCGGGTGACGGCGGCGTCCTTGTCTTGCGGCAACAGGCCGGCGCGCACATCGCGGATGCCAACCTGGGCGGCCAGCCGCCGTGCAGCGCGGACGTTGTCGCCCGTCAGCAGGATCGGGGCGGCGCCAGTGACCGCGGTGCCGTCGACGCGGACCACGGCCGCGGTCTGCCCGGTCTCCTCCAGGCCGGCCACCGCGCCGCCGGCTGGGTGAGAGGCGGCGGCGCCGAGCAGGTGGGCCGGTCTGCCGATCTCGACCAGGCGCCCGGCCACCCGCGCGGTTACCCCCGCGGCCGGCGCAGGACCTGGATCTCGGCCAGGCGGGGGGTGCCCTCGGTCAGGGTGCCGGTCTTATCGAACACGACCCGGGTCGTGGCGCCGGCCTGCTCCATCACCACCGCGGACTTGACCAGCACCCCGTGCCGGCCCGCATTGGCGATCGAGGCCAGCAGCGGCGGCATCGTGGCCAGCACCACCGCGCACGGCGAGGCGACGATCATGAAGGTCATCGCGCGTAGCAGCGCGGCCTGGAACGCCACCCCTGCCAGCAGCGGGACCGCGAGCAGCAGCACGGTGGGGCGACCATGCCGGCCGAGTAGCGCTGCTCGACTTTCTCGATGAACAGCTGAGCTGCGTCCTGGCCTTGGTCGCGGACGCCTCGGCGACCATCGCCACGATCCGGGCGACCACCGTGTTCGATGCCGCCCGGCCGACGCGCACCCGCAGCGCGCCCGCGCCGTTTAGGGTCCCGGCGAACACCTCGTCGCCGGCCATCTTGGCGGCCAGCAGCGGCTCCTCGGTGATCGTGGCCTGATCCACGTCGCTGGCCCCGTCCAGGACCTGGCCGTCTGCGCCGATCCGCTCCCCGGGGCGCACCAGCACCACGTCCCCGATCCGCAGGCTCGCCGCCTCGACGACTTCCTCGGCTCCGCTGCCGCCGATCCGGACGGCCTGGTCCGGGCCAGGGAGCAGTCCGGGCACGGCGTTAGGCGGTGTCCCGTGGATCATGGGACGGGGTCGCGTCGCCAGATGCTGATCAAGGCGACGTCGGTGGTGCCCTGTTAGATGCGCGTTTGTCGTAGCGGGTGGCCACCGCGCGGAACTGCTTGAGCTTGCTGAAGCAGCGTTCCATGGTGTTGCGCTTATTGTACTAGCCGGGATCAAAGACCGGCGGGCGGCCTCCGGCCCGGCCGCGGTCACGGCGGTGCTGTCACCACGACCGTCTGGATCTGCCGGAACGGCCCGGCCCCTTTCCCTTCCTGGGCCGCTGGTCTCGGTGCACCCGAACGCCCTGCGGTTGGGCGGCGTGCCTGCGACGTTCACGAGCATCCCGTCGATCCCGGCCACCGGTGTCGGCCGCTTTACTCTTGAGGCTCACTTGCCCGGGCAACTACATCAGCCAATGTAACTGGACGCCGTGTCATCCCGACCCTCCGCAACCGTGCTTACGGTTGCCAGGATGAACCTCTGCGCGCCCTCACGCCTGCGGAACCCGAACCTCGATGGTCTGAGACGGCGCCTCGCTAGGTTAACTGGCACCTCGCCCGGCGCCCTGCCTTACGTCCACCGCCCTCAGACGGGCAGCGGCACACTCGACGCCTCCCGGAACTCAGAATTCGAATACCAATCGCGCCGGGACCTGTCCGGAGAGCACCTCTTCGATGCAGGCGTTGACGTCGTCGATCCGGCGGACGTCGGCGATGATCCGGGTGCGGCCCGCGGCGTGCAACTCGAATACCTCCGCGACGTCAAGCCGCGTGCCGACGATCGAGCCGATGACCGAAATGCCCTTGAGCACCGTCTCGAATATCGGGAGCTCGAGCACGTTGTCCTTCGGCAGCGCGACAAGGACCAGGCGGCCGCCGCGCTTGAGAGAGTCGAAGGCCTGGCGCATCGCCACGGGTGCCACCGCCACTGAGATGGCAGCGTCGGCGCCGCCCAGCGCCTGGATCGCCGCGACCGGGTCCTCGGTGCGGGCGTTGACCGTGTGGTCGGCGCCAAGCTTGCGGGCAAGGTCAAGCTTGGCATCTTCCAGATCGATCGCGACGACCGTGGCCCCCGCGATCTTCGCGTACTGCAGCGCCAGGTGACCCAGGCCCCCGATGCCGAACACCGCGACGAGATCGGAGGACCTGGCGCCAGATACCTTGACCGCCTTGTACGTGGTGACTCCTGCGCAGCTCAGGGGCGCCGCCTCGAACGAGGAAATTCCGGCGGGCACGGGCACCACGAAGTCGCTGGAGGCGACCGCGTACTCCGCGTAGGCGCCGTCGATCGTGTAGCCGCTCATCTCCTGTTTTTCACACAATGTCTCATGGCCGGAGACGCAGAACTCGCAGTACCCGCACGCCCATCCGAGCCACGCGATCGCCACCCGCTCCCCGATCCGGCTCTCGGCAACATTAGCGCCAACCCCCTCGATGATTCCGACGCCTTCGTGGCCCGGGATAAAGGGCAGCGTCGGCTTGACCGGCCAGTCACCACGCGCGGCGTGAATGTCGGTATGGCAGAGGCCGCAGACCTCGATCCGCACCAGCACCTGCCCTGGCCCGGGCACCGGGACCGGCACGTCGAGAATCTGCAGCGGTTCTGTGAACGACGTAACGACAGCAGCTTTCATCGTGCTGACTCCTAGCTTCGGCCTTGGCCGCACCCACATGCGCCCTAGTAGTGAATCTCCATGGCCTTGGTCCCTGGTGTTAGAGCCATTCGGCCATACACCCCCGGGGCTTTGGTCCCCCGGTACCCGGTCAAGGGCCACTTCCGGGCCTCTCCTGACGATGCATTCGCATAGAGGAGATCATCTGTAATCTCGGGGCCGTGACGCTTAGAGCGCCCGACAATGGGGATGCGCCGGGGCGTGTCGTAACAGGACACAGGCACGGAACCCGATGGTCATCGGCTTACCACAGTCCATGATCATCGGAGTGGTCCCGTGCCTGTCGTGCCATCATGCCTGCTGGAGCCTGCCTCACGTCGTAGCCGCGTTAGGCCGTGTCCCGTCGATCATGGGACGGGATCGCGTAGCCAGATGCTGATCGAGGCGACGTCAATGGTGCCCTGGTACATGCGCTCGCGTTTGTCGTAGCGGGTGGCCACCGCGCGGAACTGCTTGAGCTTGCTGACGCAGCGTTCCACGGTGTTGCGCTTGTTGTACCAGCCGGGATCAAAGACCGGCGGGCGGCCTCCGGCCCGGCCGCGGTCACGGCGG
>JBEKKH010000685.1:0-4307 GCA_050010815.1 Streptosporangiaceae bacterium | reverse complement strand
CGCTCCTATTCGACGGGTTTGACGAGCTTGAGCTTCGTGTGGGCTACGATCACGCGGCGGAGTACCTGCAAGCATTGCTGGACTCGGCGCCCGGCCACGCAAAGGTGATCCTCACCAGCCGGACGCAGCACTTCCGCTCAACGGAACAGGTGCTGACCGTGCTCGGGAAGCGGGTCGAGGACCGGGTGGGCAGCCGTGTGGTCATCCTTGAGGAGTTCTCCGATGCGCAGATCCTGGAGTTCCTGACCAAGCTTCACCCCGATGAACCTGGCCGGGCGCGGGTCCGGTTTGAGCTAATCAGCGGGATCGCGAATCTGCTCGACCTGGCACACAACCCGCGGATATTGACATTCGTCGCGGATCTAGATGAGGAGCGGCTTCGGGCGGCAGCCCGGAACGAGGCGGCCGAGATCACTGCCGCCAGCCTCTATATGGAGATCATCGATTTCTGGCTGACACGGGAGGAGGAACGGCACGCCCACGAGCAGGGCTTGCGGCCGATCACGAAGGAGGAAAGGCTGAATGCCTGCACGGCGCTAGCGCTACGGTTGTGGACGTCCAGGCTCCCTCAGCTCGCGTTGACCGATCTATCCGCCGAGGTGAACGTTACGTTGAGGGATATTGCCGAGAGGGGGTACACCGACGAGCAGGCAGTCCACTCGATTGCCTCGGGAAGCCTGCTCGTCCGGGATGAAGATGGCACGTTCACATTTATTCACCAGTCCATAATGGAGTGGCTGGTCGCGAATGCGGCGGCGCGCTCGCTGGGCGGCCGGGCAGGCGAACAGATCCTAGCCACTCAGCAGATGTCGCAGCTGATGGCGGAGTTCTTTACTGATCTCGCCGGGATCGAGAAGGCACTGCTGTGGACGACGAAAACCCTCAGTGACCGGACTGCCTCTGAAATTGCCAAGCAAAACGCGCTGGCCATCGCGAACCGAGTAGGCCTGAAGCCGGGGACTCAACTGGCCGGCGTGGACTTGCGCGGGCAGGATCTCTTCAGGTTTGACCTGCGCGGTGCCGACCTATCCGGCGCGAACTTTTCTGGCATGACATTGCATGGCATCGACTTCCTAGGCGCCAATCTTTCAGATGTGAACATGACTGGCGTGCGTATGATCGCGGGCTCGATGCGAGGAGCTAACCTGGCGGGAAGCCGCTGGAGCCGCGCCGTCATCCTGGGAACCGCTGGGCTTCCCGATCCCACCGCAGCACCAGAGATCGGCGTGGCAGCGGTAGCGGGGCGCGACCCAATTGAGGTCATCCTCTCCGAACCCGGCACGGTTACGAGCGTCGCGTTCTCCCCGGCCAGTACGCTGCTGGCGATTGGCAGGGGCTCACACGTCCAGTTGATCGATGCTGAGACCGGGAAGACGCTGCGACTCCTGACCGGTCATGAGGATGAGGTGAACGACGTTGCGTTCTCGCCGGACGGTTCCCTCATCGCCACCGCATCCAGCGACAACACCGCTCGCATCTGGGAAGCTGCAACTGGGATCCACCGCATCACGCTGCGCGGACACAGCAACCTGGTAGGTGCCGTCGCGTTCTCGCCGGACGGTTCCCTCATCGCCACCGCATCAGATGACCGCACCGCGCGTACTTGGGACACCGCCACCGGAACCCACCGCATCACATTTAACGGGCATGAGAACTGGGCGCGGAGCGTCGTGTTTTCGCCGGACGGCACGCTCCTCGCCACCGCATCCAGGGACGGCACTGCGCGTACCTGGGACACCGCCACCGGAACCCAGCGAGCCACTTTTCGCGGGGGTGACTACTGGCTACGTCGCGTCGTGTTCTCCCCAGACGGCGCTCTCCTCGCTACCGCATCCAGGAACGGAACCGCCCGCATTTGGGACACCGCGACCGGAACCCGCCGCACCACCCTCGACGGACACCGCGACGGCCTCACCAGTGTTGCGTTCTCGCCCGATGGCTCCCTCATCGCGACCGCCTCCCGAGACTTCACCGTACAGATCTGGGACACCGCCACCGGAATCAGCAGCCGCATACTCAGGGGACACATCGACTGGGTACGAGACGTCGCGTTCTCAGCCGACGGCACCCTGCTCGCCACCGCGTCACGAGACGGCACCGTGTGTCTCTGGGATACCGCCAACTGGACGCAGCGCAACACGATTAGGATTACCGGCCGCGCTCCAGTACGAAGCGTCGTATTCTCGCCCGACGGTGCCCTCATCGCAACCGCATCAGGCGACCTCACACGGATCTGGGATGCAGCCAAGGGAAGTAGCCGCGTTACCAGAACACTGACCGGACATGCCGCCCCGACTACCGCCGTCGCGTTCTCGCCGGACGGATCCCTCATTGCCACCGCATCCAGCGACAAAACCGCTCGCATCTGGGAAGCTGCAACTGGGATCCACCGCGCCACGCTCAAGGGGCACGTCGGCCCGGTATGGGACGCCGTATTCTCACCAGATGGTTCCCTCATCGCCACCGCATCCGGCGACAGCACCGCGCGGATCTGGGACACAGCCACCGGATCACACCGCGGCAAGATAGAGCACACCAGAGAGGTGAGGGCGGTCGCATTCTCACCGGACGGTTCCCTCATCGCCACCGCATCAGACGACCGCTCTGTACGAATATGGAGTCTTTCCGGACACCGTCCGATCGCCACACTGTTCCGCTGGACACCGCGACTGCACAGCGCCATCGACACTCTTCAGGTAGTGACGGCTGTGGCTTTCTCCCCTGACGGCTCACTCATCGCCACCGCATCGGACGACGCTGCCTGGATTTACGAGACGAGCAGCGGGGCTCTGCACCGTAAGCTGAGCGGGCACACTGGCGGAGTGACGGCTGTCGCTTTCTCCCCTGACGGCGCCCTCATCGCCACGGCATCCACCGACACCACCGTACGAATCTGGCACACCGACACCGAAAAGTTGCTTGGCACGCTCATCGCCCTGCCAGGCGGCGGGAACGCCCTGCTACTCGTCGACGGCAGGTATCGGATAGACGACCCCGGTGACGACATCTGGTGGGCCATCAAGCTGTGCCGATTCAATCCTGGCGAGCTTGACTCCTACGTTACAGGAATGCGGCGGATAGCCGACGACGAGTGGATCTTCCCTCGAGTTATTAGGGCTGACCCGTAACCTCCTGTATTTAGGCTCCCGACGCTCGCATAGGGACCGGGCATATCTTGATGTCCTGGCACGTCACGACACCGATGACCGGCTCGGCGAACCGCTCGCACAGCCGCCGCTGGGTGTGGGCGTGCTTGCGGGACCACCGGTCCTCCACCGGCAGCCGGTCTGGGTCCAGGTAATGCCTGATCAGGTCCGCGCCGGGCCGCTCCATGTTGGCCGCGTCGGCCTGAAGCCGTTCCCTGACCTTCTCCAGCTTTTCGGCCAGCTTCGCCTCGGTGGCGCCCTGCCGGTACTTCCGCTGCCCGTTCTCGGTGAACACCGCCCGCCACGGCTCCCCGCCGGTCTCCGGCGGGTACACCAGGATCCCGAAGTCCAGCTCGATCACCGGACGGGCAGACTCGCGGACGGACTCGCGTGCCTCTCCGCTCACCCGGAGGGCTCGCGGCGGGCGGCCTGGCCCGGGCCGGCCGGCCGGGCGCCGTGAGGGCCGTCCGGGGCCGGTTGTGTTACTTTTGTGTTGATCTTGGTCCGCGCGGGCGCTGACTGCGTCATAAGAGGGCCTCTCTTCCTGCGTTTATGCAGGTAAGAGGGCTGACAACTGGGCTCCCGCGATAGGACTCGAACCTATAACCTGCCGGTTAACAGCCGGCTGCTCTGCCAATTGAGCTACGCGGGATCGACCCGCATAAGGTTAGCGCACCTTGGGCGGGCTTGCGACGCCGACGGGGCCCGGCGGCGGTGTTCATCAGAGCCTTACCCGATGAGTACCCTCGCGTAATGGGGGAAGGTCATGTTTGCACATGACGTATACGCGCGAAAGGGGTGCCAGATGAGATACCGCGCTACGTTCCTTGCGGGGTTCGCCGCCGGCTTCGTCGCCGGCACGCGAGCCGGTCGTGAGCGCTACGAGCAGATGAAGAAGATGGCCCAGAAGGCGGCGGACAGCAAGGTGGTGCGCCAGGCCACCCGCGCCGCGGGCGAGAAGGCCAGCGAGCTTACCAAGCTGGCCAGCAACAAGGCCGCGGCCCGGATGCCGAAGATCACGGAGACGGCCAAGACCAGTGCCAGCAAGGTGCGCGACCGGATACCTGGCCGGCACGCCGAGGACCCTGAGCACGCGGCGGTGAACGGCACCCGTCCCGTCGATTAAGCCCCGTGGAACCCGGGTTTCACAGCGTCCCAGCC
>JBEKKH010000684.1:0-4331 GCA_050010815.1 Streptosporangiaceae bacterium | reverse complement strand
CTGGCTCAGTGCAGGCGCGTACTCGATCACAAGGGAATACTGGTGGGAGTCGGAGGACCGGACAAAGGCCGCTGGGTCGGGCCCCTGACACGTCCGGCCACGATGCTTTTGCTCTCACCGTTCATGAGCCAGAGGATGGTTTTCTGCCTCGCGCGCCAAAGCAGGGACGATCTCGCCGTCCTGCGCGAACTTCTCCAGTCCGGGCAAGTCACACCGGTCATCGACCGGACATATCCGCTAAGCGAGGTTCCGGAGGCCATCCGCTATCTCGAACTAGGACACGCCAGCGGAAAAGTAGTCATCACCATATAAGCAGGCCGCACGCACCGACGTACCGGACACCGATGCCGCCGCGCAGCCCTTTACCCGCTCAATTCGCCGCCATCTCAGCAATGCCGGTGAAGCCCGCTTTCGCTCCACCTGAGTATGCAGTCATAACCCGTTGTGTCGCCATCACCATCGGTGTAAGCAGGCCGAAGGGTGGCGGCTTGACCAGCCCGAACCAGGCGTCCTGGTCTGGCGCACCCCGGCCGGACGGACCTTCACCACGACCGCCACCGAGTATCCGCTCTAACGAACGGCACGAGCCAGTGGGCACACCAATCCCGACTTAGGGTTTGGTCGGGGAGATATCCGACAGGTGCGCGGCCTGGGTTTCGATCTCCGACGAGTCTGCCTTAGCCAGCAGGTCTGGATCGAACGGGTCGACGCTTGACTGATGACTAGCCGGCGGGCAAGCAGGCTGAGGCATGATGTGGGGTCATGAGGTACAAGCGCGCCGTCGAGAAGCTGCGGATCCTCGCCGAGACGTGTGAGCGCACGAAGGTGTTCTGGTTTGATACGGAGCCGTACCTGAAGGCCGTGTACGCCTTCGGCGAAGTGGTGGACGGAACCGACCCGCTGGAGGCCGTTCAGGTCGCGGTCGCGATCAACCTGTCCCCGCCGGAGGTCCCGTGGGAATCCCGCCCGGAAGGCTCCGACTGGCTGGCGGAGCAGTTGCGGCTCAGCAAGGGCGGCTTCCTGTACTTCTGGCGGTCGTACCTGGACCCGGCCTGGAATCACTACATCCGCGGCCCGGTGCGCATCTGGTCTGTCGAGGACGGTCCCGACGAGCGAGCGCTCGCGGCGCTGGAAGCGAGAGACTTCGGGTCGCTGGCACGGCTGATCCCGGAGCCGGCCGACGAGCGGCTGCAGGTCCGGGACGACCTGGACACGGCGCTGTCTCATCTGCGCGAGGTCCGGGACAAGTACTGGGATCATGGCTGGCGGCGCGAGCACGGTGGCTACGGACGTTACCCGGAGAACGAACTGTGGGATGCGGTCGAAGGCTATCTCGACCTGCTCGATGCCTCCCGGTCCAGCCATCCGGACGTCTGAGGTCCCTGACGTCATTCACGATGTGGCCGCGGGCGGCGCGGGCTGCGATGATGGCCGGGTGCGCGTGCTGGTTCCGCTTCCCGACCGGGACTTCGACGTCACCGAGGTCGCGGTGCCGTGGCGGCTGCTGCGCGAGGCCGGGCACCAGGTGACATTCGCTACCGAGCAGGGCGGCACGATCCCGGCCGCTGACCCCCGGCTACTTGACGGCGTCATCTTCGGCCAGCTCGCCGCCGCGCCTGAGGCCAGGGCTTTTTACTCCGAGCTCACCGGGGCTGCGGAGTTCGGTTCGACCGTGGTCTGGGCCCGCCTGGACCCGGCCGCCTTCGACGGCCTGCTGCTGCCAGGCGGGCATGCGCCGGGCATGCGGCAGTACCTCGGCTCGCCGTCGCTGCGCGAGCAGGTCGCGCGGTTCTGGGCGCTGGGCAGGCCGGTCGGCGCGATCTGCCACGGCGTGCTGGTGCTGGCGCGCACCCGCGATCCGGCCACCGGCCGAAGCGTCCTGTCCAGCCGCCGGACGACCTGCCTGCCCCGGTACATGGAACGCTCCGCTTACCTGCTTACCGCACGCGGCACCGCGACCGACGACACCGCAGCGTTCTCGGTTACTGACCGCAACTACCTATCCGCGCGCTGGCCCGGTGACGCCTACCTGTTCGGCCGCCGCTTCTGCGAGCTTCTGCAGCCCGCCGCCCAGGCTGACCGCTAGCACGGCCCAGCCCGGAGACCTGCGGCATCTGGCTGGGTCAGCGAGAGTCGGGACTGGCTCGTCGAGCCGTCGAACAGCCGGCTTGAGCTACGTCATCATCGGGAGCGCATGACGCCGGCCGTGATGGCGACCAGGACGGCCAGGGCGGCCGGTACCAGCAGCGCGTTCCGCAGGCCTACGCCGGAGGCGATCGCGCCGATGACGACCGGGCCGGTGAGCAGGCCGGAGTAGGCCACCGCCGCGATCCGGCCGATGTTGCGGCCGGCGTGCTCCGGGTCCAGCCGGGCCGCCGAGGTGACGATCTGCGGGAAGATACCGGCCAGGCCCGCGCCAAGCAGGGCGAAGCCGGCGATGGCGGCGACCTGGCCGCCGACCAGCAGCCCGGCGGCCAGCCCGAGGCCGGCCAGCAGGCCGCTGGCGCGCACCAGCGCCACCGAGCCGAACCGGCTGGCCAGGCGGTCCCCGGCCAGCCGCCCGGCGGCCATGGTGACCGAGAACGCGGCCAGCCCGGCGGCCGCGACGCCGGACGACGTGCCGAGGTTGACGTGCAGGTAGACCGCGCTCCAGTCCCCCGCCGAGCCCTCGCCGACCTGCCCGGCCAGCGCGAGCAGGCCGAGCACCCAGATCACCGCCGAAATCTGCCGCACCGAGCGGAGCGGCGGATCCTCCGGCCGCGGCGGGCGCGATGCGATCGCCGGGAGGTGGACCCGCGGCCCGGCCAGCAGGCCGAGCACGACCAGCGCGGCGCCGGTGGCGGCGAAGGCCGGCAGCAGGCCGATCCCCAGCCACGCCGACAGGCCGCCTATCCCGGCGCCGGCCAGGCCCGCGATGCTGTAACCGGCGTGCAGCGAGGACATGATGGGACGGTCGTAACCGAGCTCGAGCTGGGCCGCGGCGGCGTTCATGGCCACGTCGAGCAGCCCGGCCATCGCCCCGTAGACGGCCAGCGCCGCCATCAGCGCGGGCAGGTCACGGGCCACCGCGATGGGGACGATCGCGACCGGGACCAGCACGCCGGCGATCCTGACCACCCGGACCGTGCCGAACCTGTCGGCGATCCGCCCGCTCAGCACGAGCGTAGCCACGCTACCGACCGGGTAGGCGAACAGCGCCAGGCCCAGCCGTCCGTCGCTCAGGTGCAGCGCCGCCTTGATGGCCGGGAGCCTGGCACTCCACGTCGCCGTGGCGACGCCGAGGATGAAGAAGTAGCCGACGACGGCGACCCTGGACCGGCGCAGCTCGGGGGCCGTCACGCGAGTACCACTCGTCGTTCTTAGCACGGCTACCGACCCCGGGGCCACTTCCGGCCGGCCGGCTGGGCCTGGTCGGCGGACGTGAACTGTGATACCGCTGAATCATGAGCGCATCGAGCATCCGCCGCCGAACCTGGCGGGCCGCCGGCGGTTTAATGGCCGCTGGCGTCATGG
Organism: Streptosporangiaceae bacterium; assembly: GCA_050010815.1. Lineage (GTDB taxonomy): Bacteria > Actinomycetota > Actinomycetes > Streptosporangiales > Streptosporangiaceae > Palsa-504. Next base: position 818 of record JBEKKH010000684.1, on the reverse strand, counting down.
CGGCCTGGGCCGTCCTGGGCCCGGCCGGCGCCGCGTCCGCGACGACGTACGCGGCGGACTGGTACGGGTACGCCGTGACCGGAGCCACCTACACCAGCACGACCGCGAACTGGACCGTGCCCACCGTGAGCTGCACCACCTCGGGTACGTACGTCGCCATCTGGACGGGCCTGGACGGCTACTCCTCCGACACCGCGGAGCAGATCGGCGCCGAGGTCTACTGCGCAGGCACGACGGCGGAGTACTACGGCTGGTACGAGCTGTACCCGGCCGATCCGGTGGAGTTCAGCAAGACCCTCAAGCCGGGCGACAGTCTCCAGGCCTCGGTGACGTACAAGAGCCCGGACTTCACGCTGACGCTGCGCGACGTGACCCAGGGCTGGACGCAGACCGCGACCAAGGCGGTGTCCGGCGCGGCCAGGTCCTCGGCCGAGACCGTCGTGCAGGTTCCGTCCACTACCCCCACCTGCCCGGCGCATACCCTGGCGGCCTTTACCGGGGACACCGTCGACGGCTCGCCGCTGGGCAGCCTGCATCCGGTCGAGGGAATCGGCGGGAACCCTGACATCATCGTTTCCCCCGTCGACGGCGAGACGTTCACCGTCTCGTGCCGGCTGGCCCCGCCCTAGCCGCGCCGGATCGCGTCCGGAGGCCAGAGAAACCGGGGCGGGCAGGCTGGCGCTCTCAACACGCCGGCGGCTCCCGTAGTACGGGTATGAGCCTCCGCGCCCGGTGGGCCGGATATTCGCACGGCAGCCCGGTGACCAGGCCCGACGTCTGGTCACCCGGAGCCAGGTGTACGGGGATTGAGAGTTAGC
>JBEKKH010000683.1:0-7383 GCA_050010815.1 Streptosporangiaceae bacterium | reverse complement strand
TGTTCACCACGCTGCCCTTGAGGGTGAGCTGGCCGGTCGCCTTGACCTCCATGGCCTGGCTGGCCTCGATCTTCACGCCGGATGTCGCGGTGATCTCCACGCTGTCCCCGGTCAGCGTCAGCTTCCCCTGACTCGACTGGACCGTGATGTCGCCGTCGGCGGTGATCGTGATGCTGTTGTCGCTGGCGCGGATGACGATCGTGTTCTTGCCGCTGCTGTCCACGATGTGGATCTGCGCGTCGTCCTCGACGTCGGAGAACTTGATCGTGCTGCCGCCGCGCGACTTGATCATGCGCACCTCATTCGTGCTGTCCGGGTCGGCTACCGGCGGCTGGTCCTTGCCGTTCCACAGCCCGCCGAGGACATAGGGCATGTCCGGATGGCCGTGCTCGAAGGCCACCAGCACCTCGTCGTTGACGTCCGGCCGGAAGTAGAAGCCCCGGTCCGGTCCCGCCATCGGCGCAGGCCACCACGTCTGGACGATTCAAGTGACTAACAGCAAGCATCTCTGGGCGTACTTCTGCCCGCCCGTGTCAGGTGCGGCCACGGGTGGACCTGCAATCACTGGTCGCTAGGGGCGGGTACCCCGTGTGCCGTGATACATGAGCGCACCGTAGTGCGTCTGCACCGGGCAAGATCGCGGAGGATTCGGGCTTACGGGAAATTTGGGGTGTGGGTGCGGCACCGTGCACAAAAGAATGTGCACGGTGCCGCACCCATACCCATCCGCCAGGGCACGCAAGTGACGGGAACGGCGCGCTGTGGCGCCAGAGGCCAGTGAGCGCCTGCCTGCGGAGCAGGGCAGCCAGATCCCCGGCCCGGGAAGGATCCCGGTGACACCCGTGGTGGCTATGCAGCGCCCGTGCCGGGTGGTGCAGCCTGCCCGGCAAGGATCGTGGTGGATCCGGGCTCCGCTCCCGCTCTCGAGCCACACCAATGGTCCAACGTGGTTGCCCCAGCAACACCTATGGTCCTTCGTTGCGGGTCAGGTTCGGGGTTCTGCCCCGGCGGAGCTGCTGGAAGCGGGACAAACGTTAAATAAAACTGCGACCCGGCGTCGGCAGGTGAATGCTGGGTCGGTGATGATGCATCCCAACCAGCTGGCAGTGACAGTCGGCACGGTCAGGACGCTGGTGGCTGAACAGTTCCCGGCCTGGGCCGGGCTGCCCGTCCGGGCCGTGGAGTCGCAGGGAACGGTCAATGCGCTGTTCCGCATCGGCGACCGCCTCGCCGGCCGGTTCCCGATCTGCCCGGGCGACCCGGCCGAGACGCTCCGGTGGCTTGAATCAGAAGCCGCGGCCGCCCGGACGCTGGCCGGGAGCACGCGCTTCCCGACGCCGGTCCCGGTCGCGCTGGGACAACCCGGGCGCGGCTATCCGCTCCCCTGGTCGGTGCAGACTTGGGTGCGCGGGACCGTCGCCACCGACGCCGACCCGGGCGAGTCCGACGCCTTCGCTCATGACCTGGCCGAGTTCATCGGCGATGTCCGGGCCATCGGCACTCACGGCCGGACCTTCGCGGGCCCGGGCCGCGGCGGTGAGCTGACCTCGCAGGACGAGTGGATGGAAACATGCTTCTCGCACAGCCAGGGACTGCTGGACGTACCGAGGCTACGCCGGATGTGGCAGGCCCTGCGGACGTCAGGCCGGGGCGCCGTCCCAGACGTCATGAACCACGGCGACCTGGTGCCGGGAAATGTCCTCGTGGCCGACGGGCGTCTTGCCGGGGTGATTGACGTCGGTACCCTCGGCCCGGCTGATCCCGCGCTTGATCTTGTCGGCGCCTGGCATCTCCTCGACCCCGGCCCACGACAGATCCTCCGCGAGGACCTGGGCTGTGATGACCAAGAATGGAGGCGCGGCCAAGCCTGGGCATTCGCGCAAGCCTTGGGCCTGGTCTGGTACTACGTCACCAGCAATCCCACCATGTCTGTGCTCGGGCGCCGCACCCTTGACCGGCTTGACCAGGCACTTATAAACAAGTCAGCGGTGTTGAAGTGTGATATTCCCTGATGTAGGGTTAGTGGTGACACGACAGGTGTTCCCGTAGCCGTGTTGGTCTCTGCTTAAGGCAGTTTGAGCAGCGTCCGGGAGCGTTGCTCCGGACCTTGGTGGCGCAGGCTTGGCGGATTAATCCATCCATTCGCGAGATTCCGGGGTAAGCAGAAGATTTCCTCAACGCGGCTTATATCTGTGACCTGGGAAATAGAGCCCGCGGGTGATGTTCCTTCGCCGATTCCGGCCATGCTTCGGTTCTTTACGTCAGGATTACGGGGAAGAATATGGTGCTCAAACCTATGACGCCAGAACCGGGCGCATTGAGCGGCGGTGACCAGGCCGTCCCGGCTGCGCATTCGGTCGACCTGCGCAAGACGTACGGGTCTGGACAAGCCACGGTGCAGGCCCTGGCCGGCGTTAGCGTAGCCTTCGGGCGCGGCCGGTTTACGGCCGTCATGGGTGCGTCGGGTTCGGGGAAGTCGACGCTGATGCAGTGCATGGCGGGCCTGGACCGGCCGACGTCGGGGCAGTCGTTCGTGGGCGGCCTGGACATCGGGAGCCTGGATGACGCCGGGCTGACCCAGCTGCGGCGCGACCGGATCGGGTTCGTGTTCCAGTATTTCAACCTGATCCCGACGCTGACCGCCGCCGAGAACATCACCCTGCCCGCCGCCCTGGCGGGCCGCAAGGTCGACCAGGAGTGGTTCGGTCACCTGGTGGGACAGCTGGGTATCGGCGACCGGCTGACGCACCGTCCCGGCGAGCTGTCCGGCGGCCAGCAGCAGCGGGTGGCGTGTGCCCGGGCCCTGATCAACAAGCCGGACCTCATCTTCGCCGACGAGCCCACCGGCAACCTGGACTCCAATTCCTCCGCGGACTTGCTGGCGTTCTTGCGCCGGTCGGTGACCGAGCTCGGTCAGTCGATCGTGATGGTGACGCACGACCCTCGCAGTGCCGCGTACGCGGACCGGGTCATCTTCCTGACCGACGGGGCCGTCGTGAGCGAACTCGAAAAGCCGACCGCTGATTCGGTCCTTGCGGACGCTGGGGACCTGACATGCGCAACGTGACCTTTAAAGGCATGCTGGCCCACAAGCTCAGGCTGGCGCTGACGGCGCTGGCGATCGTGCTTGGAGTCACCTTCATCTCCGGGACGTTCGTCCTGACCGACACCTTGCACAACACGTACTCTGCGCTGTTCGGCAGCGTGTACCAGCACATCGATTTCCAGGTCCGCGCGGACCCGCAGCTGGGCAGCAGCGGCGCGAACGCGGTGCGCAACGAGCTGCCCGAGTCGCTGCAGGCCACGGTCGGCCGGGTGCCGGGCGTCCAGGCCGCCGAGGGCGAAGTCGAGGGCTACGCCCAGTTCGTGGCCCGCGACGGCCAGCCGATCGCGTCAGGCAGCGCATCGACCCTCGGGATCAGCTTCGACTCTAATCAGCAGATCTCCAGCCTGCATATCATCGCCGGAGGTCCGCCGGTGACCGCCGATGACGTGGTGATGGACGCCGGGACCGCCAGCAAGTACGACTTCACTGTGGGTCAGCGGGTCCGGATCCTCTCGGCCGCGGCGCCGCAGACGTTCACCATCACTGGCATCGCCGACTACGGGTCGGCAGCCAACCTGGCCGGCGCGACCCTGGCCGCGTTTACGCTGCCGACCGCGCAAGCCCTGGTCCAGGAGGTGGGCCAGTTCGATGACATTAACGTGGTGACCGCGCCGGGCGCCAGCAAGCCCGCGGTCCAGCGGGCCATCGCCGCGGTCCTGCCGCCCGGGACGCAGGTGGTCACCGGGCAGACCCTGATCAACGAGACCACCACCGCGGTTAACCAGGCCCTGTCGATTTTCTCCACCGCGCTGCTCGTCTTCGCGTTCATCTCCTTGTTCGTCGGCGCGTTCACCATCTACAACACGTTCTCGATCACCGTCGGGCAGCGGACCAGGGAACTGGCCCTGCTGCGGATCGTCGGCGCGAGCCGCCGCCAGGTATTCCGCTCCGTGCTGGCCGAGGCGGCCATCACCGGGCTGGTCTCCTCCGTGATCGGCCTGGGCCTGGGCGTGCTGACCGCGCTCGGGCTGGAGGCGCTGCTGCGCGGGTTCGGGATCGCGCTGCCCACCGGATCGCTGGTATTCGAACCGCGCACCGTGCTGGTCGGCCTGGCCGTCGGCGTGGGCGTGACGGTGGTGGCCGCGATCGGCCCGGCTCGCACTGCCGTGCGCATCCCCCCGGCCGCCGCGCTCGCCGACCGTCAGTCCGACGGCGGCGGCTCGCTGCGGCGCCGGTTCGTCTGGGGCTCGGCCGTAGCGCTGGCCGGAGCTGTCCTGCTGGCCCTCGGGCTGGCCAAGCCGGCCATTGCGCTGGTGGGCGTGGGCGCGGTGGGCATCTTCGTCGGTGTCGCCATGCTCTCCCCGGCGCTCGCCCGCCCGCTGTCCAGCGTGATCGGGCGTCCGCTGGCCCGGCTGCTCGGGGAACCGGGCAAGCTCGGCCGGGAAAACTCCATGCGCAGCCCGCGGCGCACCGCCCAGACCGCCTCCGCGCTCATGATCGGCCTGGCCCTGGTCACCGCGATGTCGGTGTTCGGCGCCTCGCTGTCGAAGTCGGCCACCAGCAGCGTGGACCAGGCGATCAGCGCCGGCCTCATCGTGACGCCCAGCGGATCGGGAGAACTCAGCGACTCGGTGCCGGCCACCGCATCGGCCGTGTCGGGCGTCACCGCGACCACCACCGTCTACAGCGGGCAATTCGAGATCCAGAACACTCTCGCCACGCTCAAGGCGGTATCCACCGCGCACCTGGCCAGCACGCTGATCCTGCGCATGACCACAGGCACCTCCGCCGCCCTGGGCCAGGGTGAACTGCTCATCGACTCCGTCACCGCTACATCCAAGCACCTGTCGGTCGGCGACACCGTCCCGGTGACGTTCGCTCGGACCGGTCCGTCCACCCTGCGGATCGGCGGTATCTACCAGGCCAACGCCCTGATCGGCGGCTACCTGGTCAGCGCCGGGTTCTTCACCTCCCACTTCAGCAGCCGGCCGCCCGCCGCGCTGCTGGTGCAAACCAACGGCAGCGGCACCGTGAACGCTGCCGTCACCAGCGCCCTGGCCGCCTATCCGAACCTGCAGGTCCAGACCAGGGCTCAGTTCGAGAAGGCTCAGACCGCCGCCGTCAACGAGCTGCTCGGGCTGGTCTACGCCCTGCTCGCCCTGGCCGTGCTCATCGCGCTCATCGGGATCGTGAACACCCTTATGCTCTCGGTGTTCGAGCGCACCCGCGAGATCGGCCTGCTCCGGGCGGTCGGCATGAAACGCCGCCAGGTCCGGATCATGATCCGCTCCGAAGCGGTGATCCTCGCGATCTTCGGCGCCATCATCGGGATCATCGTCGGCACCGGCATGGGCATCGCCCTGGTCTCATCCCTGAAGCAGCAGGGCATCACCGACATTGTCGTGCCAGCCAAGAGTCTCGTCGTGTTCTTCGTGCTGGCCGGCCTGCTCGGCCTGGTCGCCGCCAGCTGGCCCGCCCGCCGGGCCGCCAGGCTGGACGTGCTCACCGCCATCGCCGCCCAGTTATGAGCACACCGGGGCGGCTTCGCGCGAGCCTGAGCACTAGCGCTCCTTGTCCGCTTCCTCCAGTTCGTGGCAGACGGCCTCGGCCGGGGCGCTCAGGGCGTCGATCATCTGGTTGGTGAGACAGGCGGCTGCCTTCACGGCGGATCGTCTTGACTCCGGCGCCCGGTCCAGGCCAGCCTCCGGCCCGGCGCCGCCGGGGAGATCCTGGTTGCGCCCCCGGCCCGAGGCGGCGAACCCCTCCCCACCCCGCCGCTCGGTATGCACCCCCGGTCATCCTCGTGCGCCCCGGCCGCTGACGGTCCGGTTAAGTCGTCATCTCTTCATCAAGGAGGTTGAAGATTTCGTCATCCGTGGCCGCGTCGATATCGTGGTAGGTTGACACGTTATTTGCATTTCCAGTACGGAAATCTTGCATGATGGCTTCAAGGCGAGTTATTACTTTTGACCTTCTGTCGCTATTTTGAGATATCACAGAAAGAGCAGCCTCGAGCCTATCGAGTTCTGCCAGGATAGGCAGATCTCCTGTCTCCTCATCGACGGTTTTTGCCTGCAGGTACGTGGCCAGGACGGCGGGGGTGGGGTAGTCGAAGATCAAGGTGGCGGGGAGCCGGAGCCCGGTGGCGGTGTTCAGCCGGTTGCGGAGTTCGACGGCGGTCAGCGAGTCGAACCCGAGTTCGCGGAAGGACCGGTCGGCTTCGACGGTGCCGGCGGAGGCGTGGCCTGCTACCGCGGCCACGTGCGCCCGGACCAGGTCCAGCAGCATCTTGTCCCGGTCGGCGGCGGGCAGCCCGGCCAGCTGGCGCCGCAGCCCGTCCGCCGCGCCCGCATCCGGGCCGGCGGCGGGACGGGCCGGGCGGCCGGGCGGGCCGGTCAGGCCGCGCCACAGCGGAGGGACAGGCGCGCCGCGGGCGGCCCGGGCCCGCAGCCCGGCGATATCGAGCCTGGCCGGGATCAGCAGCGCCTCGGGCCGGCCCGCCGCCGCGTCCAGCAGCGCCAGGCCCTCCCCGGCGCCCAGCGCGGTCATCCCGCCGCGGGCCACCCGGGCCCGGTCCTCGTCGCTGAGGTGCCCAGTCATCGCGCTGGCCCCGGCCCACAGCCCCCACGCCAGCGAGACCGCGGGCTGGCCCGCCGCCCGCCGGCAGTCGGCCAGCCCGTCCAGGAACGCGTTCGCCGCCGCGTAATTGCCCTGCCCCGCCCCGCCGAAGACCGCCGCCGCCGCAGAGAACAGCACGAAGGATTCCAGGTCAGCCCCGCCGGTCAGCTGGTGCAGATGCCAGGCCGCATCGGCCTTGGGTCGCATCACCGTATCCACCCGGGTCGGGGTCAGCGACCCGGTCACCCCGTCATCGATCACTCCCGCCGCATGCACCACCCCCGTCAGCGGGCAGGCCGCCGCCACTCCGGCCAGCAACCCCGCCAGCGCCCCCCGGTCCGCCACGTCACACGCCGCCACCCGCACCCCCGCACCCGCCCCGGCCAGATCCGCGGCCAGCACCGCCACGCCCGCTGCGGCCGGCCCCGACCGGCTGGCCAGCAGCACCTGCCCGGCCCGCTTCGACCCGGCCAGATGCCGCGCCACCAAGGCGCCCAGCATCCCGGTCCCCCCGGTCACCAGCACCGTCCCGGCCGGCCGCGGAGCCGTCGGATCCGGCGGGATGGTGAGCACCAGCTTGCCCGCATGCCGGGCCGCGCTCATGTACCGGAACGCGTCCGGGGCCCGCCGCACGTCCCAGGCCCGCACCGGCACCATCGCCAGCTCCCCGGCGGCCAGCAGGCCGGTCACCTGCGCCAGGATCTGCCCCAGCCGGCCCG
>JBEKKH010000682.1:0-4349 GCA_050010815.1 Streptosporangiaceae bacterium | reverse complement strand
GCCGCTACATGGAGGCCGGCGGCACCCTTGCTCCGGTGGACGACGGCCTGGCTGCCTCCGCGTTCGACTACGAGCTGTTCACTCACCTGTCCGGCCCGCTGAGGAAGCCCGCGCCGGACGAGCCCTACCGGGTTCAGTACCGGGGCATCCACCACAGCCGGCGCGAACGGGTGCTGATCAGGGTTATCGCGCTGCTGCTCGCAGCCGTGGACGTCAGGTTCATCTACTGGCTGGTCGTCCAGTCCCACCACCCCCACCTCGGCGTCTGGCTGTGGTCATGGACCGCGCACGCGGCCGCCACGGACGCCTACATCGTCCTGCTCGTGGGGCTGGCCGCCGGGTCGGTCGTGATGCAGCTGTTCCTGCTGATGAACGTGCTCACCATATCCCGCGCCTGCCTGGCCGCCCGGGACCCCATTCCGGTCGAGCCTGACACGACGCTGCGGGTCGCGTTCCTCACCACGATCGTCCCCGGCAAGGAGCCGATCGAGATGGCCGGGCGAACCCTGGCGGCGGCCCGGGAGATCGTCTACGGCGGCACCTTCGACGTGTGGCTGCTCGACGAGGGCGACTCCGGCGACGTCAAGGCGATGTGCGAGCGGCTCGGCGTTCATCACTTCACCCGCAAGGGGCGGGGCCACCTGGAGTTCGACACCGGCATCTTCGCCAGCAAGACCAAGCACGGCAACCACAACCGCTGGCTCTGGGAGCACGGCGGCGAATACGACGTGGTCATGGTGGCCGACACCGACCACGTGCCGCTGCCGATCATGGCCGAGCGACTGCTCGGCTACTTCCGTGACCCGGACGTGGCGTTCGTGGTCGGCCCGCAGTTCTACGGCAACCAGGGCCACCGGATCACCCGCTGGGCCGAGTCGGCCCAGTACCTGTTCCACAGCGTCATCCAGCGGGCCGGCAATCGCCGCGGCTGCGCCATGCTGGTCGGCACCAACGCGGCCATCAGGACCAGCGCCATCAGGCAAGGGTACGCCGAATCCATCACTGAAGACATGGCCACCAGCCTGCGCATCCACGCCAGCAAGAACGAGGCGACCGGCCGGGCCTGGCGGTCAGTTTACACCCCGGACCTGGTCGCGGTGGGCGAAGGGCCGAGTTCCTGGACCGAGTTCTTCGGGCAGCAGACCCGCTGGTCGGCCGGCACGTTCGATGCCATCATGCGTCAGGTCTGGCGGGTGGGCTTCAAGCTCCGGCCGGGCGCGATGCTGCACTACTTCCTGATGCTGACCTACTATCCGTCGGTCGCCATCGGATGGATTCTCGGCATCGGGATCAGCGCCTGCTACCTCGGCTTCGGCATCTCCAGCTTGCGCACCGACGGTGGCTGGTGGCTCACCTACTACGTTGACATCGCGGCCATGCAGTTCGTGCTGTACCGGTTCATGCGGCGGCACAACGTCAGCCCGCACGAGCCGGCCGGATCCTCGGGCCTGGCCGGGATGGCCGTATCGGCGCTCACCGCCCCGGTCTACGCCCGCAGCCTGGTCAAGGTCCTGCTCCGGCGCAAGCTGTCCTTCAACGTCACGGCCAAGGGGACCTCGGTGAGCCCCGACCGGCTGTGGAGTTTCCGGTACTCACTGATGTGGGCGGCCGTGCCGAGTGTGCTGATCGCCATGGCGGTCATCCACCACCGGCCCTATCCGATGATGCTGGCCTGGACCGGCATCATCCTCGGCGTGTGCCTGGCGCCCATCGCGATCTGGCTGTTCGATCGCGCCCGCACCCCCGCCTCACGCCCTAGCTAAGAGGAAGAATCTTCATGCTGAAACGTTCCCTCACCCGCCGCGTCATCGGTCTCGGCCTCGCCGTGCTGACCGTGGGCGGCGTGCTGAGCGTCAACGTCCCCACGGTCGGGGCCACGGTCGCCGCCTATTACCGCCAGTACCAGATCACCCGGCCGGCGTACGAAGCGAAGTACGGGCTCTGGACCAAGCTCAATATCCCGGCCAAGTTCCGCATCAACGGCATCCACTCGACGCTGCTCAACAACGGCGACGTCCTCATCATGGCCGGGTCGGGGAACAATCAGTCGGCTTTCAACGCCGGCACGTTCAAGACGCTGCTGCTCGATCCGGTGACCATGCACGAGCAGCTCATCCCCACGCCCTGGGACCTGTTCTGCGCCGGCCACATCGAGTTGCCGGACGGGAACATCCTGGTGGCCGGGGGGACGGCCAAGTACGAGAACCTCGACCCGACCTACGCGGCCGGGAGCATGACGGTCTACAACAACAATGACGCCCGCGCCTGGGTCCTGCCGAAGGGAACCATCTTCACCGCCCCGGACGGGGTCAAGTTCGCCTCCGCGGCCGCGATCTCGGTGCCCCGGGCGACCAAGCGGCCGGGCACCGGCGGCGGCCAGCCGACCGTGGTGGCCGGCCAGCAGAACGTCTGGGTGAACGCGGTAGCCAAGGGCAAGGGCTCGTTGATCGCCACGGACCAGCAGTACCGGGTGCAGGGCCCGGTCGGGCTGGCGGCAGGCCACCTCCTGTACGGCATCGGCACGCCGATGACACTGCAGCAGCAGGACTTCCAGGGCACCAAGGACGCCTACATCTTCGACGTCAAGACCCTGCGGTACGTGAAGGTCAACTCGATGGACTACGCCCGCTGGTACCCGACCCTGGCCGAGATGGGCAACGGCATGGACATGGCCATCTCCGGCCTCAACGGCTCGGGCCAGGTCACGATGAACAGCGAGATGTTCAACCCCGCCACCAAGACGTGGGCGCAGGGCCCGGTCCGCGGGTTCCCGACCTACCCGGCAACGTTCCTGACCGAGAGCGGGCAGCTGTTCTTCACCGGCTCCAACTCCGGCTACGGCCCGGCGACCGCGGCCTGGCGCACGCCGGGGTTCTGGAACACCAAGACCAACGCGTTCCTCCCGGTGCCTGGCATACCCGATGCGCAGAATCTGGAGACTAGCGCCTCGGTCCTGCTGCCGCCCGCCCAGAACCAGAAGATCATGGTCCTCGGCGGCGGCGGCGTCGGGCAGTCGACTTCGGTCACCGCCCGGACGGCGCTGATCGACGTGGCCGCCCCGGACCCGGCCTGGGTGCGCGGGCCGAACCTGGCCGAGCCCACCCGGTACCCCATCACCGTGCTGCTGCCCGACGACAACGTGCTGGTGACCGGCGGGTCGTCGCAGTACCGCGGCATGCACGGGAGCGACAACCGCGACACCCGGATCTACGACACGGCCAGCAACTCGTTCTCCTGGGCCGCGGACTCCCTCACCGGCCGGGACTATCACTCCGGCGGCCTGCTGCTCCCCAACGGCAGCGTGCTCACGCTGGGCGGCAACCCCCTGTACGGCAACAAGCAGGACACCCAGCCGCAGACCTTCAATACCGAGATCGACGTCTACTTCCCGCCCTACATGTTCCAGGGCACCCGCCCGGTCATCGCGTCCGCGCCCAAGGTCATGCGGCTGTCGCACAGCTACCTGATCAAGGTGTCGCAGGCCGCCAGCATCAAGGACCTGCGGCTGATGCGGCCGGACAATCCCACCCACGTGACCGACGTCAACGAGCGGTCGGTGGCGGTCAGCTTCACCCAGGCCGGCCACGGCGAGCTCAGGGTCACCCTGCCGTCGAACGCCAACCTGCTGCCGCCTAGCTATTACATGCTCTTCGCGGCGAACAGCAAGGGCGTTCCGTCGGCCGGCTACTGGGTCCAGGTGCCGTAATGCTGATGCGCAGACCTCGCCGGCCACGCCGCCGGCGCCCGCGGACCCTGGCTATCGCCATCACGGTGGCGATGGCGGTGGCGGTGTCAGCGGTGGCCGCCGTCGCCTTCGGCGCGGCGTCGACCGCCACCGCGGCCGGACTCTACGCCTACACGGCCAACCCGCTCTACGCCCCCGCCGCGGCAGCCGGATCCGGCGCCGACCGGACGGTAGCCGCCGAGCTGACGGCGATCGCCCAGACGCCTTCTGGCATCTGGGCGACGGGGCAGCCCGGTGATATCGCCATGGTCCGGAGCGTCACCGTGGCGGCCGGCCAGGCACACGCCATGCCGGTCATCGTGGCCTACGACCTGCCCGGCCGCGACTCCTGCGGAAAGCTGTCCGCCGCGCCCAGCCTCACCGCGGCGGGCTACGAGAAGTGGATCGGCCAGCTCGCCGGCGCGATCGGCACCGGCCACGACATCGTCATCGTCGAACCGGACGGGCTGGCGGACATCGTCCGGGGCTGCCTGAGCCCGGCCGCCAGCGCCCAGCGCTACCAGTTGCTCAGGTACGCGATGAAGGAACTGGGCGCGCTGCCGCACGCCCGGGTTTACCTGGACGCCGGCAATCCCGGCATGTTCAGCGACCCGGCTCAGCTGGC
>JBEKKH010000681.1:0-4353 GCA_050010815.1 Streptosporangiaceae bacterium | reverse complement strand
CATGTTCGGCGGGAACTCCAACTGGCGCGGACCGCTGTGGTTCCCGCTCAACTACCTGGTCGTCAGCGTGCTCGAGCGGTACTACCAGTTCTTCGGTGACGAGCTCACCATCGAGTACCCGGCCGGCTCGGGGCACCGGATGCCGCTGGACGTGATCGCCCTGGACCTGCAGGACCGGTTGATCTCGCTGTTCACCGTGGGCCCGGACGGGCGGCGGCCCTGCTTCGGGTGGGTCGAGCGCCTGCAGCACGACCCGGCCTGGAAGGACAACCTGCTGTTCAACGAGTATTTCCACGGTGACAACGGCGCTGGGCTCGGCGCCTCGCACCAGACCGGGTGGACCGGGCTGATCGCGGACATCATCCGCCGCCGCCACGGCGCGGTCAGCTCCGCCAGCGACATCATCGGCGGCTTTACCGACCAAGCCCGCCCCTAACCCATTTTTTCCGAACGTCCCCAGCCGCGTGCCCACCGCACCCGCTTCGACGCCGCGGGTCGCGCGCCGCGGGTCGCGCGCCGCGGGTCGCGCGCCGCGGGTCGCGCGCCGCGGGTCGCGCGCCGCGGGTCGCTGGTCGCTCACGCGAACGCGGGAATGCCGGTGAGGGCCCGCCCCATGATCAGCATGTGGATCTCGTCGGTGCCCTCGTAGGTCCGCACGGCCTCCAGGTTGCTGGCGTGCCGCACCGGCGAGTGCTCCAGCGTGATGCCGTTGCCGCCCAGGATGGTGCGGGCCTGACGGCAGATGTCGATGGCCTCGCGGACGTTGTTGAGCTTGCCGAAGGAGATCTGCTCGGGGCGCAGCGCACCGGCGTCCTTGAGCCGCCCGGTGTGCAACGCGACCAGGATGCCCTTCTGGATTTCCAGCACCATGTCGACCAGTTTGGCCTGGGTGAGCTGAAACCCGGCCAGCGGCTGGCCGAACTGACGGCGTTCCTGCGCGTAGGCCAGCGCGGCCTGGTAGGAGTCGCGGGCCGCGCCCATGGCGCCCCACATGATCCCGTAGCGGGCCTCGTTCAGGCACGAGAACGGCCCCTTCAGCCCGGTGACGCCGGGCAGGACCGCGTCCGCGGGCAGCCGCACGCCGTCCAGCGTGATGTCACACTGGATCGAGACGCGCATCCCGAGCTTGCCCTCGATCGGGGTCGCGGTGAACCCCGGCGCGGAGGTCGGCACGACGAAGCCGCGGATGCCCTCGTCGGTCTTGGCCCAGATCACGGCCACGTCGGCGATCGAGGCCAGCCCGATCCACCGCTTGGACCCGTTGATCACCCAGTCCTGGCCGTCCCGGACGGCGGTGGTGAGCATGCTGGCGGGGTCGCTGCCCGCGTCGGCCTCGGTGAGCCCGAAGCAGCCGATCAGCTCCCCGTCGGCCATCGGCGCCAGCCAGCGCTGCTTGTGCTCCTCCGAACCGAACTTATAGATGGCGCTCATCGCGAGTGACCCCTGCACGCTGACGAAGGTGCGCAGGCCCGAGTCGCCGGCCTCGAGCTCCATCGCAGCCAGCCCGTACTCCACCGCGCTGCGGCCCGGGCAGCCGTAGCCCGTCAGGTGCATGCCGAGCAGCCCCAACGCGCCAAGCTCCGGGACGAGCTCGCGGGGGAAGTGCGCGGCCTCGTACCACGCTGCGATGTCCGGCCTGATCCGCTCGTCGACGAAGTCCCTGACCCGGTCGCGCAGCGCCAGTTCCTCCGCCGAGAGCAGGCTGTCCAGGTCGAGATAATCGAGCGCGAGCCTGGCGTTGGTGGTGCTCGTCATGTCAGCCTTCCGGTCAGTGCGAGATGACGTGCGCGGCGAAGTCCGGGGCGCGCTTCTCGGCGAACGCGGCGGCGCCCTCCAGGCCCTCGGGTGAGGCGGTGAACAGGTCAAGCGCCGACATCGCCAGGTTGCTCAGCCCGGCCTGGTGGTCGGTGTCGGCGTTGAACGACTGCTTGAGGAACCGGATGGCGGTCGGGCTCTTCTCGCCGATCTCCGCGGCCCAGGTCTTGGCCTCGCCGAGCAGGTCGGCGGCGGGCACGACCTTGTTCACCAGGCCCCAGCGCTCGGCGGTCTGCGCGTCGTAGAGCCGGCAGAAATACCACATTTCCCTGGCCCGCTTCTCCCCGACGACCCGGGCCAGGTACGCCGAGCCGAAACCAGCGTCGAACGAGCCCACCCGCGGGCCGGCCTGGCCGAACCGGGCGGTTTCCGCAGCGACGGAGATGTCGCACAGCACGTGCAGGACGTGCCCCCCGCCCACGGCCAGCCCGTTGACCGCCGCGATCACCGGTTTGGGGATGTCCCGGATCAGCCTGTGCAGGTAGCCGATCTCGAACATGCCGCTCTCGGTCGGCCCGTAGTCGCCCGTCTCGGCGCGCTGCTTGACGTCCCCGCCGGTGCAGAAGGCCTTATCCCCGGCGCCGGTGAGGATCACGGCCTGGATCCCGCGGTCAGCCCACGCGGCCCGGAAGGCCCGGATCAGCTCGTCCACGGTCCGGCCCCGAAAGGCGTTATACCGCTCCGGACGGCTGATCGTGATGACGGCCGTCGTGCCGTCGACCTCGTACCGGATGTCCTCGTAAACCTGCGCCATGGCCGCGACTCCTTCGTCATGTCCTGCTGGGTTCGTCATACCCTGCTGAGCTCGATGTCCCGCCGCCTCCCGTCCGGCCGGTTACTGACTAAGCTTTCAAAATCTGACTATAAAGTCAATAAAAAACTTCTCGGCTAAAATGATACTCTTGGGTCAAATAGTGGTGATGGTAGGGAGAGAGATGAGCATGCCGCGGGCAGCCAACTCCAACTCCGACTCCGGTCCCCGCTCAAGCCCGGCCCGGCCTCCGTCCAGCCGCAGGGAGCGCAAGCGGGGGCGCCGGATCGCTGAGATCCTGACCGCAGCGGCCGAACTGTTCGGGGAGCGCGGCTACGATGCGGTGAGCCTGGAAGACGTCGCTGACCGGCTCGACGTCACCAAGGGCTCGCTCTACTACTACTTTGCGACCAAGGACGAGCTGGGCGCCGCGGCGATTGAGGCGCTGGGCCGGCAGTGGACCGCCCGGCTTGAGCACCTCGCCGAGGCCCAGGCCGGCCGCCCGGCCGCCCAGCGTTTGCGCGCCATCATCTCCGAGCACGTCACGATCGCGGTCCGCGAGTACCCGGCCGCTCTGCGGCTTTTCCTGGTCCCGGCGGACTGGCCCGCGGCCCAGCAGGCGCGGATCAAGGCGCTCCGCGGGCGGCACGACCGGGTGTTCCGCCAGGTCATCGAGGCGGGACTGGCGTCCGGCGAGTTCACCGTGACCGGTATCGATCCGGTGCTGCAGTGCATGCACGCCGCGATGTCGCAGGCGCCGCTGTGGTGCGGCGGCCGCAGCGACTCCGACACCGGCCGGGCCATCGACGAACTCGCCGACACCCTCATGATGCTCGTCGGCCAGGTGCCCCGCCCCCCGGGCCATGCGGCTAGCTGACTGGCCTAACCGCCCGGATGGTGGATGTCCACGGGCGGCAAGTCCTGCACCTGCTGCTTGGTGATGTTAAGCCGGATGCCGTCCTTGACTCCGGTCACGGCACCGATCGGGATAGCCACGTCCTTACGGTCCCACAGATGCCCCTCTTGGAGGAGCACGTGGGTCACATGGTGGCTGTCAGTGTCGATGACCAGCCCTTGGACCCGCCCGATCTCGCCGTCGGTGGCGTGGACGGGCTCATGGCGGCGCACCTCCACCTCGTTCAGTGGGATGGCGTCGTAGGTGACGGCCAGCGGGACGGATGCCGCGCCGAGGCCGATGCCTACGCCCGTGCCGAAGTACGGCATGAAGAGCACCTGGTCCGGGCCATAGCTCTGGTATCCGGGGCTGCCCGGCAAGAACTGCGTCTCCTCGGCGGGATCGAGCTTCTCGAACTCCGCCAGGGTGCAGCGCAGCCGGATCCCGTCCGTCGTGGCGTCAATGAGCTCGAGCGGTACAAGCCGGCCGACACCAGTCAGGTGCCCCGGTTCGACCACGAGATGGGTGATCGTACGAGCGACCGGATCGACGACCACCCGGGCCACCTTGCCGCAGTCCCCGTCAGTACAGCTGGCGTCCGCCCCGATCGTAAACGACGTCGTCTCTGCCATGACCAGCCTCCTCGTTCCCTGCGTCCCGGGCGCCGCCGTTCCATCC
This sequence comes from Streptosporangiaceae bacterium, assembly GCA_050010815.1. GTDB lineage: Bacteria > Actinomycetota > Actinomycetes > Streptosporangiales > Streptosporangiaceae > Palsa-504. The sequence goes on along the minus strand of JBEKKH010000681.1, from coordinate 214 downwards.
TCCCACCTATCCGCCTAGTCGCGCCTCTCCGGCCTTGCGCGCAGTCCTTCCGTCCCGTCCCCCGAACCCTTCCCGCCGCACCCGTCCCCCCGCCGCACCCGTCCCCCCGCCGCACCCGATCCCACTCGCCCCACCGATCCCGACTGCCCCACCCACCCCGTTCCTAGCCGCGTCCCCCGGCTTTTCCGCGGTGGATCCGGGCTTGGCGGTGGAT
>JBEKKH010000680.1:0-4356 GCA_050010815.1 Streptosporangiaceae bacterium | reverse complement strand
GTCGCCGTGCTCGCGGTCGACCCGACGTCGCCGTTCACCGGCGGGGCGCTGCTCGGTGACCGGGTGCGGATGCAGGAACACGCCACCGACGATCAGGTATTCATCAGGTCGATGGCCAGCCGCGGGCATCTCGGCGGCCTGGCCGCGTCGACGCCGCAGGCTATCCGGGTGCTCGACGCGGCCGGCTTCGAGCTGATCATCATCGAAACGGTCGGCGTGGGGCAGGCCGAGGTCGCGATCGCCTCGCTGGCGGATACGGTACTTGTGCTGCTCGCGCCGGGCATGGGCGACGCGATCCAGGCGGCCAAGGCCGGCATCCTCGAGGTCGCCGACCTGTTCGTGGTGAACAAGGCGGACAAACCCGATGCCCAGCAGGTGGTGCGCGACCTGCGCACCATGATCGCGCTCGCGGATCACGCCGAGGGAAGCTGGAAGCCGCCGATCATCGTCACCGTGGCGGTGAAGGGCGAGGGGATCGACGAGGTGATGAGCCGCCTGGACGCGCACTGGTCCTGGCTCAACGCCACCGGGGAGCTGGCCCGGCGCCGCCAGGCACGGGCTCGCGAGGAGATCACGGCGCTCGCCTTCGCCGCGCTGCGCGGGCGGCTGGCGGCGGGCCGCGTCGAGGAGCTGGCCAGCCAGGTCGCGGCGGGCACGCTCGACCCGTTCCAGGCCGCGGACGAGCTGCTGCTGAGCCCGCCCAAGGATTAACCGTCCGGCCAGGCGGCGGCACGCAATACGTTATACCCGTGGGTAAGCCGCTTGAGTTGCCGTTTGATCCCATCGACCGGGCGGCACAGATCTGGGCCAGCCGGTTCGGTCCCTCACCGTCGATGGCCGCCGTCACCTCGATCATGCGCGCCCAGCAGATCCTGCTCGGCGAGCTCGACGCGCTGCTGCGGCCCCACGAGCTGACGTTCGCGCGCTACGAGGCGCTGGTGCTGCTCACGTTCAGCCGCCGGGGCGCGCTGCCGTTGGGGGTGATCGGCGAGCGGCTGATGGTGCATCCCACCAGCGCGACCAACATCATCGACCGGCTGGAGCGGCAGCAGCTGGTGATCCGCAGGCCCAACCCGTCCGATGGCCGCGGCCGCCTCGCCGAGATCACCGAGGCGGGCCGCGCGGTGGTGCAGCGGGCGACGAGGGACCTGACGGCCGCGCAGTTCGGGCTCGGCGGATTCGGCGATGGTCAGCTGAAGGAGATCTTCGACCTGTTCCGTGAGCTGCGGCTGGCGGCGGGCGACTTCATCCCCGAGCCCCCTGGCGTCCCGGAGCATCCGGAGGGCCCGGACTCTTAGGAGCCATCGAGGTGTGAGGGCTGCCAGCTCTTTCCGCCGTCGTAGGTGAACCAGACCGTGCCCGACGCCGGGTTGGCGGGCAGCGCGACGCCCTGGGTGTCGGTGGTCATGCCCACGTAGCTGAACCCGGCGGCCGGGGCCGCCGCGTTCAGGGTCGCCGTCTGCCAGACGATAGCGCCCGCGGGCAGCACGTCGATGCCCTGGCTGGTGGCGAGCACGATGGTCGCCGACGGGCTGGCGGCCACCGAGGTGGCGATGGCGGCCTGCGGGGCGGTGGCCATCGGCAGCCAGCTGTCCCCGCCGTTCGGTGAGGAGAAGATCAGCTTTTTCTGCGTCGCCGAGGTCGTCGCCGGGGTCGTCGCCGAGGTCCCGGCCGCCCCCGAGCCGCCCGAGTCGCAGGCCAGGATCAGTTCCCTGGCGTCCACCGCGGTCAGCAGCACGCCCGCGGGCTGGCCGTCCGCCTGGGCCGGCCCCACCGGGCAGTCGGGGGAGATCGAGTTCACCAGCGTCCACGCCCCGCTGCCGTCGACCGGCCCGGCGTACAGCGCCCGGTTCGGCGCGAGCAGGAAGCCGCGGCCGCCGGTGAGGACCAGGGACGCGGCCTCGTCCGCGGCGCCGTCGGACAGCCCCGTGGTCGAGGCGCCGACCGGGGCCCAGGCGCTGGCCGAAGCGGGTGAGGAGTACAGCGTGAAGCTCGTGCACGCGCTGCCGAACGAGGCCCCGCCTCCCGTGCACGACGCGAATACCGCGAACACGCGGTCTCCCACCGTCTCCAGGTCGGTGACCCGCAGGCCGTTGGTGTTGACGTGCGCCCAGCTCCGCCCGCCGTTGCTGGTGAAGAAGAGCTCAGGCCCGAACGCCCAGCCGTCCTCGGTGTTGAGGAACCGGACCTGGCTCACCCCGGTGGACCCGTCCGGCGCGCCGGTGAGCGGCGCGCCGACTCCGGACCAGGTCTTCCCGGCATTGTCGGTGCGTGCCATCGAGGTGCAGAACGCGGTGGCGCAGTGCCCGGGGGTACCGGCCTGGCCGATCACCCAGCCGGTCCCTGAGCCGACGAAGGTCGCCGAGGTGGGCTGAAAGTTGCCAGGCACGGGCGCGAGCGGCGCGCTGGCGGAGGGCGACGCTCCCGGTGTCGTGGCCCGGCTGGCCGCTGTCGACTGCGTCCCGCCGCCTCCGGTCGCCGTGGCCGACGCCGGATGCCCGGCGGTCACCCCCGAGGTGCCGGCCGGGCTCAGTATCGGCAGCCTGACCACCTGCGGCACGGTTGCCACCGCGGCCACGATCACCGCGGCCGCGCCGGCCGTGATGGCCAGCCGGCGGTACTTGCGGCGCCGGGCGCGGCGCTGGATCAGCTCGAAGGTACCCGGTGGCGGCGGCAGCGGATCGACCCGCTCGTGCAGCCAGGAGTCGACGTCGTCGCGGCGGTCAGCCATCGCGTTCTCCCAGCGCCGTCTTCAGCTTGGCGCGCGCCGCGAACAGGTCCGCCTTGATGGTGCCCTCCGGCCGGTGCAGCAACGTCGCGACCTCCCGGAGCCCGAACCCGCCGTAGTAGTGCAGCAGGAACGGGTCGCGTAGCCGCGGCGGCAGCGAGGCGATGAGGTTGCGCACGTCCACGTCCTGCGTCGGGTAGGCCACCGGATCCAGCGAGCCGCCCGCGGTGACGCTGCGGATGGCCCGGCGCTCCCGCTCGGTCTTGCGCCAGTGGTCCCTGATCAAGTTGGTGGCGATCATATAAAGGTAACTCTGCGGGCTTTCGACCTTGGTCCACCGGCTCAGCAGCCGGACGAACGCCTCGGATGCGATCTCGTGCGCGGTCTCGTCGTCATCGACCAGCCGCCTGACCCAGCCGGCCAGCTTGGGGTACACGCCCCTGAACAGCTCTTCGGCCGCGTCAGCATCGTCCCGGCGGGCCCGCGAATCTCCTTCGCTCCACGGACCCTCTTGGACCTCACCAGCGGTGCCCACCGGATCTCCCTCGGCGATGTTCCCGGCAGGCGACGGGAACGACATGGCTTCCCGCCCCGCGCGTCTGCCGCCCGGCATGAACACGATGCCGGGGCCGGTCGGGGCGTCCTGGAGACTACCCGTGTGATACGGCAAGATCTACCACATTTCTGCCCGGCAACCGGAATCGCCGTGCCCCGCTGGTTCTGAACGTCTGGCCCGGGCGCGCCCCCGCGGCGTCCGGGCCACCGCTGCGCGTACGGGCGGCCATCCCGCCCTGCGCTCTTAAGAGACGACGCAACTCCCGCATCGGTTGCACAGAAAATCCCTTTTTTTCCGAACGATTCCTCGGTGGCTCGATCCAGTCAGCGGCCACGAAGCCCCGCCGAGGACTGCGCGGGTTAGGCCAAACATCAGATATTAGGACGTCCTACTATCTGATGAGAGCTATCCGTGGCGGATCCGGGCTCGGCGGTGGATCCGGTGCACGGGGGTGCACCAAATACTCCACGTAGCCCGGATCCACCACAATCCTTGCCCTAGTTTCTGCGGCGATCGTTCCCAGGAACGATGTCAGATGAGGCGAAACCCGGGGCGGAGCGTCAGGTGAGGCGCCGCGGCACGTCGTCACGACTTCACTGGGACGAACCGGGAGCGGCCACCGGCAGTCCGGCGTCCCTGGCCGCGGCGAGCAGGCGGTCGTCGTAAGCCACAAACGCGGTCAGGTCTCGCTTCACCGCCAGCGCGGAGGCCAGGTGGATGGCCTGCGCCCCGGTCAGCCCAGGCGGTGGCAGGGTGGCCGAGTTATCGAGCACGTCCGCGGTCAGCGCCACCTTCGCGATGCGCTTGAGTACCCGGTAGCTGCGCGGCAGCGCCCCCGGCTCGGCCGACCAGACCGCCCGCGGTACCTCGGCCCGGTGCAGCGTGCTCGATACCAGGGGCTGGTCCGCGCGTTCGGCGAGCCAGCGCGCCAGCGCCGCCGATTCCGGCTCGGCCAACGCCAGCTTCACCAGTGCGGAGGAGTCCAGGTAGATCACCGGCTTTCCTCCGTGTCAGCCTGACCTGCGGCAGCGTGAGCCTGACCTGCGGCAGCGTGAGCCTGACCTGCGGCAGC
>JBEKKH010000679.1:0-4363 GCA_050010815.1 Streptosporangiaceae bacterium | reverse complement strand
GGCACCAGTGGCAGGCGGCGTAACCCACCGAGAGCATGACAGGAACGTCCCGCCGGGCCGCCTCGGCGAAGGCCTCGTCGCACCACGGCCACCAGTCCACCGGGTTGCCGGCATGCTGCAGCAGGTAAGGGCTCGTTGAGTTTCTCAGCCGGTTCACCGTATCGAGGGTATGTGCGGGCGATGACGGCTAGGCGGCGGGGGTGACCGCAGGGGTCTGGGACGGGCGACGGCGGGTCAGGGCGGCGTAGGCGCGGCTGAGGAGGAAGAAGGCGGCACCTAGGACGCCGACGAAGAAGCCCAGAGGCCAGTTGGACTGGTAGGAGACGGCGATGCCGATCCAGACCGTGACCAGGGCGATGACGACGGACAGGACCATGGCCAGGACCGGGCGGGCGGTCAGCGACCTGGCCGCGGCGGCGGGTCCGATCATCAGGCTGAACATCAGCAGCGCACCCACCACGGGCACGGTCATGCTGGTCGCCAGGGCCATTACCAGCAGGAACGCCAGATCCATGCGGCGCGGCGAGACGCCGCGGGCCGCGGCGACCGCCGGCATCGCCGAGGACAGCAGCAGCGGCCGGAACATGACGATGATGGCCACGATGGACACCCCGCCGAGGACCACGATGGGCAGCACCTCGCCCGCGCTGACCCCGAACACCTCGCCGAACAGCAGCGAGTATGCCTCCTGCGCGTATTCGGTGCTCCAGCTGACGAACAGCGCGCCGATCCCCAGCATCATCACGAAGGTCAGCGCGGTGGCCACGTCGTTCCGCGACCGGCGGCTCAGCCCGGCGATGCCGAGCGCGCCCGCCACCGAGAACACCGCGAGCCCGGCGAACGCGTTGAGCCCGAGCAGGCTGGCCCCGGCCGCGCCGGCGAAGGCGCCGTTGGGTATCGCGTGAGCCGCGAACGTCGACCCGCGCAGCACCGCGAAGAAGCCCGTCACCCCGGCGATCACCGCGACCGCCGTCGCGGCGACCCAGGTGTTCAGCATCAGGCCGGAGAACATACCTGCCCCGCATCCGGAGACTGGGCGTCGGGGGACTGGGCGTCGGTGCTCTGGCGCGCCGCGCCCCGGCTCCCGCGGGCCGGCCGCAGGTAGCTGACCAGGTAGGCGCCGGCGATCAGCGTCACCACGAAGAAGCTGACCGGCCAGCCCCGCCCGGCCGGCGGCCAGTAGAAGCTGTCGTAGGCGAGCACGATGCCGAGCCAGGTGGCGGCCACGCCGATGCCGGCCGCCGTCAGCATCGCCCGGACCGGACCCTTGGCTACGCGCAGCGCGGTCGCGGCCGGGCCGATCAGCAGCGCGGTGCTCAGCACCGCGCCGATGATCACGGCCGAGAGCGCCACCGACACGGCCAGGGCCATCAGGTAGGCCGCGCCGACGGCGCGGACCGGCACGCCCCGGGCCGCCGCGATGTCCGGGCTCAGCGCGCTCAGCAGCAGCACCCGGGCCAGCACCAGGACCGTGACCAGGGCCAGCAGGGCCGACCCGATCAGCGCCGGGATCGTGGACGAGGTCAGCACGAACATCGAGCCGAACAGAAGCGTGAACGACGCCCCGGTCGTGGAGCTGTACTGGGTGCCCAGGTAGAGGAAGAGCGCGGCCAGGCCGAGGGCGGCACCGAGCACCACGCCGGTGGTCACGTCCCGGCCCCGGCGGCGCTGGATGCCGATCATTTCCATGAACGCGGCCGCGCCCGCGCCGAAGGCCAGGTAGCCCCAGAACTGGTCGATGCCGATCAGGAAGGCACCCGACCCGCCGGTGGTGGCGATGTCCGCGAGGGAATGGCCGGCGAAGGACTGCCCGCGCGTCACCGTGAACACGCCCACCACCGCGGACGTAATCGCGGTGACGGTCCCGACGGCCAGCGCGACGTGCACCGGCCCGCTGCCGAAGAAGCCAGGCTCGAAGACGTACCTGAGCACGTTCATCGCACGACGCTTGCATCCTCGGCGGCGCCCTCGAGAGCCTCGGCTTCGTCGACCCCGTCCGGGGCGGCCACGACCAGGACCCGTCCGTGTACCCGGATCACGTCGACGTGCTGACCGTACAGGCGGGACAGGACCTCGGGCTGGACGACCTCGTCGGTGCGCCCGACCGCCAGCCGCCCGGCGGCCACGTAGACGATCCTGTCCATCACCGGCATCAGCGGGTTCATGTCGTGAGCGGACAGCAGCACCGCGATCCGCTCGGCCCGGGCCAGCCGGGCCAGCACCGAGACGATCCCCTGCTCGCTGGATATGTCGAGGTTGGCCAGCGGCTCGTCGAGCAGCAGCAACCGCGGCCGGCTGATCAGGGCGTGCGCGATCATGACCCGCTGCTGCTCACCGCCGGAAAGCTCGCCCACCCGCGCGTCGGCGTACCGCTGCGCGCCGACCGCGGTCAGCATGTCCGCGACCAGCTTGCGGCGCGCGCGGGACGGCAGCCGGAGGCCGAACTTGTGCCCGTCGATCCCGAGCGAGACCACGTCCCTGACCCGCAGCGGCATGTCCGGTTCGATGGCCAGTTTCTGCGGCACGTAGCCGATCGAGGCGTCGTGACCCACCCGCCTCCCCGTCCCTCTCCACTGCGCGCCGTCGATGAGCACCGAGCCCTGGGTGACCGGCTGCAGGCCGAGGATGACCCGGAGCAGGGTGGTCTTGCCCGCGCCGTTCGGCCCGATGAGGCCGGTGAACTCACCGGCCCGGATGCTGAACGAGACATCCCGGAGAATCTCCCGGCCACCGAGCCGGACGCCGACCCCGTCCAGCCGGAGCAGGTCGGCGGTCACAGATGCTCGCTCGAGGTCTTGTCGGCCACGGCCTTTTGCAGGTCCTGCACCTCGGCCAGCATCCAGGACTGGTAGCGGTACCCCGGCTCCGGCATCGTCTCGTACACGCCTACCACCGGGATGCCGTTGGCCCGCGCCAGCGTGATGAACGATTCGGTCAGCGAGTCCGTCACCTGCTGATTGTAGATAAACACCTTGACCTTGTGCTGGGTGAACAGGCTCCGCTGCACCGCGACGTCCTGCGCCGACGGGTCGGTGCCGTTCATGATGTCGGCCTGGAAGGCCCAGGGCGTCAGGTTGTCGGCGCCGGCCGCCTGGAGCAGATAGTCCGCCACCGGTTCCGTGGTCGCGACGGGGGTACCCGGGTACTTCGCCGCCAAGGACGCGAGCGCGTTCGTCCAGCCTCGCAGCGAGGCCACGAAGGCGCTCGCGTTGGCCTGGAAGTACGCGGCGTGCGCGGGCTGGAGCGCGCCGAGATCAGCCGCTATCGCCTTGGCCACGGCCGGCATCGTGCTCGGCTGGTACCACAGGTGCGGGTTCGGCGTGCTGTCCGGCAGGCCGAGCAGGTGCTGCACCACGATGACCTTGCGGGCCGAACTCGGCACCGCGTTCTCGATCGTGTTCATGAACTCGTCGTAGCCGACGCCGTTCTGCACCACCAGCTGCGCCGAGCTCACCAGCCGGGCCACCGACGCACTGGCCTCGAAGGTGTGCGGGTCGGTGTTCGGGTTGCTCATGATCGCGTTGACCTGAACGTACTTCCCGCCCACCTGGCCGATGACATCCGCGTACTCGTTCTCGGCGCCCACCGCGACGATCTTTCCGGCCGGGTCGGACGAGCCGAACGCCGAGGCCGGCGAGCAGCCGGCCGCGAGCAGGGCGGCACCTAGCGGCAAGACGAGAGCTAGGGACCCGAAGCGGCTCCGCATGACCAGCGTTCCTCCAAGGATGGGGCGTTCGGGTTAGCCATAATGATAATGATTCCCAATTTCGTTTGCAACACGAACGGCCCCGTCCTCGGACGGGCGCGAACACGGGGTCCGTTCCCGCGCGTCCGCAAACTCGGAGGGGCCGCCGGCTTTCTCGGGCGTTAGCCGGAACGCCGTCGACGTTGTACCGTGCGAGTGTGACCACGCCGCAGCCGGAGGAGCAGGTGCAGGCCCGCCCCGGAGCACCCGTGGGTTCGGTCCGCGGCACCCGCACGCGCGGGACCAAGCAGGCGCAGGCCCTGGCCGCCGCGCTGAAGAGCCTGCCCGGCTTCTGCAGTGCCCAGGAGATCCACGCCGAACTGCGGCGTAAGGGCGAGCACGTCGGCCTGACCACTGTCTACCGGCACCTGCAGTCGCTCAGCGAGCAGGGCAGCATCGACGCCATCCGCGATGCTAGCGGCGAGCTCTTGTACCGGCAGTGCCAGACGATCGTGCACCACCATCACCTGACCTGCCGCAACTGCGGGCGCAGCGTGGAGGTGGAAGGCCGTGCGGTCGAGCAGTGGGCCGAGCGGGTCGCCACCGAGGCCGGCTTCACCGACGTGGGCCACACGGTGGAGCTGTTCGGCCTGTGCCCCGAGTGCGCCGGCTAACCGG
>JBEKKH010000678.1:0-4368 GCA_050010815.1 Streptosporangiaceae bacterium | reverse complement strand
CCGGAACGAGGAGCAGTTCCGGGACACCATGGGGCTGTTCCTGAACTGCGTGCCGTTCCGTACCGACATCGCCGGCTGCGCGACCTTCCGCGATGTCGTCGTGGCCACCAGGGAGACCTTCGTGGACGCCATGGCGTACGAGCTCCCGGTCAACGTGATCGAGCAGAGCTTCCCTGACTTCACGAAATCACGCGAGGACCTGCGGACATCACAGTTCATCATCTCGGACATGCCCTCGCAGTCCGGCGGCGATATCACCTTCCCCATCGCCGAGGGCGCCCGAGGGGCAAACGCTCGGCTGGCGGAGGGGTCAGAGGTCCACGACATCCCGAGCGGCATGGTGTGGAATCTTTCCGTGCGACCGTCCGGCCAGCTATACGGAGGCGTGCTGTTCAACCTCGACGAATTCGACGAGAGCACCGTGGCGGGCTGGACCGCCGAGCTGCGGCGGATCCTGGCCGGCGCCGTTCGCGAGCCTGCCCGGGACTGGAGGCTGCTAGCCGGTCCCGCCTGGCAGCACGAAAATCGCGTGTAGGGCCCGGGGGAGCCCGGCCGCAGAGACGGCCCCGATCAGCCTTCCTGCCTGATAAAAGACCGTGCCAATGCCGACTTCGGGAGTGACGGCTCCGACGGCAACCTGGACGAGCTGCCCGCCCGTCCCGGCAGCGCCGCCTATGTGGCCGACAAGGCCCTCGAAGGCTGCGAAACGTCCAGTCAGGAAGCAGCGATTCCGCGCAGGGCTTCGGTGATCACCTGTTCTGCTGGCATGGCCTGACCTTGCTCGTAGGCACGACAGAACCGTTCGTGGCTCAGCGCCGCCCGGGCGGAGGCCACGTCTCGGTCATGCCGTTCCCGGAGCATCGACCGAACGGGGGTTCCACTCGACGCCCGTATGGCGTCGGCTGCTCCGAAGAGCCGCACCGCCAATTCTGCCTCGCCCTGGCCGACCGCCACCCCGGCTAGGCCCTCCAGATCCATTGACACCAGCCACGGGATGTCACGGGTCCGCCCGGTGCGGAGACTTTCGGCGAAAGCCCGCCCGGCGCGTGCGAAGTCTCCCTCGTCCAGTGCCATCAGTCCGATACTGCCCAGGACCTCGGCTTGGCCGTCGACGGTCGGCTCGAGCGATGTCAGTGCGCTAGTAAACAACGATCCGGCCTGCGCGCAGTCGCCTTGCTGCCATGCGGCCACGCCCAGGTTATGCAACGCGTAGCCGGCCATCAAGGTGTCCGCGCAGGCGCGCGCCAGCATCAGGCCTTCCTCGGACAGGGCGGCCATCCGCTTGCTGTCTCCTAGATCACGTGCCACGTCTCCCAGTCCGATCAGGGCCATGGCGGTACCCCGCACGTCCTTGAGATCACGGAAAACTGCCAGGCTCTCCTGCAGCACTGATTCCGCCCAGTCACACCGGCCCTGCTCACGCGCGAACAGTGCCAGCCTGACACCGAGGTGGGCGGCATCGCGGCGGTTTCCCTCCCGCAGGCTGAGCGCGATCCCCTCTTCGAGCAGTGCCATCGCCTGCTCATACAACGCGAGCGTGGTCATTTCGAACGCCATGCGCTCAAGGCGCTCCCGCAGGTCCGCATCCGAATGGACGTCGCTATGGCGGAGCAGCGTCAGCATTTCCTCGAGCAGGAACTGCACCCGGCCCAGATCGCCCTCCCCCTGAGCCACGTACAAAAGGGCTTCCAGCGCGGCGGCTGTCCCGCTGGGATCCTGGAGCTGCCGGGACAGATCCAGATGCTCCTGTGCCAGCTGCTTGGTCTGCGAAATGTCGCCCTGCACCGTATCCCGCCACGCCAGCGACCAGAGCGAGCGATTCACCAGGTCGTTGTCGTCGAGACCGCGGGCCAGGTCCAGGCTTTCCGCCAGGCAATCCGCGGCCCGGCGGTAGTCAGCCTGGTAGAACGCGGTGATTCCGCGCTGATGCAGTGCCGCCGCCGCGCCGCGCTCGTCGGCGAGTTCCCGGTACAGGGCCAGGCTCTGCTCGGTCAACTCCGCGGCGCTGCCGAAGTCGACAGCGAAGGCGCGGCTTCCGGCGAACCTCAGTGCGGCCGCGCGAAGCTCAGGCACTCCGTCAGGCACGGCCGCCAGCAGCTCGGCCAGCCATCGTGCCCCCTCGCTGAGATAGCCGCGCAGCTCCCAGAACGGGCTGAGGGCCACGGCCAGGCGCAGGCCGGTCTGCTCCTGATGCTCTTTGGACCACCGCAGGGCCGCTCGCAGGTTGTCGTGCTCGTCCTCCAGCTGGTTCAGCCACTCCGTCCGGCGAGTTCCGTTGAGCTCGGCGGCGGCTTCCTCGGCGAGGGACAGAAAGTAGGCGGCATGCTGCCGCCGGACCACCGCCTCTTCGCCGCTGTCCTGCAATCGTTCCAGGGCGAATTCCCGGATTGTCTCCAGCATCCGCAGGCGTGGCTCCGGGCAGGCAGTCGGCGCGCTGCGTCGGAGCAGGCTCTTGTCGACCAGCGAGGCCATGTCGTCCGCTATCCAGGCCGCGCCTTCCGGCCCGCCGGACGCTGCGGCCGTGGCGTCCAGCGGGCCGGCGGCCAGGTCTCCGGCGATCGTGCAGACGGCCTCCACCGCTTCCATGGTGCAGCCTCCGGCGAAGACCGCCAGTCGCGCGAAGAGCCGCTGCTCTTCGTCGTCCAGCAGGCTGTAGCTCCAGTCGATGGCGGCCCGCAGTGTCTGCTGCCGGCTGGGGCGGTCCCACGCCCCGCCGGTCAGGAGGTTGAGCTGGCTCGATGGCCGCCGGAGAAGCGCCTCAGGCGGAAAGGCCCGCACCCGGGCGGCGGCCAGCTCAATGGCCAGGGGCAGGCCATCGAGGCGGTAACAGATCTCCCCGACCGCCTGCGCGTTCTCGTCGGTCACGGCGAAGCTCGAGTCGGCCGCCCTGGCCCGTTCGATGAACAGGGCCACCCCGTCATAGCCAGACAGCACCTGACGATCACCCTCACGGGCGGGATCCGGCACCGTCAGCGGTTGCACCTCGAAGACGCGTTCCCAGGACAGACGCAAAACCTCCCGGCTGGTCACCAGGACACGGAGCTTCGGGCAACGCTCGAGCAGCCCAGGCAACAGCCTGGAGGCGCCCAGCAAGTGCTCAAAGTTGTCCAGCACCAGCAGCAGGTTCCGTCCGGCCAGATGCTCCTCCATGGTGTCGGCCGGTCCATGCCCCCCGCGCTCCCTCAGCCCCAAGGCGGTGGCGATGGCCGAGGGTACGACCTGCGGGTCATCGAGTGCGCCGAGCGAAACGAAGAACACCCCGTCGGGGAACTCGCCGAGGAGGTTCGCCGCGCCATGCAGCGCCAGCCGCGTCTTCCCGCTGCCGGCCGGGCCGGTGAGCGTGACCAGGCGCACCTCCGGTGTGCGGAGCAGGTCCTCCAGCGCCGCGCTCTCGGCGGCCCGGCCGATGAAAGAGGTGGCATCCTCCGGCAGATTGTGAAGCGAAACCTCCCGCCGGGGTGGAGAGGCGGACCCCCGCCTCGATGCCGCTTCCAGTTCCGCCCGTTGCTCGGGATCGAGCCCGAGGGCTTCCAGCAATTGGGTCAGCGTGCGGCGATAAGGAACACGATGAACCCCTCGCTCGAGATCGCTGATCCCGCGGGTGCTTGTGCCTGCCCGCTCGGCCAGCTCTTCCTGGGAAAGGCCGGCTGCTAGCCGAAATTGCCTGAGCAGGGCGCCAAATGATCTTTCCTTCAACGTATCCATCGGTCGCCGCCTCAAGCCCGCCGGAAAGACAGCATCACACGGAGTACATCCGTGCTGTCGATCACGCTAACACACCGGTCAGCCAGGGACGAGGGGCGTAAGGGCCGGAACAACGCCAGCCGTGCGAGATGAAGTATGTGGGCAAGTAGGTGACCGGGAGAGTGAGTGACAATGGCCCGAGCGGAGGCCAGGCCGGCCTGGCGCGGTGGCGTTCCCTACCTCTTTAGGTGGTCAGGATGCACGCGCGGAGGCCACCCCTGGCGCAACAAGCCCATCGAGTATGCCTTCGAGACCAGCGCAGGCCGGTTCTGCACCTTGAGCCTCCGCATCAGGAGATTGACGTGATACTCAATGCCGCCGCGGCTGAGGTAAAGCATCGAGGCGAGTTTCACCGTCGGCACCCCGGCAGCCACTCCCTCGAGGATGCGAGCATCCATGTCGGTTAGCAGCAGCTTGCGCACGGCGGATAGGCGAAATATCTCGGCATTTTTTTCCGGCCGAACGAGAATCATGATCTTATCGATGCCGCCTCCGTCGCCGTTGACTCCGATCGCGATCAATTCACCAATGAAAGCACCGGAGCGGCCTTGATCAAAAGTGATCTCCGGTTCGGTGAAACGAGGGAACTGATCCGCCAGCAGGCGGGTCAACTGCTGGCTGACC
>JBEKKH010000677.1:0-4371 GCA_050010815.1 Streptosporangiaceae bacterium | reverse complement strand
GCAGACCCGGGCCGAGCGTGACGTCGAGCAGGTCCGGACCAGGATCGACAAGGACCGGGCTCGGCTGGACGCGGGCCAGGTCTCCGCCGCGCGCGAGCTAGCAAGCCTGCAGTCGGAAATCGAATCGCTGCACCGCAGGCAGGGCGACCTCGAGGAGATCGTGCTTGAGCTGATGGAACGCTGGGAGACCCTGGTCAGCCGGCGCGACGAGCTGGCCGCGGAACGCGAGAGCCTGAGCAGCCAGATGGAGGCGCTCGCCGCCCGGCGGGATGCGACCTTCGCCGAGATCGACGAGCAGGGCGCGAAGGCCTCCGGTCAGCGCGGCGAGGTCACCGTGGATGTGCCTGCCGACCTGCTCAAGCTCTACGACCAGGTCCGGAGCACCCGCGGCGTCGGTGCGGCCATACTGCGGGCCGGCCGGTGCGAGGGATGCCACCTGAGCCTCAACACCGTCGATCTCAATGAGATCAGGGCAGCGGCGCCTGATGAGGTGATCAGGTGCGAGGAGTGCAGGCGGATCCTGGTCCGCACCGCTGAGTCTGGGCTGTAGGTGCGTACGCGGACCAACTGGATACCTGCTCGGGGCGAACCCACGGTCACCCTGCTACTCAGGCACGGGCAGACGCCGATGTCGGTGCAGAAGCGGTACGCAGGTACCTCCGATGTCCCGCTCACCGACACCGGGGTAAGTCAGGCCGCCGCCGCGGCCAAGCGCCTGGCGTCGGCTGGCCTCGCGGCGATCGTGTCCTCGCCGCTGCAGCGCGCGGTGCGGACCGCCAAGGAGGTCGCCGCGGTCACTGGCGTCCCGGTGGTGACCGATGAGGGTTTCCGGGAGACCGACTTCGGCGCCTGGGAGGGCCTGACCTTCGCCGAGGTGCGGGAGCGCTGGCCGGCCGAGATGGCAAGCTGGCTCGCCGACCCGGCGGTCGCGCCGCCGGACGGCGAGAGCTTCGCCGAGGTGAACGCGCGGGTGACCGAGGCCCTGCACCGGGTGCTGACCAGCCAGGAACACCAGAACGTCCTCATCGTCAGCCACGTCACCCCGATCAAGACCCTGGTCGCGGCGGCCCTGCTCGCCCCGCCGGCCGCCCTTTACCGGATGCACCTCGATGTCGCCGCCCTGTGCGAGATCGACTGGTACGCCGACGGCCCCGCCGTCCTCCGCTCCTTCAACGACACCGCGCATCTGCACCTGTAAAGCAAGGCCGCTACGCCCTCGCCGTAGATCGCCGGAAAAAGTCGCAACCAAGGTCCGGTCCGAGTTGTCTCCATATCTGTGAATAACCCCTTGGAAAGAATGAGGAACACCATGAACCGGAGACGATTCACGACCGCTGCCGTAGGATTCGCTGCTGCCGCACTTGGTCTGAGCCTTGGGCTGCCGGGTGGTGCCGGCGCGGCCACCACATCTGCCCACGCCGTGACCCGCGCTGGCGCCGCCGCCGCTGCTCCGCGGTACGTTGTGCTCAACTGCATGGATAAGGACACGGGGCAGGTCAAGCCCGGAACCATGTACCTTGCCTGCGCGGACGACGGCGTGGGGCTGACCCATCTGCACTGGACCAGTTGGACGCCGGAGCTCGCCAGCGCCTACGGGACCGAGTGGCAGAACGACTGCCAGCCGAATTGCGCAGCGGGCCAAATCCGCGACTATCCGGTGGTGGCCATGCTCTGGGGCAGCGCCACCGTGAAGGGACACCCCGGCGAGCGTCGTTACACGGAAGTCACCATCAGTTACCCGAAGGGCCGCCCGGCGGTCTACACGATTCGCAACGGCAAGGTCGTGGCTACCTATCCCGTCAGCCAGACCCTGCCCCTCGGGGTCTGACCCGGTGGTCCGGTTAGCGTGAGGTGTTACTATCTACGTACGTAGATAGTGGGAGGTGGCGTGCGCGGGTTCGGTGACCTGGAAGCCGTGATCATGCAGTTGGTGTGGGATCGCGAGGGTGCGGTCACCGTGCGCGAACTGTTTGACGAGCTACGACAGGAACGGCCCATCGCCTACACCACCGTCATGAGCACGATGGACAACCTGCATCGCAAGGGATGGCTGGACCGGGTGAAAGACGGTAAGGCCTACCGCTATACGGCCACGGCCAGCCGCGAGGAGTACAGCGCGCGGCTGATGCGCGAGGCGCTGGCCGGCGGCGGGGATACCGAGGCGGTGCTGAGTCATTTCGTCGCGCAGATGGACGGTGAAGAGTCCGACGCGCTGCGGACCGTGGTGCGGCGGCTCACCCGCCGGAGCCCGGAATGACGGCCGCGCTGCTGCTGGGTGCCTATGCGCTCATCGTGGCCTGGTCGGCCTCGGTGTTGCTGACGCCGCTGACCTCGCGCGGCGTCAGCGCCCGGCTCGGGCTGGCGGCCTGGCTGACCGCGATGGCCAGCGTGCTGATCTGCCTGGGGACCGCGCTGGTCTTCCTGATCACAGCGGCGCTGGCGAGCTGGCCGGGGCTGGCGGCCGACATGTGCCGTTCGGTCGCGGGCCAGGCGTGCACGCCGCTGATGTACCGCGGTGTGTTCGAATTCGGCCTGAGCGCCGTCGCGCTTGTCGCCGCGGTGACCGCGACGATGCTGGCCTGGCGGTACGGGTGCCACGTCCAGCACGCGCGGCAGGGCACCCGGGCTCACGCCGAGGCCGCCCGCTTGACCGGCAGGCGGCTGCCCGGTGTCCCTGGCCTCTCCGGGGCGGTCGGGTTCCCGGCCGGGCCGGCCGTCGTGCTCGATTCTGTGCAGCGGGTCGCGTACTGCGTCCCGGGCCGTCCCGGCGCCATCGTGCTCTCCACCGGCGCTCTGGCCGTCCTGGATTCCTCCCAGCTCACGGCCGTGCTAGCCCACGAGCGTGCGCACCTGGCCGGGCGTCACCACCTGCTGATCGCGGCGACCCGCGGGCTGGCCGCCACCTTTCCTGCCGTTCCGCTCTTCACCCGGGGGCCAGCCGAGGTCGCCAGGCTGGCCGAAATGCGGGCCGACGACGTCGCGGCCCGGAGCAACGGCCGGAACACGCTCGTCACGGCCTTGCTCGCGATGGGCACGGGCATGGCCGTGCCGCCCGCCGCCCTCGCCGCGAGCACCTGCGCGGTGCAGGCGCGTGTCCAGCGCCTGCTGGAACCACCCCGCCGCGGCCGCCGGGCCCGCTACACCGTGGCGCTGACCGGCCTCACCGTGCTGCTCGCCCTGATGTCCGGCGTGATCGCCGTGTTCGCCTCATCCCTGTTGTAGCACGATGGCGGAGAACCTCGTGCTGAGCCTGGAGCAGGCGCGGCGTCTCGCGGTCCGGGGCCAGCACCTGGCGGGGCCGCTGCCGGCGGCGGGCCTGGACGATGATGCGGCAGGTGCTCCGCGGCCTGCGGGTCCTGCAGGTCGACCCGGTCAACGTGGTCGCGCGCAGTCACCTGCTCGTACTGTGGAGCAGGCTCGGCGCGTTCGACCTGGGCGACCTGGACATGCTGCTGTGGCGAGAGCGCTGGCTGTTCGAGTACTGGGCGCACGCCGCCTCGATCGTGCTGACCGAGGACTACCCGATCCACCGCGCGATGATGCGAAGCTATCCCGTCCTCGAGCGCAAGCGGGAGTGGCTGGCGGCGAACGAGGAATTCCGCCGGTACATCCTGGATGTCCTGCGGGACTGCGGGGTCGAGCAGATGCTCGACATCATGTGGAAACAGGGCATCGTCATGGTGGCCGGCCGGGGCGGCCTGCGGCGGCTATGGGCGCTGGCCGATCTCCCTGTCCCGGAGGAGGAACTGCCCCAGGACGAAGTGGTGCCGCGGGCGGCCGAGCACGCGCTGCGCGCCCTCGGCGTGGCCCGGGCGCGTGACGTCGAGCAGCACTTCATTCGCGGCCGGTATCACGGGCTCGACCTGGAGCGCGGGGGCTGGGCCCGGCCGGTGCGGGTCGAGGGCGGAACCGAGTAGTGGTGGGCGCACCGGGACGTGCTGGAGCGGCTAGACGAGGAGTGGATGCCGCGAACCACGCTGCTGTCGCCGTTTGACAACCTCATCTGCGACCGGGAGCGGACCGAACGGCTGTGGGGCTTCGTCTACCGCAGCGAGATGTACGTGCCCAAACTCAAGCGGCAGTTCGGTGCCTACGTGATGCCCGTGCTGTCGGGGGAGCGGCTCACCGGCCGGGTCTCATCGCGGCTGGACCGGCGGCGGAAAGAGCTCGTGGTAGAGGCCATGTTCGCCGAAGCGGGGTCGGCTCCGGATCCGCTGCTTCCGGCGGCACTGCAATCGCTGGCCTCGTTCGCGGGCGCCGATGCGGTCGTGTACTCCGGGGCAGCGGCAATCGGCGTATCCTGACCGTTGGGTGAGTCGGCCGGGCGGTCGCGCCGGGCTTGTTCAGCTCGGTGAGGAAGGTCCGGGCTCC
>JBEKKH010000676.1:0-4386 GCA_050010815.1 Streptosporangiaceae bacterium | reverse complement strand
CGGGGGGGGGGGGGGGGGGGGGGGGGGGGGGGGGGGGGGGGGGGGGGGGGGGGGGGGGGGGGGGGGCGCGGAACGCGGGGGGGGGGAGGCTCTGGCGGGGAGCTGGGTATGGGAGGTCAGCCGATGCCTGCGGCGGTTCGCTCGAGCAGGCGGAGCGAGCCTTCGACGCGGATCTCGGTAAACGCGCCTGAGGCCAGCGCCCGCTGGTAGATCAGGTACGGGGGACGGCCGCCGTCGGCCGGGTCGGGAAACACATCGTGGATGGCGAGCACACCGCCGGGCGCCACCCACGGGGCCCAGCCCTGGTAGTCCGTCATCGCCGCCTGCTCGGTGTGGCCGCCGTCGATGAACACCAGGCCGAGAGGCGTGCGCCAGAGCCCGGCCACGTCGGCCGACCGGCCCACCACGACCACCACATGGTCTTCGAGTCCGGCGGCCGCTAGCGTGGCCCGCAGCGTGGGCAGCGTGTCCAGGCGGCCGGTCCGCGAGTCGACGAGGCCCGGATCGTGGTACTCCCAGCCGGGCTGGTGCTCTTCCGACCCGCGATGATGGTCGACCGTGACCACCAGCTGGCCGGCCGCCCGGGCCGCCGCGGCCAGGTAGATCGTGGACTTGCCGCAGTAGGTGCCGATTTCCAGGACCGGCCCGCGGCGGGCGTAGACGGCGGCCGCCTCGAACAGCGCCTGGCCCTCGGCGGCGGGCATGAAACCCGGCGCCGACTCCGCCGCTTTCCTCAGCTCAGCATCCATCGCTCATCCCCGTCACGAACCAAGGTAGGCCAGCACCGCCAGCACGCGGCGGTTGTCGTCATCGGACGGCACCAGGTCCAGCTTGGCGAAGATGCCCGCCGCGTGCTTGCTGACCGCCTTTTCCGTGATGAAAAGACGCTGGCCGATCGCGGCGTTGGAGCGCCCCTCGGCCATCAGTGCGAGCACCTCCCGCTCGCGGGGCGTCAGCCGGGCCACCGGCTCGGTGCGGGAGCGCCGAGCCATCAGCTTCTGCACCACCTCGGGATCGAGCACTGTGCCGCCCGCGGCGACGCTGCGGATCGCGGTGGTGAACGCCTCGTCGTTGAACACCCGGTCCTTGAGCAGGTAACCGACGCCGCCGGCCTGGTCGGCCAGCAATTCGCGGGCGTATAGCTGCTCGACGTACTGGGAGAGCACGAGCACGGGCAGGCCGGGCACCTGGCGGCGCGCTTGCAGCGCCGCGCGGAGCCCGTCGTCGGTGTGCGTCGGCGGCAGCCGGACATCGACGATGCCCACGTCCGGACGCTCCTCGACCAGGGCCTGTAGCAGCTCAGGGGCGCTGGCCACGGCCGCGACGATGTCGAACCCGTGCGCCGTCAGCAGCCGGACCAGGCCCTCCCTCAGCAGGAAGAGGTCTTCGGCGATGACAACGCGCACGGTACCTCGATGACGACGATGGTCGGCCCGCCCGGCGGGCTGCTCACCGCCAGGATGCCATCAAACGTCGCTAGCCGGCGCTCCACTCCGGCCAGCCCGGTGCCCAGCGCCGGATCGGCGCCGCCCGCGCCGTCGTCGGTGATCTGCACGCGCAGCATCCCGGCGCCGTGGGACAGGCCGATCCGCACCGTGTGGGCGGCGGCGTGCTTGGCCACGTTGGCCAGCACCTCGGCCGCCGAGAAGTAGACGGCCGACGCAACCGGCAGCTCGACCTCGCCGGGCAGGTTGATGTCGAGCTCGGTGTGCAGCGGCGAATCCAGCGCAAGAGCCCGGATGGCATCGCCGAGCCCGCGGTCGGCGAGCACCGGCGGGTAGATGCCGCGCACCAGGTCACGCAGCTCGGTCAGGGCGAGAGAGGAGGACTCCTTGGCCTCGGTCACCAGCGCGAGTGCCGCCTCGGGGCTGGTCGGGAACAGCCGTTCGGCCGCCCGCAGGCTCATGCCAAGCGCCACCAGCCGGGCCTGCGCCCCGTCGTGCAGGTCGCGTTCGATGCGGCGCAGCTCGGCGGCCGCGGTGTCCACGGCGTCGTGGCGGGTCTTGGTCAGCGTCTGCACCCGCTGGGTGAGCTGCCGCGTCCGGGCCGCGAGCTCGGGGTCGGGCAATCCGGTCAGGTGATGGCGCATCACCCGCGGCGTCAGCCACAGGCCCGCGGCCAGCAGGATGGAGCCTTCCAGGGCGACGCTCCAGAGCGGGGCGGGCGCCGGGCTGTTGTGCAGGTCGGCGAAGCCGTACGCGAACCCGGGCAGCGCAGGCCAGAACACTGCGACCACCCACCCGTAGGCGCCGACGACCAGCAAACCCGCCGTAGCCAACGTAGCCGCCCAGACCCGCGACCTGAAGATCAGCACCAGCGCGCCCGCGAGCAAGGTCAGGTCCATGACGGCCGCGTCGAGTCCGTTGACCGCCTGCCAGCCGAACCAGTTGCCCGGCCCGAGTAGCTGAATGGTCAGCCCCATGACCGGGATCAGCAGCAGAGCCTGGAGGCCGGAGATCCCGCTGCGGCCGCTGTCTCGCCACCGGGCGGCCAGCGCCCGGATCAGCCCGGCACCCGGCGAGTCAACCCGCAGCAGCAGCCACAGGCCGGCCCCGAACAGCACCCCGGCCTCGGCCAGCACCAGCCCGGCGCCCCCGCGGGATACCGCGTGGACGAACAGGTACTGGACTCCACTGGTGAACCCGTCGTGGTACTGCTTGGCCAGATGGACCCCGAAGGCGGCCAGGCCGAGCACGCCGTAGGGCACCAGCTTGGCCGCCAGCTTCGGGGCGAAGCAGATGGCCAGGCCCGCGAGGCCAAGCTCGGCCGGGATAAGCCCGTGCGCGCCGCCGGCCATTATGGCGGCGGACATCGCGACGGGCAACAGCAGCAAACCCCAGCCGCGGTCCCGGATGCGCCCCCGTAGACCATCCGGACGCGAGACCCGCCGAGCCTGCCGCGCCAGGACGAACGCGATCCACCCGATCGTGAGCAGTAGCACAATCGCGAAAAGCATGACCGCCAGCTCCTTCCCTCACCCCGTCGTGGTTCCATCCTGGCCGCGGCGCCAGGACACCGCCATGGGCCTGCGACCCCGAATCGGGGTAGTGCTGAGCCCCCTGTCGTGGCCGGGAATGGCTGGGTTAGCGGGCGGTGAGCTGGGACAGGCGGGCCAGGGCCTGCGTCAGCACCTCGGGGCGCTTGCAGAAGGCGAACCGGACCAGGGTGCGGGCCGCGGCCTTGTCGTCGTAGAACACGGCGGAGGGGATGGCCACGACACCGGCGCGTTCGGGCAGGGTACGGCAGAACTCGATGCCGTCCCGCTCGCCCAGGCCCTTGATGTCCGCGGTGACGAAGTAGGTGCCCTCCGGCGGGTATACCTCGAAACCGAGGGCGGCCAGGCCGGGCACGAACAGGTCCCGTTTGGCCTTCAGGTCCTCGCGCAGCGCGGTGTAATACTCATCGGGCAGGGCCAGCGCTTCGGCCACCGCGTACTGGAACGGGCCGCCGCTCACGTAGGTCATGAACTGTTTGGTCGTCTTGACCGCGGACACCAGCTCCGGCGTCGCCGTGACCCAGCCGATCTTCCAGCCGGTGAAGGAGAAGGTCTTGCCCGCCGAGCTGATCGTCACGGTCCGGTCGCGCATCCCGGGGAACGAGACGATCGGCACGTGCTCACCCCCGAACACCAGATGCTCGTACACCTCGTCGGCGACCACCAGCAGGTCGTGCTCCACGGCGAGGCGGGCGATGGCGGCCAGCTCGTCCCGGGTGAACACCGAGCCGGTGGGGTTGTGCGGGGTGTTGAGGAGGATGAGCCTGGTGCGCTCGGTGATGGCCCTGGCTAGTTCGTCCGGGTCCGGGCGGAAGCCCGGCGGGCGCAGCGTGACCGGGACCCGGACGCCGCCCGCCATCGCGATGTTCGCGGCGTAGGAGTCGTAGTACGGCTCGAACGCGATCACCTCGTCGCCCGGCTCGACCAGCGCGAGCAGGGCGGCGGCCACCGCCTCGGTGGCGCCGGCCGTGACCAGGATCTCGTCGGCCGGGTCGTAGCGCAGGCCGTAGAAGCGGGCGGCGTGGTCGGCGATGGCCTGGCGCAGCTCCGGGATACCCGGGCCGGGCGGATACTGGTTCCCGCGGCCGGCCAGGATGGCGTCCGCGGCAAACTGGGCGATCTTGACCGGGCCGTCGGTGTCGGGAAAGCCCTGGCCCAGGTTGATCGACCCGGTCGCGACCGCACGGGCGGACATCTCGGCGAAGATCGTGGTCCCAAGCCCGGCCAGGCGCCGGTTCAGCAGGGGCCGATCGTGCCGGGGCTGGCCGGGCAGGGGCTCGGCGGGCAGGGGCTCGGCGGGCAGGGGCTCGGCGGGCAGGGGCTCGGCGGGCAGGGGCTCGGCGGGCAGGGGCTCGGCGGGCAGGGGCTCGGCGGGCAGGGGCTCGGCGGGC
>JBEKKH010000675.1:0-4389 GCA_050010815.1 Streptosporangiaceae bacterium | reverse complement strand
CGGGCTTCGTGGTGGAAAAGGTGTATCCCAGTGCACCGGATCCACCGCCGAGCCCGGATCCACCGCGGTATCCCGGCCAGGGTGCCGGATACGGCCGCCAGGCGGGGCAGGCGGGCCAGGCGGGGCAGCCGAAGCCATAGCGGCCAGCGGGACGTCAGGGAGCGTTACCCTGCGGCTGACCACGGCCCCGCCAGCTCAGCCCCCTACTAGGACGGCCCCGCCTCGTCCCGCCTCGTCCCGCCCCGCCGCGTTCCCGCCCGGCCGCCTGACCCTCGGCACCAGTTCCGCTTCAGGCGGAACACACCGGGGAAGCCCTCCCCGCATTTCATGGTTACATGTAATCCTGTAATCAAATCGTGTACCTGGCGAGGAGATGTGATGGAGGCTAGTCACCCGCTGGACGCCTATTCGAAGATCGTTTCCGGTGTCGCCGAACGCCTCACCCCCAAGGTAGCGAGCCTGCGGGTACCCCGGGTAACGGGTAGAAGCCCGGGGGAGAGCCTCGGCTCGGCCGTGGTGTTCACCGGCGATGGGTTCCTGCTGACCAACGCGCACGTGGTCGGTCAGGCAAGCAGTGGTACCGCATCGTTTTCCGACGGCACGTCGGCCCCGTTCACGGTCGTGGGCGCGGATCCGCTGTCCGATCTCGCGGTGCTTCGCGCCAATGGCCCCACCCCGGAACCCGCCGAGCTTGGCGAGGCCGACCAGCTCGTCGTCGGACAGCTGGTGGTGGCGGTCGGCAATCCGCTCGGCCTGTCCGGTTCGGTGACGGCCGGCGTGGTCAGCGCGCTCGGCCGCTCCCTGCCGGCCCGCGGGCGGCTGATCGAAGACGTCATCCAGACCGACGCCGCGCTCAACCCGGGCAACTCCGGCGGGGCGCTGGCCGACTCAGGCGCACGCGTCGTCGGCATCAACACGGCCGTGGCCGGCGTCGGCCTCGGCATGGCCGTCCCGGTAAACGACACCACGCGGCGGATCATCTCCGCGCTCATGCGGGACGGCCGGGTCCGGCGGGCCTACCTGGGCCTGGTCACGATGCCCGGCCCGGTGCCCGCCAGCTGGCGTGACCGGCTCGGCCGGACGACCGGACTGCGCGTCGCCGAGGTGGTCAGCAGCGGACCCGCCGCCCGGGCCGGCCTACGCCCGGGCGACCTGCTGCTCACCGCCGGGGGCAAGCCGGTCAAGGCCGCCCAGGACCTGCAGCGGCTGATGTTCTCCGAAGCGATCGGCCGCCCGCTCGCGATCACCGTGATGCGCAACGGCGCCCTGGTCGACGTCATCGCCGAGCCCTCAGAGCTGGTCTCCGCCTGAGGCCGAGCCGCCTGAGGCCGAGCCGCCCGAGGCCGAGCCGCCCGAGGCCGAGCCGCCCGAGGCCGAGCTCGCCCGAGGCCGAGCGCAGGAACCGTCTCACCTCGCCGGGACTCCTCAGCCGGATGAACCGCAGGTGCCCGTTGGCCGGGTCTGCCATCGCCGCGGTGTACCTGTCCCGCTGCACGCTCTGCATCTGCCAGGCCCAGGCGATCACGTTCTCCTCTTTGTCCCAGCTCAGCAGCTGGCGCCAGGATTCGCGGTTCCCGTTCCACAGCTCCACCCGGCCCAGCACCCGGTGCAGCGTCCGGATGATGACCCGGCGCATCACCACCGGCCTGGGCAGGTCCAGCCAGACCACCGTGTCCGCCCGCGCCCAGATGATCGACTGCACCTGGCCGGAGTAGTTGCCGTCGAGCACCCACCGCTCCTGCGCCACGAGCACGGACACCCGGCGCCGGAACTCCTCAACGGGCAGCGCGGTCCAGCCCGCCTGGTGGATGATCGAGTCGAGTTCGGTGTGCGGGAGCCCGAGGATGCGTGCCAGCTCCCGGGCCAGGGTCGATTTTCCCGAGCCCGAGATGCCGATCATCGAGACGCGCCGCACAGCAGCCGAACCTAGCAGCTTCACGCACGTCGGACACCCCGTGCGTCGCCTGGCCTCACGAGGGGAATGATGGGCACATGAGCCAAGGTCACGAACAGGTGCGCGCCCCGCGCGGCACCCACCTCAGCTGCCAGGGCTGGGCGCAAGAAGCCGCCATGCGCATGCTGATGAACAACCTCGACCCCGAGGTGGCCGAACATCCCGACCAGCTCATCGTCTACGGCGGCTCCGGCCGGGCCGCTCGCAGCTGGGAGGCGTACGCGGCGATCATCAAAACCCTCACCGAGCTCAAGGACGACGAGACCCTGCTGGTCCAGTCGGGCAAGCCCGTCGGCGTCCTGCGCACGCACGAGTGGGCTCCGCGGGTGCTGATCGCCAACTCGAACCTGGTCCCGCAGTGGGCGACCTGGGAGGAGTTCCGGCGGCTGGAGCAGCTCGGCCTGACCATGTACGGCCAGATGACCGCGGGTTCGTGGATCTACATCGGCACCCAGGGAATCCTGCAGGGCACCTACGAGACGTTCGCCGCGATCGCGGCCAAGCGGTTTGGCGGGACCCTCAATGGCACGATCACGCTGACCGGCGGACTCGGCGGCATGGGCGGCGCGCAGCCGCTGGCCGTGACCATGAACGGCGGCGTCGTCATCTGCGTCGAGTGCGATCCGTCCCGGATCACCCGCCGGATCGAGCACGGTTACCTCGACGAGCAAGCCGACGACATCGACGACGCGATCCGCCGAGCCGTCGCCGCGAAGAATAAGAGCGAACCAAAATCCATCGGGCTGCTGGGCAACGCCGCGGAGGTGTTCCCGGCCATGTTCAAGCGTAAGGCCCCCATCGACATCGTCACCGACCAGACCTCGGCGCACGACCCGCTGACCTACCTGCCCCGCGGCGTGGCCTTCGAGGACATGGCCGCGCTGCGGGCCGAAGACCCGGCCGGTTTCACCAGCCGGGCCCGCGCGTCGATGGCCGAGCAGGTCGCCGCCATGGTGGATTTCCTCGACGCCGGGGCCGAGGTCTTCGACTACGGCAACTCCATCCGCGGCGAGGCCGAGCTGGCCGGTTACCAACGAGCCTTCGACTTTCCCGGCTTCGTGCCTGCCTACATCAGGCCGCTGTTCTGCGAGGGCAAGGGCCCGTTCCGCTGGGCCGCGCTGTCCGGCGACCCGAAGGACATCGCAGCCACCGACCAGGCCATCCTCGACCTGTTCCCGCAGAACGAGGCCCTGACCAGGTGGATCAGGCTGGCCCAGGAGAAGGTGCACTTCCAGGGCCTGCCGGCTCGGATCTGCTGGCTCGGCTACGGCGAACGGCACCTGGCCGGGCTGCGCTTCAACGAACTGGTGGCCAACGGCGAGGTGTCGGCGCCCATCGTGCTCGGCCGCGACCACCTGGACTGCGGCTCGGTCGCGTCACCGTACCGGGAGACCGAGGCGATGGCCGACGGCTCGGACGCCATCGCCGACTGGCCGCTGCTGAACGCGCTGGTCAACACCGCCTCCGGCGCGTCCTGGGTGTCCATCCACCACGGCGGCGGCGTCGGCATCGGCCGGTCCATCCACGCCGGCCAGGTCTGCGTGGCCGACGGCACGGAACTGGCCGGCGCCAAGCTCGAACGGGTCCTGACCAACGATCCGGCCATGGGCGTGATCAGGCACACCGACGCCGGCTACGCCAGGGCCTCGACCGTCGCCGCCGAGCGCGGGGTTCGCGTCCCGATGGACCCGAAGACCCGCGCGTGACCTTCGCCGAGCTGTGGCGCGCGCTCGAACCTCTCGGCCGCGACCCGCAGACCGGCGGCTACCGCCGCTACTCCTGGACCCCGGCCGACGCCGCCTGCCGCGCCTGGTTCACCGACCAGGCGCACAAGCGCGGCCTCGCCGTCGAGCCCGATAACAACGGCAACCTGTGGGCCTGGTGGGCCTCAAGAAGCCAGGCCCGCACCGATGCCATCGCGACCGGCAGTCACCTGGATTCGGTCCCGGACGGCGGCGGCTTCGACGGCGGCCTCGGGGTGGTCACCGCGCTGGCCGCCGTTGACCTCCTGAAAGCCCAAAACTTTAATCCGGAACGATCGGTGGTGCTTGCTGCCTTCACCGAGGAAGAAGGCGCCAGGTTCGGCGTTCCGTGCCTCGGCAGCCGCCTGCTCACCGGCGCCATCGACCCGCAGGCGGCCAGGGACCTCACCGACGACGCCGGCGTCACGCTGGCCGAGGCGATGACCGCCGCGGGCTGCGACGCGGATCTGATCGGCCCTGACGATGACCTGCTCGGCGCCATCGGCGCCTTCGTCGAGCTGCACATCGAGCAGGGCCGCGCGCTGGCGCCCCTGGGCGCCGCCGTCGGCATCGTCGAGAGCATCTGGCCGCACGCCCGGTTCCGGCGGGACTTCGCCGGCCAGGCCGATCACGCGGGCACGGCCAGGTTCGCCGACCGCCACGACCCGATGCTGCCGTACGCGGCCACCGTGC
>JBEKKH010000674.1:0-5287 GCA_050010815.1 Streptosporangiaceae bacterium | reverse complement strand
CCTGGATCGCTCGGCCTATACCGATTCCATCGCGCGGCTTGGCCGCGCAGTAGCGGTCACCCTCATCGCCGCTACGCAGCGGCCCACGCAAAAGGCGATGGGCCAGGGCGCGGTACGCTCTCAGAGGGACCTGCGGATATGCTTCAGGGTCCGCGAGCCAAGGGACGTCGACCTTGTCCTCGGGCAGGGCATGCTCCGCGCCGGATGGGATGCCCATAACCTTAACGCTCCCGTAGCGACACGCCGACACCACAGCACCAGAGATGATGCGCCAACCCCGCGCCCCTCGGAGGCTCTCACGCGCGCGCGAGGCTGGCCACCTCCGCATGTCAGATAAAAGTCAGGGAGACCTCTGGATTCAAGCAGTCAAAACGGGACATAAACCGTAGTATTCAGCTAGCATTCTAGGTTCGAAAATTCTGCTTTCAGCTGCATATATCCTGGCCATCAGATCATTATTTGCGAGGTGGCACGGATAGTTTGACAAATCCGCGGGAACGCTCCGCCACTTCCCTCTGTGGCCAGTACACAGCAGGCGGCCTCGCAGGCACGTCGCAACGGCATGCTGACCGGCTACGGCTTGCCGCCAGAAACAATCAGGCGGATCCAGCGTGATGACCACGGCCAGCGACCGTCACGCAACGCGACCGGTATTCCGGAGCGGAAGCATCCTGATCGTCGGCTCGTCGCGGGCGTCAATGGCGCTTGATGCGCCTGTGCATGGTGCGCAAGGTGTCCGTTCCTGGCTGGAATCCGGAACGGACATGACGTAGCGTGACAGAGAAATCGACCGCCCAACGCTCAGGACCGCCCCTGCCGATTACGGACGGGCGGTCATCGCCGTCAGACCTCTGCGTGCCTGACGGCAGAACACCCGGTTCTGGCTCGTGATCAGGGCCTGGCTCGTGATCAGGGCTGGCCAGGTCCGGGTCAGTGATCGTCGTAGTGGAAGCGGCAGGCGATGATGGTGATCACGTCGGGCTGGATGTCGTACACGAGCCGGTCCTTCTCAGTTATCCGGCGTGACCAGACCTCACCGCCCAGGTGTTTGAGGCGTTCTGGCTTGCCGGTGCCGGTTCGCGGTGACCGTGTTGTCTCCGCGATCAGCCTGATGATCTTGGAAAGCACCCTGGGGTTGGTCGTTGACCAGGCCTCGAGGTCTTCGAGGGCGCCGGAGGTGATCGACAGTTTCACTCGTCTGCCTGCACGTTGAACCGGGCGGCTAGCGTCTCGAGTTCGGTCGGCTCGGCGGTGCCTTCGCGCGCCTCAGCCAGCCCGCGCAGGATGTGGACGGCATTGGCGCGGGTGGAGAACAGGTAGAGCGTCTCCTGCAGCGACTCGTAATCCTCGGCGGACATCAGGACGGCGTTGCCGCCGTTGCGTGCCACGATCTCGACGACGATGTGGTCTTCGTTGACCTGCCTTACCAGCGGGAACAGATTCTCGCGGGCGTTGCTGATGCTGACAGCGGTCATCTCGTCCTCACTCCGACTCGTACAGGAATCTTGTACGAGTGTACGTCGTCGAGGGCGGGGCTGGCAAGGAGGGTGGCCCTCTACTTCGTATTCCGCGGAAATGCCGGAGCCGCTGTGTCGCAGCGGTTGTACGGTGCGCACATGCAGGCACCATCGGGCGCGCCCAGCTGGCTGGAAGCCTTCACGGCGGCAGAGCGGCCCGGCTTGTGGTCGCCGGCGCGCGGCGCCGGCTCTTCGACGGACTGTGGCCAGAGTACAACCACCACGGCAACCACACCGGCCGGTACTTCGGCTCGTTGCCACCCGGCATGCCGACTCGCAGATCCTGTTCGCCGACCGGCGCTCCGGCCGCCTCATCGCCCGGGGCCCGACCATCCCTTCCACTGGGACGGGACCCTCGAAACCCTCCCAGCGGGAATCGATGCCTCGGCTTGCAGGCTATCAGCGAACCGCACCGTCCCACGGCGCTATCGGCCCTGGGCCGCAGAGTCGTGGCCGCCATGGCCGCAGTGGCGCGCCGTCACGATCTGGCGCCCCTGGTAGCCCCCGTCCGCCCGTCGTGGAAGGACCGCTACCCGCCTGTCGCCTACCGGGCGGCACGGTTTTTCGATTTCCCCTGTTCAGGCGGCATAGGATGCGCAACGGCATCGGCAAGCCCGTAACGGAATTGAGACTTTCATTGCTACCGGGGTGCGCTCGCTGGACTGGCAGGAGATTGGCCTCGAACAGCGCTACGCTGAGGCGTGCGTGGCGTAGTAGCCGGCGACGGCCCAGAACGCTTTCTTCGGTTCCCATGGCATGTCGGGGTATGTCGTCCCGGCTGGGGTGGTGTCCCAGGGGACGTCCGGGTAGTCGGTGGCCACGTCGCCGAGGCGGTTGCCGTAGCTCTTGACCAGGCTGTAGCTGGCCATGTCGAAATCGAATCGGGGATCGTCGTTGCACGCGTTGAGCGGGCTGATGAAGGTATTCACGAAGGTGCCGTCGGTGCCGGCGCTGTCGAACAGGGTGAGCAGGCTGGTTAGCTCGTCAGCCTGGCCGGTCTCGTCCCGCTGGTAGCCGCCCTTGAGTGTGGGCGGCTTGGCGCGGCCGTGGTATTCCATGACTTCCCAGCCCATCGCCCCGTCGTCTGCGGCGCCCTGGTAGGTGCAGCAGCCGAATTCCGTGA
This sequence comes from Streptosporangiaceae bacterium, assembly GCA_050010815.1. Lineage (GTDB taxonomy): Bacteria > Actinomycetota > Actinomycetes > Streptosporangiales > Streptosporangiaceae > Palsa-504. The sequence goes on along the minus strand of JBEKKH010000674.1, from coordinate 2,647 downwards.
TGATCACGGGCCGGTTGTGGCCGCGCAGGCGGCGCAGCACGCCGTCCATCATCGGTGCCATCGCGGCGTCGCGGCGTCGCGGCGTCGCGGCGTCGCGGTAGAGCTGGACCCCTGCGAAGTCGAACAGGGTCCAGTCGACTGGTTCGAAGAACAGTGACCCGTAGGTGATGCTTCCTTCGAATACCGGCCGCGCTGCCCTGCTGGCCTGGGACAGGAAGTCATTCACGGAGGCGTTGAGCGCGCCGGAGCGGATGCGGTCCATCAGCGCTGGGTTCTTCGCCCGCTCGATCACGGTGCTTCCCTCGACGATGCCTCGCAGGAAAAACGTCAGCTCGCTTGCCACGATGAGAACGACCCGGCCTTGCCACTGCCGGTGCAGTTCGCCCGCGCTGCGGGCGGCTTCGGCGATGTAGTCCAGGGTGGCATCCGCGTCCTGGTCCCACACGTCTGGCGCTAGCCAGGCCTCCAGTCCCTGTTCCAGGGCATCGGCGGCGACGGCGGTTACCCGGCCGATGTCGTCCCCGGTGATCTTCACCGCGTTGCAGTGCAGGTCGTCGCGGATGATGGCGAGCTCGCGGCGCGTCTCGACGGGGGCGAACTCCGGTCGCCAGCTCCGGCCATCCACTATCCGGCCGGTTTCGTAAACCACGCCCTTCCGGTTCATTACCTGCTCCGTTCATGAGATGTTGTCATCCATTCCGGCCCGGCGCCTGGGCTGAACCAGGTGCGCAGGGCATTGTTCATCCCGGCGGCCGGGTCGGGCGTGCCGGGTCCGGCGGCCCAGGCGACGTGGCCGTCGGGCCGGATTAGCAGTGCTGCGGCCGGAGCGGGCGTAGTCAGGCAGTGTGCGGTGATGACGGTGATCAGGTCGGCCTGGTCTGGGGCCGCCTCGGCGACTGCGGAATCGGCGGTGAGGTCGAGCAGGATGCCCTGGGCCGCGTGCATGAGCTCGGCGACCCGGGTGCGGCCGTGGCGGGTTTCCAGCTGGAGGTCTGGCGCGAGCTTCCCGAGCAACGGGTGTGGCTGGGCGTTGCTGGCCGGCATCGGGTAGCGCACATCGGAGCCCTCGATCATCTCGCCGATGTGACGCAGTTGCCCGGGCTGGCGGAGCAGTTCGCGGATGTGCTGGAGCGGTTCGGGGTGCTGGAGCACGTCGCCGAACAGTTCGCTCAGCGCTTCGGCGCCTTCCGGGCTCACCTCGCCAGGCTCGCCCTTCCCGCCCTGGCCGATGACGGTCAGGGCCTTCTGGGCGCGGGTGTGCAGGATGGCGTGCTGTCCGGCGAGGTGCCGCTCGGCGTGGTAGGAGTCCAGCAAGCCGCCCGGTGCCCGGTCCTGGACCTGCGCGGCGAGCTTCCAGCCGAGGTTGACCGCGTCGAGCAGGCCGGTGTTCAGCGACCCGCCGACTCCCAAGACGTGGGCGGCGTCGCCGGCGAGCAGGATGCGGCCGGCCTGGTAGCGGTCGGCTTGCCGGCTGTTCCCGGCGAGCCGGGTCAGCCGCTGCGGATCGGTCATCGGCAGGTCGCCGCCGAGCACCCGCCGGGCGCTGGCGCGCAGTTCGTCCAGGGTCATCGGGGCGCTCAGGTCAGCGGCCGGATCGTCCTCGCTGATGTAGACCATGTAGACGCCGGTCTGGGCGTTCTTGTCGAGCAGGGCCAGCGGCGCGAGCGAGTAGGTGCCTCGCGGGGTGCGGACTGGCCCCATGAGCTTCAGCCGGCCGATCCCCGGCACCTTCGCCTCGCCGCCGCCCCGGGCGATCTTCGCCGTCGGCAGGCGGACCCGCCCGATCCGGGATATCTCCGGCGAGGTGATGCCGGGGAACCCGATCCCGGCCTGCTTGCGTACCAGGCTGTGCGCGCCGTCGCAGCCCACGAGATAGCGTGCGCGCAGCTGGTAGGCGCCGCCGGGGCCGCGGGCATCGAGCGTGACGGCGTCGTCGTCCTGGGACAGGGCGGTCAGTTCGTGTCCGCGGCGGACGGTCCCGCCGAGTTCGGTGAGCCGCGCCTCCAGCGCCTTCTCCAGCTGACGTTGCGGCACCGTCAGGATGTGCAGCGGGCTGGTGCCGAGCCTGGAGAAGTCCAGCTGCAGCGGACCGAACGAGAAGCGCGGTACCGGCCCGGCAAAGGTGGCCTCCTGGCGGAGCCGGTCGAGCAGGCCGCGGTAGTCCAGCACCGGCACGATCTGGCCCGCCAGGCCGTTGCCCTTGGGGGTCTCGTCGATCCCGGGCAGTCGCTCCAGCACGATCGGGTCGGTGCCGCTTAGCCGGAGCTCGCAGGCCAGCATGAGTCCGACCGGTCCGCCGCCGACGATCACGATGTCTACCTGGCCGGCGCGTGCCGACGGTTGCGCGGGCATGGCTAGAGCCTCCCGAAGAGGTCGGCGCGGGCGGCCTTGACGATGCTCGTGATCATGCTTGCTTCGCGGTGCCCGGAAGTCATGCCCGCAACAGTACACTATTTTGCCTAAAAGGCAAGATTTCCTGTTCGGCAAGATTATGCTACGCTACGTGTCGTGACCGACGGCAGCCCGCTCCTCGGCAGGCGGGAACGTAAGAAGCTCGCGACCCGTCACGCGCTGAGCTCGGCCGCACTCCAGCTGGCTGTGGAACGCGGGCTGGAGAACGTCACCATCGAGGACATCACCGACCGGG
>JBEKKH010000673.1:0-4400 GCA_050010815.1 Streptosporangiaceae bacterium | reverse complement strand
GGTGCAGGCTTCGGTGGCCGCGAGCAAGATGTCGTACACGGAGTCGGAGTCCACGCCCAGGCCGCGCAGGGTGTCACCGAGGACCCGGCGCATGACCGGCACGCTGAGCGACTCGCACTGGAAAACCAGGCAGAACTTCACGTCAGGAACTGACTTCACGCGCGTCGTACCACCAGTACTCACAGTTCGAGTGATTCCCCGTTAACGCCGCCGAAACCCGGTTACCCGATCGCGTGCGTCAGATCAACCCGCCCCGGTTACTCCTGAACCACCGAAAATTCCTCTATGACCGGGTTCGATAGCAGATCCCTGGCCAGGGTTGTGATGGCTATCACAGCGTCATCCGCCGGGCCCTCAATGTCGACCTCGAACCTTTTTCCCTGCCTGACTCCGCGCACCTGTCCGAACCCCAGACGGTGGCACGCGCTGGCGATGGCATCCCCCTGCGGGTCATGGATCTCCGGCTTGAGCATTACTTCCACGATCATTCGGGCCACGTATCCTCCAGGGCCTTCGGGGCATATATCTTCTGGTAAAGAGCGTCCCACCAGGGACCGCGGACGCGTGCGCCCCACCGGGCACGCAGCGTACGCGACAGCTCAGTTATAGATGCGTCCGGGAACCTCAGGCCGTCTGGCCGGCGCTGGTGATCCCAGTTTCCGGCCCGGAAAGGAGTGGCACGTGACCGTCGAATCCGGCGCCGCGACCACAGCCGCGCAGCACGAGAACACCCAGCACCAACCACCCCAGCCCCCGCAAGCCCAGTACCCCCAAGCCCAGTACCAGCCAACCCCGCCCGGCCCGCCCGGCCAGCCCGCACCGGAGGTCCCGGACCAGGAGGGATTTGTCCAGCTGCTCACCCCCGAGGGCGAGCGGATCGAGCATCCCGATTATCCGGTCGACCTCTCCGCCGCCGACATCAGGGCCATGTACCGGGACCTGGTCCTGGTGCGCAGGATCGACACCGAGGCGATCGCCCTGCAGCGCCAGGGCGAGCTTGGCATCTGGGCCTCGCTGCTCGGCCAGGAGGCTGCCCAGATCGGTTCCGCCCGCTCGCTCGCGCCGCAGGACATGGTCTTCCCCACCTACCGCGAGCACGGCGTGGCCTGGTGCCGCGGCATCGACCCGGTGAGGCTGCTTGAGCTTTACCGTGGGGTCAGCCACGGCGGCTGGGCCCCCGAGGAGCACAAGTTCCACCTGTACACGATCGTGATCGGCAGCCAGACCCTGCACGCCACCGGCTACGCGATGGGCATCCAGCGGGACGGAGCCGTCGGCGGTGACCCCGGCAACCCGATGACACCCGAACGGCCCGGCGAGGCGGTCATCGCCTACTTCGGTGACGGCGCCACCAGCCAGGGCGACGTGAACGAGGCGTTCGTCTTCGCGTCGGTGTTCAACGCGCCGATCGTGTTCTTCTGCCAGAACAACCAGTGGGCCATCTCCGCGCCGCTGGAGAAGCAGAGCCGCGTCCCGCTCTACCAGCGGGCCCGCGGCTTCGGCTTCCCCGGAGTGCGCGTCGACGGCAACGACGTGCTGGCCTGCTACGCGGTGACCAAGAAGGCCATGCAAGCGGCCAGGGAAGGCCAGGGACCGACCCTGATCGAGGCGTTCACCTACCGGATGGGCGCGCACACCACCACGGACGACCCGACCAGGTACCGGCTGGCCAGCGAGCTGGAGGTGTGGAAGCTCCGGGACCCCATCGAGCGGGTCAGGGCGTATCTGGTCCGTACCGGGCTGGCCGACCCCGACTTCTTCGCGGAGATCGACGCGGAGGCCAAGCAGGTCGGCGCCCAGGTGCGCGAGGCGTGCCGGACCATGCCGGACCCGGCCCCGCTGGCCATCTTCGACGACGTCTACAGCGAGCCGACCTCGATCTTGCGCGAAGAGCGGGAGCAGTACGCGGCCTACCTGGATTCGTTCGCAGCCGAAACCGGGGAGAACAGGGGTGCGGGACGATGACCAAGCTCACCCTGTCCAGGGCCCTCAACGAGGGTCTGCGCAAGGCCATGGAGAACGACCCCAAGGTCCTGATCATGGGCGAGGATGTCGGCAAGCTCGGCGGTGTCTTCCGGGTGACCGACGGCCTGCAGAAGGACTTCGGCGAGGCGCGGGTGATCGACACCCCGCTGGCCGAGTCGGGCATCGTCGGCACCGCGATCGGCCTGGCGCTGCGCGGCTACCGGCCGGTCTGCGAGATCCAGTTCGACGGCTTCGTCTACCCGGCGGTCGACCAGATCATCAGCCAGCTGGCCAAGATGCGCTACCGGTCCCGCGGCCACGTCAGCCTGCCGATCGTGATCCGCATCCCGTTCGGCGGCGGCATCGGCGCGGTCGAGCATCACAGCGAGTCGCCCGAGGTGATGTTCGCCCACACGGCCGGCCTGAAGGTGGTCGCCTGCGGCGACGCGGCCGACGCGTTCGCCATGATCCAGCAGTCGATCAGCTCCGACGATCCGGTGATCTTCTTCGAGCCCAAGCGGAGGTACTGGGACAAGGGCGACGTCGACACGGTGGGCGGAGTGACGCACGCGCTGCCCCTGGACCGGGCGAAGACGGTGCTGGAGGGCACCGATGTGAGCTTGCTCACGTACGGTCCGCTGGTCCGGACCGCGCTGGAGTCCGCGCTGGCCGCCCGGAAGGACGGCCGCAGCATCGAGGTGATCGACCTGCGCTCGCTGTCCCCGCTGGACGTCGACACGATCTGCGCCTCGGTCCGCAAGACCGGCCGTTGTGTCGTGGCGCACGAGGCGCCGGTCTACGCGGGCATCGGGGCCGAGATCGCGGCCCGGGTGACCGAGCGGTGCTTCTACCACCTCGAGGCGCCGGTGCTGCGCGTCGGCGGCTTCGCCACCCCGTACCCGCCGTCCAGGCTGGAGGATCACTACCTGCCTGACCTGGACCGGATCCTGGACACGGTGGACCGCACGTTCGGTTACTGAGGACTTTTTAGGTGAGAGGCGATCATGACCGAGCTCAAGGAGTTCAAGCTTCCTGACGTAGGCGAGGGCCTGACCGAGGCGGACATCGTGGCCTGGCACGTGCAGCCGGGTGACCACGTCGAGGTCAACCAGATCATCGTGGAGATCGAGACCGCCAAGGCGGTGGTCGAGCTGCCGTCACCCTGGGACGGGACGGTGGCCCGGCTGCTGGTCGAGGAGGGCCAGACCGTCGACGTGGGGGTGCCCATCATCGCGGTGGACGTGGCCGGTGCCGGCGCAACCGCCGTCGCGCTCCAGGAACAGACCAATTCAGCCGAACGAGCCGTGGTTCGTGCCCTGGCCGACCCTGACCCCGCCACCGCCACGGCGGAAACCCCGGGGCCGCCGCAGCGGCAGGCGGTCCTGGTCGGATACGGGGTCAAGGAGGCGTCCACCACCCGGCGGGCGCGCAAGACCGTACCGGCCATCGCCACGCCCGAACCGGCCGCCGGGACGCGCGCCGCCAGGGTCCCCGCCGGGGCGCCCGCCGAGCTTCCCGCCGCCCGGGCGCTGGCTAAGCCGCCGGTGCGGAGGCTGGCCAAGGACCTCGGCATCAGCCTGTCCGCGCTGGCCGGCACCGGGCCCGCGGGCTCGATCACCCGGGACGACGTGCAGCAGGCCGCGGCCGGTGATACCACGGTCCGTTCGGACCAGGCTGTCTTCGGGAACGGGATGCGGACGGCCCGCCTGGCTACGGCGGATCAGGGGTCCAGCCCGGGCACCGAGGAGCGCATCCCGGTCAAGGGGGTGCGCAGGCACATGGCTGCGGCCATGGTGTCGAGCGCGTTCACCGCTCCGCACGTCACCGAGTTCCTGCAGGTCGACGTGACCGAAACGATGGCCGCGGTGCGGCGCGTGCGGGACCTCCCCGAGTACGCGGGCGTGCGGGTGTCGCCGCTGCTCTTCGTGGCCCGGGCGCTGCTTGTCGCGGTGGCCAGGCACCCGCTCATCAACTCCCGCTGGGACGGCGACGCCGAGGAGATCGTGGTCAAGCACTACGTGAACCTCGGCATCGCGGTCGCGGCCGAGCGCGGGCTCATCGTGCCGAACATCAAGGACGCGGGCGTCCTGCCGCTGCCCGAGCTGGCCCGCCAGCTGCAGGCGCTGACCGAAACCGGCCGGGCGGGCCGGGCCACCCCGGCCGACCTGGCCGGCGGCACGATCACGATCACCAACGTGGGCGTGTTCGGGGTGGACGCCGGAACGCCGATCCTCACCCCTGGTGAGACCGCCATCCTCGCGTTCGGGCAGGTCAAGGACGCACCGTGGGTGGTAGACGGGCAGCTCGCGGTGCGTAAGGCCTGCACCTTGTCGCTGTCCTTCGACCACCGCATCGTCGACGGGGAACTCGGCTCCGCCGTCCTGCGCGACATCGGCGCCATGCTGGCGGACCCGATCCGGATACTCGCCTGGACC